>CAYFZO010000012.1:0-62922 GCA_964347615.1 uncultured Chromatiales bacterium
CACCCGCTCGTCTCCCTCGAGCACCGGGTCCGTCGTCACCCTGACCTCGGTTGATCCCCCGGCAACGAACTGCGCCAGGTCCTGACCCGCGTACCCCGAAAGCGACAGGCTCACGCCGCGAACGACGGCGACCGCCAAAGTATCCGTCGTCACCCGCGCGTTGCCGAGCAACGACGCATCCTCGTCCAGCGTCACGAACACCGCACCGCTGCTTGCCTCCCGCGTCGCTTCGACGGTCACCGCCGTGGCATTGTCCGTCGGGGTCAACGTCACCGGGCCCCGCGGACTCACCACCGCCACGCCGGTCGCGCTCAACGAGACCACCAACGCTTCGCCGCTCTGCAACTCAGGCTCGGTTCTCATCGTCACCGTCTGCGAAGCTGTCGCCGGCGCCGCGCCACCGCGCACCAGCGTAATCCGTCTCGGCTCGAAAAACACCCTGATCTCGCGTTGCTCCACCGTCGCCGACAGGGTCGTTTCAGCCACCCGGACGTTGTCCGGCAACACCGACGCCGCGGCGTTCAGGCTTTCCGCGTCCGGGGTTACATAGTCGGCGTCTCGGTTCGCGCTGACCCGTACGCGCGTGGTCGCGCCGGCGTCGCGACCCAAACTCACCACGGACAGGCTCTCCCCCGACTCCGACCTCACCTCGAGACCCGGACTCGGCGTCAGCGTCACCACCACCGTCTCGCCCGGCTCGAGCAAGTTATCCCTTTCCAACGTCAACTCCACGAGCTCGGATGAGCCGCCCGCAATCAAACTCACTTCCGCCGGATTGAAAGACAACCGCAGATCCCGCTCGACCCGCACCGGCAACGCCGTCTCTTCCAGCCTCACCGCCGACGGGCGCACCGACGTCACCGTCAAGGTCCCTCTCTCACCCGGCGTTCGCGCGAAAATCAACACCGTGGCCGACCCGGACTCCGTCAAACTCACCCTTTGCGGGTCCACCCCCAGCCCCGGACCTTCGGTCATCACCGCAAAATCCAGCGCTTCGCCCGGATACAACCCGGAGGTCTCGCCCAAGCGCAGCATTACCTCGGTCGCGTCCGAAACCGTCAGCACCGCCTCGGCCACGTCAAACTCCACCGAAACCGACACCACCCTGAGCCTCACGCTCACCGACAACAACGCCTGCTCGTCCGCCGCACCGAACCCGTTGCCGCTCAGGGCCGATGTAATCCCGGTCTCACCGGGCGGCGCGTCGAAACTCGTCTCAATCCTGACCTCACGCCGAGTCGTCGCACCGTCCAAGCGCAGCGTCAAGACGCTCTCGCCACCGCCGAAGGAAAGCCCCGCCTGCGCCGTCAGCACCACCGTCGCCGACTGACCCGGAGACAACTCGGGCATCGTCGCCACCGTCACCGTGACGCCGTCACCCTGCTCAACATCGACCTCGTCCGGCGTGAACGTGACCGATACCGGGTTCACCACCAACGACGACCGCGGAGGTTGCGGCTCGAACCCGACGAAACTTTCCCACGCCGCCGCGACCAGCCCCGACCGTGTGCCGGCGGCCATCGAAACCCTCACTTCCTCGCGTTGTATCGTTTCGCCGTCCAAGTGCAGCGTCAAAACGTTCCCGGCGCCGTTCAGGAAAACCCCGGGCGACGCCGTCAACGTCACCGTCGCCGACTCACCGGGCAGCAACGCCGGAACCGTCCCCAGCGTGAACGCGACGCTGCTGCCCGGGGCGACGTCGACCGCACCCGGGCTGAACACGACCGAAATCTCCCTGTCGCCCGGCGCTCTCACTTGAACCGAATAATCGTCAAGCGTCAACGAACCGAAGTAGGAGAGATCCGCAGAGTTGTCCGCAAGGTCGGTGATGCTCGCGCCGTTGAGATCCAACGCACCGTCAGGAACGACAACGTCCACCAAGGCTTCATCGTCGCTCTGCGGCGTATACCGGAACGCCAGGGTGTCCCTGGAACTCAAATCCTCGTCGTAGACCGCGGTCCGATCCTCACCGCCTATCTCCAGACTCAACGTCGGGTTGAGACCGTTCGAACCCGGAATCACGAAAACCCTTTCGCTGAAGCGGACGCGAGCAACGACTTCCTTGCCGGCCTCGACCGTGACCTCCGACACGCTCGGGGAGACGCCGTCATCCAAGCTGAATTCGTTGTCCCAGTCAATCGTGAAACCGCTGAAGCATTGACCGTTGTATCGCTCATAAATCTCGCAACTGTCAGGCGGCGGCGATAAGGCAATGAACTCCAGCGTCGGAGACCGCCCCGTCGGAGACACCAAAAATGCTTCGCTTCGCGTCTCGCCCGCCGGAATCGTCACGACGTTGCCGGGCAGCCCTGATATCTCGGCGTCGGATACCACCGCCCCGGCCCGCAGGGAATAGGGCGCTCCGTCGGACAACACGACCCTGAGCGACAGTTCCCCGGATACCGTCGCCCGCGCCGCGGGCTCAAGATCCACCGCCAATTCAAAATTGGCGCCGGGATTGCTACCTAAGTGCAGCACGATCAGATTCGAGAGACCTCGAAACACTCCTTTCGGCAACGAAACCAATTGGTTGCGGTACAGACGCAGTTTCCTCAGTTCGCCAAGGCCGTCGAACGTGCCTGCCGGCAACGTGGTCAAGAGACCGTTGCTTAGAAACAGGTTCCTCAGTTCGCCGAGGCCGGCGAATATGTCCGCCGGCAACGTGGTCAGGCGGTTGCCGTCCAGACGCAGGATCTCCAGTTTGCCGAGGCCGGCGAACGTGCCTGCCGGCAACGTGGTCAAATGGTCGCTGTTGCTTAGAATCAATTCCCTCAATTCGCCGAGGCCGGCGAACGTGCCCGCCGGCAACGTGGTCAGGCGGTTGCCGTTCAGACGCAGGATCTCCAGTTTGCCGAGGCCGGCGAACGTGCCCGCCGGCAACGTGGTCAATTCGTTGTCGTGTAGATCCAGTTCCTCCAGTCCGCCGAGGCCCTTGAACGTGCCCGTCGGCAACGTGGTCAATTCGTTGTCGCGTAGATTCAGTCTTCTCAGTCCGCCGAGGCCCTCGAACACGCCCGCCGGCAACGTGGTCAATTCGTTGGTGTGCAGATTCAGCTCCCTCAGTTTGCCGAGGCCGAAGAAATCCCCTCTCTTGAGGCTGCTCAGGCCGGTTCCCGCCAAGTTAAGGTCGGAGCTGTATCCAGCCAGGTCTCTTTCGGTTACTTTGGCGCAACTGAAGACACCGGACAACATAACAAGCCTCTGGCGAACCAGCCGCGTCCGATCGCAGATCCCTCTCTCGGTAATCTCAACCCTGACCGCCGACGGCGAAGCCAGGATATAGCCGCTCCCGGTCGACGGGGTCAACGACACCGTGAAAAACTCGCTCGGCCGCTCGGGGACCTCGTCGTCACGGATCGAAACCCGGACGCGCCCGCGCGTCTCGCCCGCCCCAACCATGACCGTGCTCGAAACCTCACCGGCGGCATAGTCGCCGCCGTCCGCGGTGTCTCCCGGCGCGCCGACGCGGTAGCCCACGGACAGTGCCGACCTCGCCGGCGGGGCGACCGTGAAAGGCAACTCGAGCGTCGTCTCAACTTCCTCGGTCGAAATCGCCTCGAGGTCAAACGACACCAAGTGCGTCGCAACAACTTGGCGGGCGGCGACGAGGGTCAGAAAACCATCCGGCAACGAAAGGTTCGCGGCGACGCCCAAAGCGTCGAGCACGGTCGCGCCGTTCAATTCCAACCCGCTTGCCGAGGCAATACTGACGTCGCCAAGATCCTCCGCCGCGAGCACATAGCTGAAACGCAAGACGCCGTCGGCGGTTCGACCCGGCAGATAGTCGGCACGATACTCTCGATTCCCGACCGACAACTGCAACGACGGGACACCGCCCGAGGTATCCACGATCAACCCCCTGTCGAAAACCACGTCGACGAAGATCGTCTCCACCCCGGCAACGTAGCCGGCGGCGAGGTATCGCGGCGACGAAAAACGCATCGTCGTCGCCTGAGGCGCCGACGGCAACCCGCCTGCTTCGCCTTCATAGGCCAACGACCCGCCCGACGCGATTTCAAAACCGGCGTAGCAAGGAGCGTAACCGCAGCCCGAATCGCCCAGCCGATCATCTTGTGAGCGACTCTGGAACGGCAACGACGGATCGCCCAGACTCAAGCGCAGCGTGTGACCGGTCTGGCGTACGACGCTTAAGGTTTCGCTGCGCGTACTCCCCGCCGGAATTGTCACCGTCGAAGTAGTCAAGAAGACAGGGGTCGAACCCTCCGCGGTCAACGGAAACGACACCTCAAGCGGTGCGCCCTGGGCCAGGTAAAGGTAAAACTCGAGATCGTCGTTGGCGGCGCTCACGACTCGGAACGCCGCGGTCAGAACGAAATCCGACGAGCCGTCGTCCGGGTTGTCCTCGAGGCGCAAACTCCCTGAAACGCGCCCCAGACCGCTCAGGCCCGCGAACAGACCCGCCGGCAGCTCACGAACGTCGTTGTCGTGCAACAGCAACTGCTCCAAGCCACTCAAACCCGCGAAAGCCCGCGGATGCAAGCTGTTCAGACCGCCCGACGATAAATCCAAGCGCTTCAACCTGGTCAATCCATCGCCGAACGCGTTCACCCTCAGCGCTTGCAAACCGGCGTTGCCGCTCAAGTCCAGCCGCTCGAGCGCGTCCATATCGTTGAAATCGGAAGGCTCGAAATCGCTCAAACCCGCGGCGCTCGCGTCCAACCGCGACGCAGCCCGCAGCGCGTAGGTCGGGAAACTCGCGCAATCGACGCCGTCCCGCAGTGCGAGAATCGCGTCGCGGATGCCCGGCGTACGGGCGCATATCGGCGGGTCGACCGCAACGTTGTCCAGAACCAGCCGCGCGGAATAATCAATCTCCAGGCCGGAAAAGCACTCTCCGGTACGAGGATGCCTGTGCCGATTCAAGCAGCCATTCGTAGCGTATGCCGTCACGCCGGAGAACTCCAGTTCGACCGGCGTCACGCCGGAGGGAATGGACGCAGTGAACGTCTCGCTGTGCGTGCTGCCCGCAGGAATCTCCACGGCGGGGATGGACAACTCGCCGCCCGTGATCCCAAGATCAGCCTGCAAACGATACGGCGCCCCCTCGCGCAACGTGACCCTGAGGAGCGCGGAATCGCTAACCTCGCCGACGACTTCAAACCCCAGCGCGAGGGTAAAAGCGCTGCCGGGGTTGTCGTCCAACCTAAGCCCTTTCAGGTTCGAAAGCCCCGCGAAAATACCCGCCGGCAACTCGGACAAACCGTTCCCGTGAAGAGACAGATATTCGAGCTTCCCAAGATCCGAAAACAGCCCCGGCGGCAACCCCGACAACCGCAGGTTGTTATTCAGGTGCAACACTTCCAATCTGCCGAGCCCGGCGAACACACCCGCGGGCAAGGCTCGCAAATCATTGTCGGACAGATTCAGCCACCTCAGCCTACCTAGCCCGGCGAACACGCCCTCAGGCAAGGCTCGCAGATCATTGTCACTCAGATTCAGAACCGACAGCTTACCGAGACCGGTGAACACGTCCGCACGCAATACCTGCAATTGATTGGCATTCAGAAACAGATCATCCAGCTCGCCCAGCCCGGCGAACACGCCCTCAGGCAAGGCTCGCAGATCATTGCCGCTCAGACTCAGACCCGACAGCTTACCGAGACCGGCGAACACGTCCGCACGCAAGACCTGCAATTGATTGTCCCTCAGATACAGATTAACCAGCTTGTCCAGCCCGGCGAACACGCCCTCAGGCAAGGTTTGCAGCGAGTTGCTGTCCATGTCCAATCCTCGCAGATTGACAAGACCCGAGAAATCTCTCGACAAGAGGCTGGTGATGCCTTGATCGTACAGAATCACGTCGCTTCGCCGTGCCAAGTGCGCGTCGGTTACGGCGGCACAACCGGACCGTCCTGACAGCACGTCCCGAACCGCCGGCGTACGGTCGCAGACGCCCTCGCTAATCGTAACCCTCAGTGACGACGGCGAGATCACAACGTAATCCGCCCCGGAGGCGGGCGGCATCAGATACAGCGTGAAAAACTTGCTCAGCGGACCTATTCCCTGGTCGTCCACGGTTGAAACGGAAATGTATCTCGTTTCCACACCACCGACTCTAACGACGGTGCTCCCGGTCTCCAGACGGTAGTCGCCGGCGGTGGCCGTGTCGCCGGCGCGACCGGCGCCGTAACCGACGTCAGGCGACGCCCCCTGCAACGGTGCCGGTCTGACGATGAAAGGCACGAAGCTTTGATCGCCTTCTGCGATTGTAACCGGGCCCGAATCACCGAAACTCACCAAGTGCGACCTGTGGACTTTGCGGTCGCCGGCGGGAGAGGAAACAAACCTCGCCAACGACGCGTCCACGTTCACGCGGGAGTAACCGGTCACCGTCGCGCCGTTCAGCTGCAAACTCCGTGCCGAAGCGACGCTGAGACCGTCCGCGTCGAGATCCTCCCGAGCGAGCGCGTAGCTGAAACGCAGTTTGTCGCCGGCGCCCGAGATTGGCGCGGGGATCGGCGCCGGAGTAGGCACATAAGTCGCGGTGCGCGTGGTCTCCCCGACCTGCAACGTCAGCGACGGTTCGCCGCCCGCAACGTCCACGACGAGCGGCTCCCGGTCGAAAACCACCTCAACCACAACCGTCTCCACACCCGCGACGTACCCGTCATCCAAGTATTGCGGCGGCGGGGTGAACTCCACGCGTTCCACCCGCGGCACCGGGGAATCGTCGTAGATGAACGGCACCTCGCTCGCCGCGATTCGAAATCCGCTGTAGCAAGGCGGGGTGCCGCAGCCGCCTCGCGGCAGCAACGCCGGAACCGGTGTGCCCAAGCGCAGGGGCGCCGTTCCCTCGGCTTGGCGACCTACCCTGAACCGGGCGCTTTGCACCTCGCCCGCCGGGATTGTCACTTCAGAGGGGGCGAGAGAACCAAACGCACCTCCCGCAATCAACGGAACCGTCACGTCGAACGGAGCGCCTTGCGCCAAATACAGAACCAGCTCGGCTTGATTGCCAACCACGCGCACAAACCTGAACTCCACGGTGAAAACAAGATCCGGCGAGACGACGTCCGGGTTGCCGCGAAGACGCAGACTGCCCTCGCGCGACCCTAAATCCAGACCCGCGAAGATCCCCGCCGGCAAGCTTCGCAAATCGTTGTCGTCCAACCGCAGCGACCGTAATCGGAACAGGCCCGAGAAATCGCCCCCTTTCAGGGATGCGATGCCCTCCTCACTCAGATCGAGCTCGGTTTGGCCGAACAAGTCCGACGACGTTACATCGGTGCACGCGCCGGCGCCGACCGCGGTCGTCAACGCGTCGCGCACCTGCGACGTGCGGTCGCAAACCCCCTCCTTGATCGTGACCACCACCTGCGCCGGCGAAGCCAGGAAATAGGCGTCGGAACCGGAATCGCTCAGGGACACCGTAAAACTCTCGCGCGGCGACTCGACCGCCTCGTCGTCCCGGATCGAAATCCGGATGGTGCCGTTCCGTTCGCCCGCGAAAACCGAAATCGCGCCGGCGCCGACGTCGCTGTAGTCTTCGTCTCCCGCCGTGTCCCCGAACGCACCGATGACGTAGGTGACGCTGGCTGATACCACCGCCCGACTCGCGGTCACACCCAGCTCGAACGTCTCCCCTTCGACAACCTCGACCGAGGCGACGTCGAACCGCAACAAGCCGCCCGGTCGAACCTTGGGTCCGGCGACGTCCACGACGTCCGCCAGCGACGGGTTCGCGGACGTGCCGAAAGCGTCGGTGACGACAGCCCCGTTCAGGCGCAAGGCGTTCGCCGAGTTGACGTGGACGCCGTCTTCGTCGACGTCGCCGTCGCAATCGTCCCCGCCCCTGCAGCCGATTGTGTAACTGAAACGCAGTCTGCCGCTCGAACCCGACGCCGACGCGTAGGTCGCGGTGCTCACAGCACCTGCAATCTCCAGCATCAACTCCGGTTCGCCGTCCGAGGTATCTACGTTCAACTCCCGGTCGAAAACCACCTCGACGGTGAACGCCTCCGCACCCGGGGTGGTGCGATCGTTGAGATAGGCGTCGTCGAAGTAGCGCGGCACCGAGAACTCGACGCCCGTCACCCGCAGCGGCGGTGGCGGCGTACCGGAGTAGACCAACGGCTCACCCGACGCGATCTCAAACCCGGCGTAGCAGGGGACGTAGCCGCAACCCGAGTTACTTTGGGAGTTACCCTCCGAGTCACCTCCCGAGTCACCTTGCGGCAACGACGGCGCAACGCCCAAACTCAATTTCAGCGCCTGTCCGGCGGCGCGGGTGACGCGCATGGTCTCGCCTCGCGTGCTTCCCGCCGAAATCCCTACTGTCGAGGGAACCGAACCGGTGGAACCCGTCGCGGTCAATGGAAAACTCAGGGCAAACGGCGCACCTTGAGGCAAATACAGATAAAACTCCAAGTCGTCGCCCGACGCGCCCGCGACCTTCAGCTGCGCGGTCAATACAAAGTTCAAAGAGCCGTCGTTGGAGTCGAGGTCGGGGTTGTTGCCCTCAAGACGCAAGCTCCCCGAAGCGCTCCCCAGACCGGTCAGACCCTCGAAGATCCCCGCCGGCAAGGTTTGCAGATCGTTGTCCTGCAACAGCAACTGCTCCAGACGCCCGAGACCCGCGAAAGCTTTCGGGTGCAACTCACGCAACCCGCCCGACGACAAATCCAGCCGCTTCAGGTCGCCGAGATAGTCGAACACCGACTCGCCGAGCGCTTGCAACGGCGCGTTGCCGCTCAAGTCCAAACGTTGAAGCCGAATCATGGGCACGAAGTCTTCCCTCGAAATTGCGCTCAAGCCCACGTTGCTCGCGTCCAGATACGCCGCAAACCCCAGTGCTTCGTAGGGAAAGTCGGCGCAGCCCGCGGGGCTGCCCGGCAGCTGCAGGATCGCGTTGCGAATCCCCGGCGTTCGACCGCACACCGTCGGCCCGGAACCGGGGGAACCGGGCGTCGCCGGGAAAGACCGCTCGTCCGAGGTGATTTCGAAACCCTGAAACGCCGTGAGTTGGTCGAACGGCAGACGGCCAAGAATATCTCCGGGGCTAACGTTCATTCCCAAGGTCCGTGCGCCAGGTGCACGGGTCACGAAAAACACCTCGCTTTGCGTACTGCCCGCCGCAATCGCCACCGTCGGACTGCTCGACGCACCGCCGACCACCGAAACGCTGACGTCCAAATAGTATGGTGCACCGTGGCGCAGCGTCAGCCTGATGGGGACGGGCTGGTCCACCGCCAGCGGCGACTGCGGGCCGCCGGCAAGCTCAACCCTCAGCGGCAAACTGAAAGGCGAACCCGGGTTGGCGCCTAAGTCAAGCGCCTGCAAACCCGTGAGCCCAGAAAACACGCCTTCCGGCAAGACCCGCAGAAAGTTGCCGTTCAACCGCAATTCCTGCAGACCGGCCAGACCTGAGAAATCTCCCCGCTTGACCGCGACCATTCGCGTAGAACTCAGGTCAAGACGCCGTCTTGAAGACAGATACGCCTCTGTGACGGCGGCGCAACCGGAGAACCGCGATGGGGTCAGCGCCTCACGCACTTTCGGCGTACGGTCGCAAACCCCTTCGGCGATTACCACCCGCAGCGTGGACGGCGAGGCCACGAAGTAGTCGTCCGAAGGAGACAACGACACCGTGAAAAACTCCCTGGCCGGTTCGATCTCCTCGTCGTCCCGGATTGAAACCAAAACCGTGCCGCGCGTCGCGCCCGCCTCAACCGTGACCGTGCCGTCGCCGGCGTCAATGTAGTCGTCGTCATCGGCGGTATCGCCGGGGGCACCGACTCGATAGTCCACCGTCAGACCAACCGACGTCGGCGGATCCAGACGAAAAGACAACTCGGCCGTCGTTCCTTCCGTGAACGACGCCAAACTCGTTTCAAACGACAACCGACTGATCCGATGGACTTGACGCTCGGCGACCGGGGTAACAAAGCGCGCCAGAGAAAGGGCCGCAGCCACCGAGAAAGCGTCGCGCACGGTCGCACCGTTCAGCTCCAACCCATCCGAAACGACGCTGACGCCGTCCTCATCCACGTCATCCGACGCGAGCGCGTAACTGAAACGCAGCCCGTCGACGCCGGTTCGACCCAGCAGGTAAGACGCTCTGCGCACCTTGCTCCCGACCTGCAACCGCAGCGACGGCACGCCGCCCGAGGTATCTATAATCAGCGCCTTGTCGAAAATCACGTCAACGGTCATCGTCTCCATCCCCGCAACGTAGCCGTCGTCGAAGTAACGCGGCGCGGAAAACTCGACCGCCGTGACTTGCGCCGCTTGTCGCGTACCGTCGTAGACGAACGGCGGCCCCGAGGCGATTTCAAAACCGGCGTAGCAGGGAGCGTAACCGCAACCCGAGTCGCCCCCCGAATTGTCTTCTGCCGAATCGTCTTCTGAGTCAACCCCTGAGTTACCTCCTGAGTTACCCCCTGAGTTACCTTGCGGCAACGACGGCGGATCACCCAAACTCAAACGCAGAGTCTGATCGGATGCACGATTCACGCTCAAGATCTCGCTTCGCGTGCTCCCCGCCGGAATCACCACCGTCGAGGACGTGGCCGAGGATGAACCCGGAGATGCCCCTTGAGTGGTCAACAAAAACGACAGCTCAAACGGCGCACCTTGCGCCAAGTAGAGATAGAAATCGAGCGCGTCGCCCGCGACCTGCGCGACCCGAAACACCGCGGGCAAAACGAAACGCGGCGAGTCGTCGTCCGGATTGCCCTCGACGCGCAGGCTCCCCGACGGCGCACCCAGACCGCTCAAGCCCGAGAATATCCCCGCCGGCAGTTCACGCAGGTCGTTGTCGTACAACAGCAACTGCTCCAAGCTTTCAAGACCGGAGAAAGCCCGGGAATCCAGCGTCCTCAGGCCCATCGACGACAGGTCCAACCGCTTCAAACTGCCCAAATCGCCGAACGCGTTAGCGCCCAACGCCTGCAAACCGGCGCTGCCGCTCAAATCCAGACGTTCAAGCGACTCCATGCCGGCGAAATTACCCGACGTCAAACCGTTCAAGTCCGCGTCGCTCAAGTCCAGATACGTCGCAATCCTCAACAAGTCGGTCGGAACGTTGTCGCAGTTGTTGCCGCTCCACAGTTGAATGAGGGCGTTTTGGACCGCCTGCGTGCGGTCGCACACCGACGTATTGGCCGAGACGTCGAGCAGAGTAAATGGAGCGGGTGCCACGATTTCCAAGCCGCTGAAACAGCGCCCATCGGCGCCTCGCTGCCAAGATATACAGTCCTCGGGCAGCGGCGACGGGTTGTCAAGCCGCATTACGAAAGCTTGCGCGTTGGCAGGAAACACTTCAAACGTCTCGCTCTGCGTCGCGCCCGGCGGAATCTCCACGACGGAGACCGACGCACTACCGCCTTCTACCCTAAGATCGCCTCGCAAACGATACGCCGCCCCCTCGCGCACCGTGAGCTTGACCGGTACGCGCTCGATGTCACCGCTGCCGTCCGTCAGCAACTGCATACCGGCCCCGCCTGCAAACTCAAATCTCAACGTTGACCTGAACGTCGTCCGCCCGGAATCGTCCAAAGTAAGCGCACGCAAACTCTCCGCAATCCCAGAAAAAATACCCGCCGGCAGTTCGGTCATGGCGTTGTTACCCAACCGCAACCAATTCAACCCATCGGTGCCTGAAAACACGCCCGCAGACAACGAAGACAGCGGGTTGTCGGTCAGAAGCAACCACCACCCCGCCTGACCGACGCCGGAGAACACGCCCGGTGGCAACGAGCTCAACCGGTTGCCTTGCAGACGCAACCGGTTCAGCTTGCCCAGCCCGGAGAACGCGTCCCGACGCAACGATTGGAGTTGATTGTTCCTCAACTCGAGCGTGCCCAGATTGTCCAGTCCCTCGAACAAGCCCGACGGCAAACTTTGCAACCGGTTATCGTTCAACAGCAGGCGGGCTAAGTTGGTCAAGCCCGAAAAGTCCTTTGAACGCAGGCTGGTGACGCCTGCATCGTCCAAGTTCAGCACGTTGTCCACCCCGGCCAAGTCCTGGTTCGTCACGTCGAAGCAATTTTCCTTGCCGATCGCCGACAGCAACGCGTCCTGAACCTGCGGCGTACGGTCGCAAATCCCCACCTTGACCGTAACCGACGTCCGCGACGGAGAAAGCAGAACGTAATCATCCGAAGGCGTCAGCCGCACCTCGAAAGTCTCGCCGCCGTCCCCGACCGGAATCCGAATCATCCCGCGCCGCGACCCCGCCGGGACCACAACTCTGCCGTCGTAAGCAAAGTCGGCGCCCTCCACGGCGTAGTCGACGACGAACGTCAACCGCGCCGCGGGCAAGACGTTGAAAGGCAGCTCCAGAATCGAATCTTCCCCGACCGAGACCGTGGTGGCGTCAAACGATAAGGCAATCCCTTGTTGGACTTTGTATCTGGAATCGGCATCGTCGGCACCATCCGGCAGACGCACGGAGTTAGACTCAAATTCATGAATCAACCCCGTGGCGGTGGCGCCGTTCAATTTCAACCCGTCTCTTGAGACGACCCTGATGCCGTTCACGTCAACGTCGTCCTCCCTGAGCGCGTAGGCGAACGTCCAGACGTCGGTGGCGCTCGCGGCCGGAACGTAACTCGCGACGCGCGTCTTGTCCCCGACCCGCAGTTCCAACCACGGCACGCCACCCTGCTCCGAAGGGATCAAGATCAACTTGTCGTTGAATCGAACCTCGGCGGTAATCGTCTCCGCGCCCGCAACGTAGCCGCCCGCGTCTTGCGGACGCGGGGTGAACTCGAAACCGTCTATCGATACGGTGCCTCGAGACCCGTAGGTGTATCCGTCAAACCCAAAACTGAATCCAAAGCCGGTATAGCAGCGGGCGCGACCGCAGCCACCCGCAGGCAACGACGGCAGGACGCCTTCAGGGTAATGAAAACCCAAATCCGGCGGTTCGCCGTTAACTCGGGCGGGAAGCACTGCATCATTGCTTTGGCTTCGTACGTCACCGGCGGCGAAGGAAAAATCGGCATTTCTTATAAATCTAATTACCGGATGCTCCGTCCGAATA
Source organism: uncultured Chromatiales bacterium (assembly GCA_964347615.1). Taxonomy (GTDB): domain Bacteria; phylum Pseudomonadota; class Gammaproteobacteria; order Poriferisulfidales; family Oxydemutatoraceae; genus CAYFZO01. The sequence continues at coordinate 13,007 of CAYFZO010000012.1, forward strand.
CCGACGTCTTCCAGAATGAAGTTAAACGGTGCGCCTTGGGCCAAGTAAGGGCGGATGGTGACCACTTCGTCGTTGCTTCGCGGGCTGGTCCCGTCAATGCCCATCTGGATGACGAAATCAAAGGGCGTACCCGGATTGTTTTCGAGAAACAGATAGCTGGAAGCGTCGCCCAGCCCAACGAGACCTTCGAATATCCCCGCCGGTAGGATTTGCAATTCGTTGTCGCGCAAATCCAGCCCCCGCAAGCTGCTGAGGCCCAGAAAATCCCTCGGGTTGAGGCGTTCTATCCCGCGATCGCTCAGATCCAAGGTGACCACGCCGGCCAAATCCTCGTTGGTCACCGCGGTGCAATCGTCGCGCCCGGTTACCTCCATCAGCGCGTCGCGCACCTGCGGCGTGCGATCACAAAGCCCTTCCTCGATCTCGATTGCCACCGTCGCTACGGCGATGGGAACGTAGTCGCCCGAATCCCGCAGGGACACCGTGAAGGTTTCACGCGCCCGACCGACCCAGTCGTTGTCGGGAACGGAAACTTGGATACGCCCGCCGGATGCACCCGCCGGAATCCGTCCCGTCGGGAAGCCGCTGATGAGCGCGCCGGAGAAGTCAGACGAGAAGTTCAGATCGAACGGCCCGCTCACCGAAGGGTCGAGGGTGAAATCCAGAAACACCTGGCTCCCTTCCCTGACCGAAGCCGTGGCGACGTCAAACATTATCACGGACAGCCGCTGAACTTTTTGGTCGGGATACGTTCCACCGTGATCGGCCAAATCCAGATCCGGAGAGTTATGTCCAACCAACATATCGTCGATGGTCGCGCCGTTCCTCTCGATTCGCTCGAGGGCGATGCCGTCGTCGTCCGCCGGGTCGTCTCTCAAGAGACGGTAGCGGAATCGCATCGCGTCGGAACCGCCTTCGGACGGCACGTAAGTCGCGCGCCTCTCGGCGTTTCCGATTGTCACAACTAGTTCAGGTTTACCTTCGACGACGACGATCCTGCTGTCAAAAAGCACCTCGATCACGATTACGTCGAAGCCCGTGACGTAGCCGTCTGAATTTTCCCGCGACGAGACAAAACGGACGTCGCTGACCTCTGCAGGGGGCCAAAATATCAAGTTGTAGTTGTATATCTCATAGTCAATGGGGTTCCGGTAGCAACCCGGACGCAACCTGCAATTCGCGTCGGGAACATCCGCGGGGGCTCTGATCACAAAGCCGTCGTAGCAGGGGGAATAACCGCAGCCCGAATTGCCCTGAGGCAACGACGGCAACGCGGTGAACGACACCCGGACGTCGGGTATTTCGGGGGGATCGCTTCTGGTGTCCGAATGTCTGACCCGGTCTTTTCCCTCGCTGGACAATCCTCCTGCAGAAAGCGACCCGCCCGAGCCGGCAGGGTCGCTGAATTGACCGCCTTCCACCTTCCATTCGAATTCCACGTCAAACGGTGCGCCTTGGGCCAAGTAGGCAGAGAAGTCGACCCACGAGAAATCAGAAGTTGCATCGACCCTATGCGCCCTGACCTCCACCACAAGGGCAAAAGGCGTCCTCGGATCGCCGTCGGGGCCCGGGTTGCCCGAAAGGAGCAAGCTCCCGCCGTAGCCGTCAACGGCGGCGGGATTGAAATCGCGTCCCTCGAATAGCTTCGCGCGCAAGAACCCCAATCGGTTGTTGCGCAAATCCAACTGTTTCAATTTGGGAGTATACCGAAGCAGGTCGGCTTCGAGATCCTGCAGTCGGTTGTCGCTCAAATCCAACCGCCTCAAATCGTCGAGGCCGGCGAAGCGGTTACCCCTGAGTGCTCCCCTCAACCGGTTGTGCTCCAAGTTCAACTCGCGCAGGTTGCTCAGTCCCCTGAATGCTCCTTCCCACGGCAACAATTCCAATCGGTTGTACGACAGATCCAAGACCCGCAGTTGGTCGACGTCGCTGAACGCGGAGGGCTTCAAAAACCGCAACTCGTTGTCCGACAGATTCAGCGTTTGCAGACCGGTTAAGCCGTCGAACACGCCCGCCGGCAACATTTCTAACCGGTTGCCCGATAAATTCAACGTTTTCACGCCGCCCAGCCCGCTGAAATCCATCGACTTCAAATCGCTGATGCTCCTGCCGCTCAGATCCAGAGCGGTTATGCCTTGCAACGTGTTGGGATTGAAAGCGACGCAACCCCCGTCCGTGTCCGTCGCAACAAGGATTGCAAATTGAACCGCCAGTGTTCGTTCACACAGCGGCGGGTCGAAACCCTGCGCTTGCGCCTGAATGAAGAAACCCGTGAAGAGCCCCGCGACCGTGCTCGGCACGACCACCGAGACAAGTGCGCGCAATCGCCGCGAGATCGGCTGTAAGCTAGCCGTCATGCCGCCCAGCCCCCTCTAATAGAGGGGGGGATCTGGGCAGGGGTACCATTACATCGAACCTCGGCTTCACCCCTGACGGCGACGGCGTAGCGACAACGGAAAGCCGTTTGCCGAGACGGTTCACAGTCAAGAGACGTGGTGGCGGCGCAGTGATATATCGAGAGAGGGACGACGCTGAGCCACGGTCGTCGCGTACGCTCGGGCACTTACGATTGCCCCGAGCAGAAATATCTTGTATCCCCGTCGCCCAAGTCTGCGTCCATCGGACACCCCTCCGATAAACGACTTCGCCGAACCCCCTTGGTAGAGCCATACCCATGATCCCAGCCCCCGCGTATTCCGGATGCTAAAGACAAACGAACCCTGGTATCGGGGCGACCCCCGAGCGACCGGGGTTCATTTCTTCTCGATTATAGGTACGGAACTGCGCTCCAGTCAACCGGTTGATATGGGGTCAGCAGATATGAGGCAAAATCAGGTGCCGACGCCAAGATGCCCAAGCTACGCCGTATTGGTGGGCGCCCGACCGCGATTGACCGGCGCCAAATCGGCCTCTCCCTGAAATTACCCCGATATGGCAAATAGAACGCCTTGCGCACGGTTCGGTTGACCCGCCGACGCAACCGCCCGTCCCTGTTTCCGGGAACCGTGCCGCCGTCAACGCGGAAGCTTGTACGAAATCCGCTCACGCGACAATTTCGTTTGAGTTCGGCACTATCGTGAGCACGCGTCAGATACGTTGCTAGTGGGAACGTAATGTACGTAAATCCGCAAGAGATTGACAAACAGGTAGTAAAATAACGCAATGAAAGTACACCGCACAATCCGTATTCAGCCGCTTGGGCGGCAAGCGGCACGCATGAAGCATGAAGCCGGGAATTGGTACGCGTATCCGGTGTTCAATATGGAAGCGGCAGAGGCGTCAGTCCCGCGTTCAATCCGGGGCGTCGGAATAAACCGGAGCGTCGGTCAGTTGGCGACGTCGGACGGGATGATTGACAGAAAGCGTAATCAGGAGGTTCTTGAGACTCATCTCCGACGTTACCGGCGGATGACGCTGCGCCGTGACACGGGCAGCCGTAAGAAACGCGTTCCACCGCCAGGTCGTTATCTGCGCGCTAAGTTGCCGCACCGGAAGACGCGCAAGAAGTTGCTTCACGCGCGAACGGACTGGTGCCACCGGGTATCGCGTGAGTTGACGAACCGCTACGACGTCGCGTATTCGGAAGAGCTGAACGTCAAGGGCGTGACCGCCGGCGCGAAAGGCACGGCGGAAGCCCCGGGCAAGCACGTTGCGCAGAAAGCCGGTTCGGACAAGTCGATACCGGATACGGCATGGAGCATCGAGCGGTGCCTGGGCTGCAAGATGAGCGTCGAAAAGGTACCGGCGGCATACACGAGCCAGCGTTGCAACGCCTGCGGGCGTACGGAAAAGGCGAATCGCAACACGCAAAGCGAATTCAAGTGCCGCAAGTGCGGACGTCGGGACAACGCGGAGATGAACGCCGCGTTGAACATCTTAGCTTTCAGGAATGGGGCGGCTGGACGTGGAGGCGGCAACGTCGGTCGGCCTTTGAAGCGTCAAGTTGATGCAGGATCCCCTGCGAATTTATGTATATAACTCCCTTGTTACTCTATCTTCTGACCCTCGCGTTATCACTGACCTTCCTGTTCTGGGCGGCGGACCGGATGTTGCTGAACGCGGTTGCCGTGTCGCAACACTTCCACGTCCCGCCGCTGATTATCGGCGCGCTCGTTATCGGTTTCGGCACCTCGGCGCCGGAACTGGTCGTATCCTCGGTCGCCGCGGTGAGCGGCTCCACGCAAATCGCCGTCGGCAACGCAATCGGCTCCAACGTGGCCAACGTCGCGCTGGTGCTCGGCGCAGCGGCGTTGCTCAGCGGCGTCTCGGCGACGTATTCGGCGTTACACCGAAACTTCTTGCTCCTGCTGGCGGCGACGGCGTTGCCGGGGCTGTTGCTGCTCGACCAACGCGACTTGAGCCGCGGTGACGGACTGATTCTGCTCGCCGCGCTCGTGGTCGCCGTCTACTTGCTGGTCAAATTCGAAAGCGACGCCCCGCCTCCCGACGACGAAATACAACGCCGTGCAGTCAAACAAAGGCACGCCGAGATCCGTCTCGTCGGATTCACCGGCTTGTTGGTCGCCTTTTCCTACCTCGCCGTCTGGGCCGCGGTGAACCTCGCCGAGGCTCTTGACGTCAGCGAGCTCATCATCGGACTGACCGTCCTCGCCATCGGCACCAGTCTGCCCGAGCTTTCGACGGTGCTGGTCGGCGCTTACCGCAAGCAACACGCGATGGCGATCGGCAACGTCATCGGCTCAAACGTTTTCAACAGTCTCGCGGTCATCGGCCTGCCGGTGCTGATTGCCCCGGCGCAAATGCCACCGCAGGTGCTGGTACGCGACTATCCGGTGATGCTCGGCTTGACCGTGCTTCTTCCAGTCTTGTTTCTGGTTCCGCCGCGGGGGCGGGTCGGGCGCGGCAAGGGGCTGCTGCTGCTTGCGTGCTTCTTCGCGTATCAACTGATGCTGTACCGCGCGGCGTTCACCTGAACCGGCGTGGAGAACCTCAGCATCCGGATCACGTAGGCAAAGGACAAACCGCAGGGGAACAACGCGCCTCGCTCGCGCAAGCACGCCGTTCGTCTGACGCTTGGCGCACCGGCAGGCGGCGACGTCGGTCGGCTGATGAAACGTCGAGCTGACGCAAAAGTCCTATAGCAACTATTGTATATAATTCCCTTGCAAACGCTCTCAAAGCTGCGGTGCAACGCGCCCCGCCGAACACCATGGCACTTGACCACGACAAGATAAAGGCACTCGCGCTGACGGTGCTCGACACCGAAGCGCAGGCGATCGAAGCGCTGAAGACGCGCGTCGGCGAAGCATTTTTCGAAGCCTGTCGGTTGTTGCACGACTGCAAAGGGCGCGTCGTACTGATGGGCATCGGCAAATCGGGACACATTGCAAATAAGATCGCCTCGACGCTGGCGAGCACCGGAAGTCCGGCTTTCTACATCCACCCGGCCGAGGCGGGCCACGGCGACTTCGGCATGTTGTGCCGCGACGACGTCGCCGTATTGGTTTCTCACTCGGGTGAAACCGACGAGGTCAACGTGCTGCTCGCGCCGCTGAAAGACCTGAAGATTCCGGTTATCGCGCTGACCGGCGAACCGAACTCGACGCTCGGCAAGGCCGCGACCACGTGCCTCGACTGCGGCGTCTCCCAGGAAGCGTGCCCGCTGGGACTTGCGCCGACGGCGAGCACCGCCGCCGCGCTGGCGATGGGCGACGCTCTTGCGACCGCCCTGTTGCTGACCAAAGGCTTCACCCCCGACGACTTCGCCCGCACCCACCCCGGCGGGCGGCTCGGGCGCAGGCTGATCCTGCGCGTCGAGAGCCTGATGCGCACGGGCGACGCGATTCCCACGGTACCCGCCGGAACGCCGTTGATGGACGCGCTGTGGGAGACGTCGGCGAAAGGGCTCGGGATGACCTTGGTTACCGACGCCGACGGGCGAGTCGTCGGCATATTCACCGACGGCGACTTGCGCCGGGCGGTGGACAAGCGCGTCGACGTGCACGCGACGCCGATTGACGCGGTCATGACCAGGGATTTTCACTCCGCCCGCGTCGGCGAACTGGCAATCGAAGTGCTGGCCGTGATGGAAGCGAAAAAAATCAACTCGATGCCGGTGCTCGACGAAGACGGCGAACTAGCGGGCGCGCTCAATTTGCATATATTGCTGCACGCTGGCCTGTAACCGAGCTGTAACCGGCGCCGGGGCGCTTAGATGCGGAAATCCCGCCCCAGATACACTTGTCTCACCCGCTCGTCGGCAATCACTTCGCCGGCCCCGCCCGCAGCGATGACCTCCCCCTGGTTGACGATGTAGGCGCGGTCGCAGATGCCCAGCGTCTCGCGCACGTTGTGGTCGGTAATCAGCAAGCCGACGCCGTAGTCGCGCAACCGGCGCGTCAACTCTTGTATTTCGGCGACCGCAATCGGATCAACCCCGGCAAAAGGCTCGTCGAGCAGAATGAACGCCGGCTCGGCGGCGAACGCGCGCGCAATCTCGACCCGGCGCCTCTCCCCTCCCGACAAAGCGAGCCCGTAACTCGAACGCACCTGCCTGATGTGAAACTTATCCAGCAGCTCCTCGAGTTTCGATTCGCGTTCACGCCGACTCAAGCCGCGACGGGCCTCGATCGCAACCATCAAGTTGTCCTCGACCGTGAGCTTGCGGAACACCGACGCTTCCTGCGGCAGATAACCGATGCCACGTTCGGCGCGCGCGTGCATCGGCAGCCGCGAGACGTCCTCGCCGTCCATCGAGACTCGCCCGGCGTCGGGGTCGACCAAGCCGACGATGATGTAAAACACCGTGGTCTTGCCGGCACCGTTGGGACCGAGCAGGCCGACGATTTCGCCGCTGTTGACGACAAGGGACACCGAACGCACCGCGCGGCGGCCCCTGTACTTCTTGCTCAGACCGGACGCGACCAACTCGTGGGACATCGCCGCGCCTCAGGGATCGATCGTCAGGCGCACGCGCCCCTTGCTTTTCGTCGCGTCCACGATCCGCTTCTCGAGATCGTAGACGATTCGTCCTCCCCGCAACACTTTTTCACCGTCGTCAACTCTGGCGTTGCCCAAAAACACGATGATCCGTCGTTTGACGTCGTACTCGACCACGTCGGCTTCGGCGCGAATAAGGCCTTCTTCGGAACGGCTTTCGAAAGTGCTGGGGTTCGCACGAGCCGTGATGCGGGAAATTTCTCCGGCTTCTGAAAACACTTCGACTTCGTCCCCGGTCAGATGTACGTCGTCGCGACGGACAACAACGTTGCCGCGGTAGACGCTGCGGCCGGTGTTCCTGTCGTAGTGGATGCTGTCAGCCTCCAAGTCTATGCCGCCCTCACCCCGACCCGCTTCCCGAGGCGCGCCCTGGAATGCACCCTGAAATGCGCCCTGGGATGCGCCCTGGGATGCACCCTGGGATGCACCTCGGGACGGATCTTGATCCTCGGCCCACAACGGTGCCCACGCCGCGACGACGCCGAACGCGACGCCGAAGCACAGGCGTTTCCTACTGTTCATGCCGCCCTCTCACGTCGCCGAGCAAACTGACCTCTCCGCGTTCAAGGTCGGCAACCATGCCGCGCCCTTCCATCCGTTGTCCGCCGCGCTCGATGACCACCCGTTCCTGCGTCACCGCAATCCACTCCTCGGTCTTGACCTCGACGTCGCGGGTATCCACCGTCTCCACGGCACCTTCGACACCGGCGGGACGAATCAATTCGACCGCGCCGTCGAGCTTGACCAAGCGACCTTTCTCCAACACCCTCCCCGACTCCGAGCGCAACGACATGGTTTGCACCCCGTCGGAGTAATACCGCATTTCAAGCGGGTCGAGCGCGAGCATCCGGCTTTCGCGCCAGTGCCGCACTCGAGCGCTTTCGCTGTGGTAGCGCCTGAGCCCGTCCGGTGCATAGACGCTCGAAACAACCTCGCTCAGTTCTCCGTCCACGGCGGGAGGGGCGCCGGCGGGAAGCGGCGGCGAAGCCGCGGGCAGCAGGTACGGAATCACCGCGAGCAAAGCGACGACGACGCAATAAAGCGGAAACACGGAACGATTCATCATGGGAACTATATACCGAAATCTACACCGAACCTCTACCAAGCTGTGAAACAGCCCCGTGCTGATAAAGCTTGAGCGGTGCTTGAGTTACAAGACGTCGGTGGAGAAGGTGCTCACGGCATACACGGGTCAGCACTGCAACGCTTACGGACGCACTGAGAAAGCGAACGGAAAGGAACAAAGCGAGTTCAGGTGCCGCGAACGCGGGCGTCCGGACAATGCGGACGTGAATGCCGCATTGAACGTCCTGGCCTCCGGGAACGGGGCTGCCGGGCGCGGAGACCGCAACGTTGGTTGGCCGTTGAAGCGTCAAATTGATGCGGAAGTCTCCGTCGGTTCTTGTACATAACCCCCGTTCATTTCGAGCAATACTCAAGCACCTCTTCCCACTGGCCTTGTTCCTTGATCAGGGCGTCGCACAGCTCACGCGCCGCGCCGCGACCGCCGTCGGCGCGCGCGACCCAATGCGCACGTTTTATGACCTCAGGATGCGCGTCGGCGACCGCACACGCGAGACCGGCACGGCGCATCGGCGCAATATCCGGCAGATCGTCGCCCATGTAAGCCGACTGCTCGGCTTCGACGCCGCAGGCTTCGAGCAGACGTTGAAACGCCGCTCCCTTGTCTCGTTCCCCCTGATACACGTGCTCGACGCCGAGCTCCTCCATGCGCCGGGCAACGGCGGCGGAACGCCGCCCCGAAAGCACCGCGACCTGTACGCCGTAGTGGAGCAGCAAGGAGATTCCGTGGCCGTCCTTGACGTTGAACGCCGGTCCACCCCGCCCCTCGTCGTCGAAATAAAGCCGTCCGTCGGTCAATACGCCGTCGACGTCAAAGATCACGAGCCTGACGGAAACCGCGCGGCGTTTGAAAGAGTCGCTCATCGGAGATTTTGCCGAGCAGGGAGTATAAAATGGGAATTATATAGGAAAGTCGACAAACAGGCATTAAAATAACTCCATGAAGACTCACCGAGCAATCCGCTGTCGCGTTCACCCGAAAAGTGAGTCACAGGCGAAGCGTCGGCGGTTTTGCGCAACGCACCGAAACAAAACAGAAACGGCGTCCAGCGTAGCGCCAAGTACAAGCGAGGTCTTATGAACGTTCAACTGTCAGCGCAACACATCGAAATCACCGAAGCCATCCGCGACGTCATCGAGGAAAAGATGGCGAGACTCAGAAACCACTTTGACAACATGGTGGACGTCCACGTGAACCTCAAGGTGGAAAAATTGAACCACACCGCCGAAGCGACGATCCACGTGCGCGGACACACTTTATTCGCCGTGGCCGTCGCCGAAGACATGTACGCCGCGATAGACGCCTTGGTCGGAAAGCTCAACCGCCAGATCATCAAGCACAAAGAGAAACTCAAGAGCCACCACGAAAAAGAGGTGGTTCATCATCATCCGCGGAAATGAGACCGGAGCGCTGAAAACAATGGATTTCTGTTCGTGTCTGTCCCCTGCGTCGGTGCACCTTGACGACCCGGCGCACAGCAAAAAGAAAGTCTTGGAAACGCTCGCCGACGCGCTTGCGGCGGAAAGCGGACTCAAACCGCAGACGGTGTTCGAACACCTGCTCGAACGCGAAAAGCTCGGCAGCACCGGACTCGGCAAAGGCGTCGCCGTACCGCACTGCCGCGTTGCCGGAGTCACCCGGCCGCTGGCAGGATTGCTCAGAACCCGATCCGGCGTTGATTACGACGCCCCGGACGGCGTGCCGGTGTCGTTGTTTTTCGCGTTGCTGGCGCCAGAAGAAGCCACCGACGAACATTTGCAACTGCTGGCTGAGCTCGCGGGCAAGCTCAGCGAGCCCGAACGGATAAAACGCCTGCACCGAGCGCAAGACGCGGTGCAAATCATCGCCGCGCTGCGGGAACGCGCTCCGTCACACGCCGCATGAACGAGGAACCGACGGTACAGACCCTGCACGAAGCCTTGGGCGAGGAACTGCACCTGACCTGGCTCGCGGGCAAGCGCGGCGGCGACAAAAGGTTTCTCAAAGACACCGAAAATCCGAAAGCCGACGTCGCCGGCTACTTCAACCTGATTCATTCCAGCCAAGTGCAAATCATCGGGCACACCGAATTCAGCTACCTCGAATCACTGAACCAAGCCAATTTCAAATCCGCGCTCGGCAAACTGTTTTCCAAGGAGACCATCCTCGTCGTCATGGCAAACGACCTGGACCCGCCCGACGAGATGCTCGCGCTTGCCGACAAGCACAACGTCGGCCTGTTCAAGTCGGATCTCAGCGGCGAACACCTGAGCAACGACCTGCGTTATTACTTAACCCGCCAGCTGGCGAAACAAACCACTTCACACGGCGTTTTCATGGAGGTACTCAGCGTCGGCGTGCTGCTCACCGGCGCAAGCGGAGTCGGCAAAAGCGAGCTCGCGCTCGAGCTGATTACTCGAGGCCACCGTTTGATCGCCGACGACGCGCCGCTGTTCGCGCGCATCGCCCCGGACATCATCGTCGGCACCTCACCGCCGGTGATTCAGGATTTTCTCGAAGTGCGTGGCCTCGGCGTCCTGAACATCCGCCAGATGTACGGCGACAGCGCGGTCAAACCCAGCAAGTACCTCAAGTTAATCATTGACCTGCAACCGTTGCACGGAAAAAGCGCCGATAAGAACCGGCTGGTCACACCGACGCAAACCAGCAAAATGCTCGACATGGAGATTCCCATATTCACCTTGCCCGTGGCACCGGGACGCAACCTTGCAGTGCTGGTCGAAGCGGCGGTCAGGAACCACATCCTCAGGCTGGGGGAATACCACGCCGACGTTGACATCATGACCCGTCAACGAAAGATGATGAAAAGAACATGAGGTTGACCATCGTCAGCGGCGTCTCGGGCGCCGGCAAGTCGGTCGCACTGCACGCTCTCGAAGACGACGGGTTCTATTGCATAGACAACCTTCCCGTCGCACTCATGCTTGAGCTCGTCGAGAAGATCGCGCGCGGTGAACTCGACCTCAACGACGACGTCGCCGTAAGCATGGACATCCGCAGCCTCGGCAAAACGACGGCGTTCAGCATCAAGCCGATACTTGAACGCCTCAGGAAAGAAAGCGTCGAAACCACCGTGATATTCCTCGAAGCCGATGAAAACACGCTGCTCAGACGCTACAGCGAGGCACGCCGCCCGCATCCGATGGCGCGTGAAAGCAAAACCCTCAGAGAGGCAATCGGGCTTGAACGCGCCTGTCTCGACGAAGTCCTGACCCATACCGACCTGAGGATCGACACCACCGAGCTGAACCAATGGCAGCTCGGCGAACATATTCGTTCCCGGCTGCGTCTCGGCGGCAAAAAACTGCCGGTGCTGATTCAGTCGTTCGGCTACAAAAAAGGCGTACCGCTCGACTCGGACTTCGTGTTTGACGCGCGCTGCCTGCCGAACCCCCACTGGAACCCCGAACTCAGGGAAATGACCGGCTGCGACGCACCGGTCGTAAAGTTTCTGGAGACCGACCCCGGTTGCGACGCGCTGTTCGAGCAAATCCGGACTTTCGTTGAAAACTGGCTCCAGCGATTCGGAAAAACACCGAAAGCCTGCCTGACGCTGTCGATCGGCTGTACCGGCGGACAACATCGTTCGGTCTACGTCGTTGAACGCCTGTACTCGACAATGGCCGGCAGCAAAGAATATCGCGTCAGCAAGAATCACCGCGAGCTGTCCTGACCATGGTCGGTGTTCTTCTGGTCACCCACGCGGGCACGGGCAAAGCCATCGTCGACGCGGCGCGCGCAACGCTCGGCAAGGAACCGCCGCTCAAAACCCGGACGTTCCCGGTCGCGCTCGATTGCGAGCCCGACTCGGCCACGCGGGAGATCCGCCGGCTGTGCCACGAACTCGACGACGGCGACGGCGTGCTGATCTTGACCGACCTTTACGGCTCGACCCCGTGCAACGTCAGCACGAACTGTCGCCGAGACGGCGCGGTGCACGTCGTCACCGGCGTCAATCTTGCAATGCTGCTCAAAATCATGAACTACCACTCGCTCGACCTGCCCGCGCTGACCGAAAAAGCGCTCGAAGGCGGACGAGGCGGCGTGATGGAATCGTGCAAATGATTCAACGCAAGCTGAAAATCATCAATAAGCTCGGGCTGCACGCCCGTGCGGCGTCGAAATTCGTGGAACTCGCGTCAGGCTTCATCAGCCACGTAGAGGTAATCAAGGACGACAAGAAAGTCAACGGCAAAAGCATCATGGGCATCATGATGCTCGCCGCGGCGCGCGGCGCCGAATTGACGTTGACCGCCGACGGCGAAGACGAAACCGAAGCCGTCGCCGCTCTCGGTGCGCTGATCCAAAACCGCTTCGGGGAAAACGAGTAGCCGTGAGCGTCCTGATCAACGGTATCGGCGTATCCCGCGGCGTCAGCATCGGCGTCGCACACCTGCTGTACCGCGGCATGGTCGAGATCGAAGAACGCCGCGTGCCGAAAAACAAGATCAAGACGGAAATCGCGCGCTTTCAGGACGCGCAGAAGGAAGCGGTGAAGCACTTGCGCAAAATCCGCAACACGATCCCGAAAGACGCACCGGCGGACATCGCAAGTTTCATAGACTCCCACCTCCTGATGCTCGACGACTCCCTGCTCGGGGAAGCACCGATAGACATCATCAGGAAGAACCGCTGCAACGCCGAGTGGGCGCTCAAACTCCAACAGGAACAACTGGTCAAAGTGTTCGACCAGATGCACGACGATTACCTGCGCACCCGCCGCAACGACGTCGAGCACGTCATCAGCTTGATTCAGAGATTCCTGACCAACCGCGACTACGGTGCCGAAGCCCACGACGTCGACCGCAAGAATCAGATCATCATCGCCGACGACCTCACCCCGGCCGATACCATCATGCTCCAACATCAGCACGTCGCGGGATTCGTCACCGAGCTGGGCGGAACGACTTCACACACCGCAATCCTTGCGCGCAGCCTCGGTATCCCGGCGGTCGTCGCGGCACACAACGCCCGCAGACTGCTGCGCGACGGCGAAGAAATCATCCTCGACGGACACGCCGGCACCGTAACCGCGGGCGCCGACAACAAACTGCTCAAGGAATACCGCAAAAAGCAACGCGAAGAAAAACTGTATTGGCGTGAGCTGCAGCTGCTGGTCGACAAGGCCGCGCTGACCAAAGACAAGATCCGGGTCAAGCTGATGACCAACGTGGACGTCGCCGAAGACGTGCGTAACCTGAAAAACAGCGGCGCCGACGGCATCGGCCTGTACCGCACCGAGTTCCTGTACTTGGGACAAGACCGGATAACCGACGAAGATAAACAGCTTCAGACCTACCGAAAAGTCCTGCGGGTAATGGAAGGCAAGCCCGTCACCGTCCGCACCCTGGACCTCGGCGCGGAAAAGGAGTTCGACCCGGAGTACGAACGCCCGCTGGCGCCGAACCCCGCGCTCGGCCTGCGTGCAATCAGACGCTCGCTCAAAGACCCCGAGATCTTCCTGATCCAGCTGCGTGCAATCCTGCGCGCGTCGGCCTACGGACCGACGCGCATCATGTTTCCGATGCTGACCAATATGTACGAGCTCCGCCAAGCCCTGCAGCTGCTCGAGACCGCGAAAGAACAGCTGCAGGAAAGCAGGAAGCGGTACGACGAAAACATCGAGATAGGCGGCATGATCGAGGTGCCGGCGGCGGCGCTGCTGGCGCCGATTCTGGCCAAGCATCTGGACTTCTTGTCGATCGGCACCAACGACCTGATTCAATACACCTTGGCGATCGACCGGATCGACGACGAAGTCAGTTACCTTTACGACCCGTTGCATCCGGGATTCCTGAAACTCGTCACGATGGTGATCCAGGCCGGTGAACGGGCGAAAGTGCCCGTGGCGATGTGCGGAGAAATGGCGGGCGACACGCATTACACCCGCCTTCTGCTCGGACTCGGACTCAAGGAATACAGCGTCTATCCGTCGGCGTTGCCGGAAGTCAAGAAAATCATCCGCGACAGCAACGTCGCCGAACTGAAGAAAAAATGCCGCGCGATACTGAACCACTCCGACCAGCATAAGATCGCGCGGTTGGTCGCGGCGCTGTAACCCGAAATTCCCGAAGCGCCCGGCCCGGCGCAAGGCACGCGGCACCGGGTATCAGTTAAACTGACGCCTTTACTCAGGCCGGAAACTTGACCCGACTTGACCCGACTTAACCCGATTTAACCCAGGGAAACCCCATGCCGGAAAACCAGCAACGCATACTGCTTGAACGCTTCACCGAGCTGCTCAACTCGGGCGCGATGATGCGCACCCAGCAGAATCTGAAAGGATTGCATCCGGCGGAAATCGCCGATTTGCTCGAGTCGCTGCCGATTCCTCAACGGCGCATCCTGTGGGGCTTGCTCAGTCCCGACGTCGAAGGCGAAGTGCTGCACGAAGTCAGCGAAGGGGTGCGCGGAGACCTGATAGACGTCACCGACCCCGAGGAACTCGTCTCGGCGCTCGAAGGGCTCGACGTCGACAAGCTCGCCGACTTGTTCACCGAGCTGCCGTCAACCGTCGGTAACCGCGCACTCGCCGGCATGGAGGCGCAGAATCGCAAACGCCTCGAGCAAGTGTTGTCGTACGACAAGGACAGCGCCGGCGGGCTGATGGACCTCGACGCCGTTACCGTCAGGACCAACGTCACTCTCGACATCGTACTGCGCTACCTTCGCATTCGCCGCAAGCTGCCGCCGTACACCAACAAACTGATCGTGGTGGACAACTCCAACCGCTATCTCGGTACCTTGCAGCTGTCGAAGCTGCTGACCGAAAACCCCGACACGCCGGTCTTGGAAATCATGGATCGAGACAGCCTGAGCATCGAGGCCGAAACCTCCGCGTCCGAAGTGGCAAAGCTGTTTGAAGACCGCAATCTGGTGTCGGCGCCCGTCGTCGACAAGAACCGGCGGCTGCTCGGACGCATCACGATCGACGACGTCGTCGACGTAATCCGCAGCGAAGCGCAACAGGCCGAATTCAGTGCCGCCGGACTGCCTCTCGACGAAAACCTGTTCAACCCGGCAGCCGAGTCGGCGAAGCGGCGCGCGCTGTGGCTCGGCGTCAATCTCGGGACCGCGTTCCTCGCGTCCTGGGTCATCAGCCTGTTTCAAGGCACTCTGGAGAAAATCATCGCGCTCGCGGTGCTGATACCGGTCGTCGCAAGCATGGGCGGCATCGCCGGCGGACAAACGCTGACGCTGGTCATCCGTGGCATCGCAACCGGACAAATCGGACGCGGCAACACCCAACGGCTGTTGCTCAAGGAGTCGGCGGTCGGATTGATCAACGGCGTCGCTTGGGCGGTGACGGTCGCGCTGGTGACGATATTCTGGTTCGGCGACCCGTTCATGGGTCTGGTCATCGGCGCGGCGATGATCGTCAACTTGCTGTGTGCGGGACTCGCCGGCACCTCGGTACCGATACTCCTGAAAAAACTCGGGATAGACCCCGCGCTCGCCGGCGGCGTCGTGCTGACCACGATCACCGACGTCGTCGGCATCCTCGCGTTTCTCGGGCTGGCGACAATCTTCCTGCTGTAGGCGAGCTTAAGCACCGCCTCCTTGTCGCTACGCATCGACGCGCCGGTGTTATAATCACGCGAATTGTCCGCAGGCAGGTTCCTTTACCAGCGTAATTTGGCGGATAAGCAAGAGACCCATGACTTTACTCCGCCCGGTTGACGACCCTGACAACCAGCATAAAACGTCCGTCTTGCCGCTCGCGGAAGACGAACGCAAGCGACTGACGCAGGAAGCGGCGGGTTACCCTTTCTGGACGCTCAGCGAGCGTCAGATCTGCGACGTCGAACTGCTGCTCAACGGCGGGTTCGCGCCGCTGACGAGCTTCATGAGCCGAACCGACTACGAATCGGTGCTCGAGACCATGCGCCTTGCAAACGGGGCGTTGTTCCCGATACCGGTCACGCTCGACGTGTCCCGGGAGTTCATCACCCCGCGCACGGCGGACGACAAAATCACTCTACGCGACAAAGAAGGTTTCGCAATCGCGGTCCTGGCCTTGGAAGACATCTGGGAACCGGACTTCGCGCGCGAAGCGCAGCTTGTCTACGCGACGCAAAACCGCGCGCACCCGGGCGTCGCGTATCTCTACGAATCGTCCCATCCGATTTACGTCGCCGGACGGTTGCAGCCCATATCCGGCATCCGCCACGTCGACTACCGGGAATACCGCCATACTCCCGAACGGTTGCAGGCCGAATTCAAGCGCAACGACTGGGAAAGGATAGTCGCCTTCCAGACCCGCAACCCGATGCACCTCGCCCACGTCGCGTTGACCGAGAAAGCGATGCACGAACACGACGCGCGGCTGCTTCTGCACCCGGTCGCCGGCGTCACCAAGCCCGGCGACGTCGACTACCACACGCGGATGCGCTGCTACCGGCACGTGCTGGAACGTTATCCGCCGGATTCGGTCATGCTCTCGCTGCTGCCGCTTGCGATGCGCATGGGCGGCCCGCGCGAGGCCCTGTGGCACGGGTTGATCCGAAAGAACTACGGCTGCACTCATTTGATCGTCGGCAGAGACCACGCCGGGCCGGGCAAAGACGAGACCGGGAAACCTTTCTACGGCGAGTTTGAAGCCCGTGACGCACTGGTTGAGCACGCGCCTGAAATCGGTATCGAACCGGTCGCTTTCGACCAGATGGTCTACAAACCGCAAGAAAAGAAATACGCGTTCATGAGCGAAATCCAACCCGGAGAGAAAACACTTTCGCTGTCGGGCACCGAACTGCGCGCAATTCTCGACCGCGGCGACCCGATTCCTGAATGGTTCACCCTGCCGCAGGTGTCCGAAGAGCTGCACAAGCAACGCCCCCCGCTCAAGGAGAGAGGCTTCACGGTGTTTTTCACCGGCTTGTCGGGCGCCGGAAAATCCACTCTCGCCCACGCGCTGATCGCCAAATTGCGCGAGAACGGGCGCGCAAGGATTACGCTGCTGGACGGTGACGTCGTGCGTCAGCACCTGTCGAACGAATTGGGGTTCTCGCACGAGCATCGCTCGATCAACGTGCGCCGCATCGGTTACGTTGCAAGCGAGATTACGAAAAACGACGGCGTCGCCGTCTGCGCGCCGATTGCACCTTATGAAGAAGACCGCAAAGCAAACCGCGAATTGATTTCACTCTACGGAGGCTACGTCGAGGTGTACGTCAGCACCCCGCTCGAGACTTGCGAAAAACGCGACACCAAAGGGCTGTACTTGAGAGCGCGCGAGAACCTCACCCACAATTTCACCGGCGTAGACGACCGCTACGAGGCACCGGTGAATCCGGAAGTCGTCGTCGATACGACCAACGCCGAGGTGGACGAGTCCGTGGACAATATCTACGCCAAAATCCAAGCGTTGGGATACGTGTAAGCCCGGTTCAAGCCTCCCTCGCCGAACCCGAGCGGATACGGAGCCCCCCATCTCTCAACACCGGCTCAACGCCGGCTCAACGCCAGCTTGGCGCCGGCTTGGTGCCGACCGCAGCTCAAGCTTCCTCGGCCTTGACTTCTTCCCACAGCGCGTCGAGCTCCTGCAACGTCGCGTCGCGCAACCCTCGCCCCTGCGTTTTCAGCTTGTCTTCGACGCGGTTGAAGCGCGTCTCGAACTTTCGGTTGGCCTTTCGCAACGCGGTTTCGGCGTCGATCGAGAAACGTCGGCTCAGGTTCACGACCGTGAACAACAAATCGCCGATTTCCTCGGCGAGACCGTCCCCGACCGCGACCGCTTGACGCACCTCGTCGAGCTCCTCGTCCAACTTGGCGAGGACCTCGACGCCTTCTTTCCAGTCGAAACCGTCCTGTGCGGCGCGGGCTTGCAATTTATGCGCCATGCGCAAAGCCGGCAGATTGCGCGCCAACCCGTCGAACGCACCGTGGCGTCCCCGCTGCTTGCGCGTACGCGCCTTATCGGCTTCCCAACGCCGGGCCAGCTCGGCGTCGTCGCCGGCTTGCAGCTCGCCGAATACGTGGGGGTGACGACGCACCAACTTGGCGACGATGGCGCGCGAAACGTCCTCGAAGTCAAACAACCCTCGCTCGCTCGCAATCTGGGCGTGGTACGCCACTTGCAGCAGCAAATCGCCCAACTCGTCGCGTAGATCCTCGTAGTCCCCGCGCGCAATCGCGTCGGCGACTTCGTAGGCTTCCTCTATCGTGTAAGGCGCGATCGTCTCAAAGCTCTGCTTGCGGTCCCACGGACACCCCGTCTCGGGGTCGCGCAACCGCGCCATCACCTGCAGCAAATCATCGAGCAACTTCACGGGCGGCCATTATAAGCCCGGATAAACCGGGGGCGCGAAGAACCCGTACAGAACCGAAGGCCTCTAGACCGTCGACAACTCCAGGCGTCCCTGCTTGAGCTCGACCGCAATTGTCGCGCCCGGCTCGAACTCGCCTTTGAGAATCCTTTCCGACAGCGGTTTCTCCAAATCGTGCTGAATCGCCCGCTTGAGAGGCCGAGCGCCGTAGACCGGATCGAATCCTCGGTTTGCAAGAAACTCGACCGCTTCGTCGCTGACTTTCAAACCCAGGTTCTGCTGGCGCATCCGTTCGTCGAGCAACGCGATTTGGATTCTGCAGATGGCGCAAACCTGTTCCTTATCGAGTGCGCGAAACACCAGAACCTCGTCTATGCGGTTGATGAACTCGGGACGAAACCGCTCGCGCACGATCTCCATCACCTTGCCTTTGATCTCGTCGTACGTCGCGCTCGACGACGCCTCGTAAATCATTTCGTTGCCGAGGTTTGAAGTCATGACAATCACGGTGTTGCGGAAATCCACGGTCCTGCCGTGGCCGTCGGTCAAGCGACCGTCGTCGAGCACCTGCAGCAGTACGTTGAACACGTCGGCGTGCGCTTTTTCGATCTCGTCGAGCAGGATCACCGAGTACGGGCGGCGCCGCACTTTCTCGGTCAGATAGCCGCCTTCCTCGTAACCGACGTAGCCGGGCGGCGCGCCGATCAACCGCGCGACCGAGTGTTTCTCCATGAATTCCGACATGTCCACCCGCACCAACGCCTCCTCGCTGTCGAACAGAAAAGCCGCGAGCGCCTTGCACAGTTCGGTCTTGCCGACGCCGGTCGGCCCGAGAAACATGAACGAGCCGTTGGGACGGTCGGGGTCGGACAAGCCTGCCCGCGCGCGACGGATTGCGTCGGACACCGCCGAAATCGGTTCGCTCTGACCGATGACGCGCGCGCTCAGCTCCCGCTCCATCGAAAGCAATCTTTCCTTCTCGCCCCGCAACATCCTGCCGACGGGAATCCCGGTCCAGCGCGACACAACCTCGACGACTTCGTGCTCGGTAACCCGGTTGCGCAACAGCCGTTCGCCGCGTTCGCCCTGATTTTCGTCCGCGACGGCTTCCTGGGACGCCGCCAGCTGTTTCTCGAGCTCCGGGATGCGCCCGTACTGCAACTCCGACATCTTCCCGAGGTCGCCTTCACGCCTTGCGGCGTCGAGTTCGATACGCGCTTGCTCGAGCGCCTCTTTCAACTGCGTCGCCCCCTGCATCGCGTTTTTCTCCGCTTTCCAGATCTCTTCCAGGTCAGCGTAGTCTTTCTCCAGCGCGGCGACGTCGCTTTCCAAGTCGTCCAGGCGTTTGCGCGAGGCTTCGTCGCTTTCTTCCTTGAGCGCTTCGCGCTCTATCTTCAACTGGATCAAACGCCGCTCGAGCTTGTCCATCTTCTCCGGCTTGGAATCTATTTCCATGCGAATCCGCGACGCTGCCTCGTCGATCAGGTCGATCGCCTTGTCGGGCAACTGGCGGTCGCTGATGTAGCGGTGCGACAGACGCGCCGCGGCGACAATCGCGGGGTCGGTGATCTCGACGCCGTGGTGGACTTCGTAGCGCTCTTTCAAGCCGCGCAAAATCGCGACCGTGTCCTCGACCGTCGGCTCGTCCACCAGGATCTTCTGGAACCGCCGTTCGAGCGCGGCGTCTTTCTCGATGTACTGACGGTACTCGTCGAGCGTGGTCGCGCCGAGGCAGCGCAACTCGCCGCGGGCAAGCGCGGGCTTGAGCATATTACCGGCGTCCATCGAACCTTCGCTCTTGCCCGCGCCGACCATCGTGTGCACCTCGTCTATGAACAAGACGACGCGCCCCGACTGCTTGGCAATCTCTTTGAGCAGCGCCTTCAGGCGTTCCTCGAATTCGCCGCGATACTTCGTGCCGGCGATCAACGCGCCCATATCGAGCGCGAGCAAGCGCTTGTCGAGCAACCCGTCGGGGACTTCTTTATTGACGATACGCTGCGCAAGCCCCTCGACGATGGCGGTCTTGCCGACCCCGGGCTCGCCGATGATGACCGGGTTGTTCTTGGTGCGCCGTTGCAACACCTGAATCACGCGCCGGACTTCGTCGTCGCGTCCGATCACGGGGTCGAGCTCTCCGTGCGCGGCGCGCTCGGTCAAGTCGAGCGTGTACTTCTGCAACGCTTGACGATGCTCCTCGTCTTCGGCCGAGCTCACGTTCTCGCCCGCGCGAGATGAGCTGATCGCCTCCTCGACGCGACTCTCGTCGAGTCCGGCTTGGGCGAGCAAATCGGCGGTGTCCTTGTGTTTGAACAGCGCCAGAAGAAACAGCTCCGAAGAGACGTACTGATCGCCTTTTTGCTGCGCGAGCTTGTCGCAGACGTTGATCACCTTGGCGAGCTCATTGGAGATATGCACTTCGCCGGGGGTGCCTTCGACGCGCGGCAGGCGCGAGAGCGCGTCCTCGGTCGCCGTCCGCAAGCGCTGCGGGTCGCCGCCCGCAAGCCGCACGATTTGTGTCGCGGGTCCCGAGGCGTCCTCGAGCAAGGCGTGCAACACGTGGGCGGGCGCAATCATCTGATGGTCGTGCCCGACCGCGTAAGACTGCGCTTCGCTCAAAGCGTCTTTCAGCGTATTGGTCAGTTTGTCGAACTGCATTCGGCGTTCATCCGGCGGTCGCCTGACCGATGTTCACGGCGGCGGCCCTTTCTGCTTCGGCCATATATGGCGCCGATCCATGCGTTTTCAAGTTCCACCGCGGTTTCCCGCCCCCGTCGGAACGTGCCCGCGCTTCAGGCCTGCGACGAAGAGCGAAGCCAAATCAGGCTCGCCATGCGACCGGTGCGCCCGTCCCTGCGGTAGGAATAAAACCGGGCGTCGTCGTAGAAAGTGCAACGAGGTTCGGCGAAGCAGGCGACACCCAAACGACGCAGGCGGTTGACGGCGAGACCGCAGAGGTCGGCGCGCCACGCGCCGACGTTGTCGGGCACGAACGCCAGCGCGTCCTCTTCGTGCGCGCTTGCGAAGGCGTCGCGGACCTCGTCTCCCACCTGGTACGCGTGCGCGCTGATCGCAGGCCCGAGCCACGCCAGCAACGACGCCGGCGAGCGGTCGAGCGCGGCGACCGTCGCTTCGATCACGCCGCCGGACAGACCGCGCCAGCCGGCGTGCACCAGACCCACGCAGCTTCCCCGGCGGTCGCAGAGAAACACCGGCAGGCAATCGGCGGTCAATACGCCGCACACCTCGCCCGGCTCAAAGCAGACCCAAGCGTCGGCCCGAACGCCGTCTCCCGAGACCTTCCCGGCGTTGGCGACTTCGACGCCGTGGACTTGATGCAACCAACGTATCTCGGCGTCGAACCCAAGACACTCGCGCAACCGGCGGCGGTTGGCGGCGACGCATTCAGGATCGTCCCCGACGTGCATCGCCAGATTCAGGCTTTGATACGGTACCGGGCTCACTCCGCCCCGGCGCGTGGTGAACGCCGCACCGACGTTCTCGGGGGAAGGCCAGCCGGGACGGATCAGTTCAATCGCTTGAGCCGGCTTCATTACCGTCCGCAGCGTCGTACAAGCTCAGCAGCTTCAGCAACGCGCCCAGGGCCTCGGGCAACTCGCTTCGCCATTCGCACCGCTCGCCGGTCGCGGGGTGCTTCAAGTCCAAGCGACAGGCGTGCAGAAATTGACGCTTGAGCCCCCGCAAGGCCAGGCTCAACTCGTCGCCGGCAACCGGTGCGCGACGGCGGGCACCGTAACTCGCGTCGCCTACGACCGGGTGGCGAAGATGCGCGGCGTGCACCCTGATCTGGTGGGTGCGCCCGGTCTCCAGACGTACGCGCAACAAAGTGTAACGGGCGAAACGCTCGACAACGCGGTAATGCGTCACCGCGGCGCGCCCGTCGGCGACGACGGCCATGCGCTTGCGGTCGCGCGGGTGGCGCCCGATGGGAGCGTCTATGCGCCCGCCGGAGATGACCACACCGTGCACCAGACACAGATACTCTCGACCGAGCGTACGCGCCTGGAGCTGTTCGACCAGCGATTTATGCGCGGCGGGAGTCTTGGCGACGGCCAACAGCCCGCTGGTGTCCTTGTCGAGGCGGTGGACGACGCCCGCGCGCGGCAAGCCCCTCAGCGCCGGATAATGAAACACGAGCGCGTTCACCAGCGTCCCGCCGGTGCGCCCGGCGCCCGGATGCACGACCACGCCGGCGGGCTTGTCGACGACCAGCAGCTCGGCGTCGTCGTGCACCACGTTCACCGGCGCGTCCTCGCCCTCGAGCACGTCTTCCGCAACGTCGGCTGCATCGTCGCCGCCAAGCTCAAAAACCAAGCGTTCACCGCCGGCGACGAGGTCGCGCGGACGAGCCGAAACCCCGTTCACCAGCACCCGACCCTGCTTGATGCGCCTTTGCAGAAACGCGCGTGAGAAAGAGGGAAACAATTCGACCATCACCTTGTCCAACCGGACGCCGGCGTATTCGTCGTCTATCACGACGTTGAAAGTTCGTTCCTGCATCGGCGCTCAAACGTGAAATCAATGGAAATCGTTACGCCAACCGGGCTATAATCCATTCCATCCGACACCGATTTTACACACTTGACCCCGCACCTTTCCCCGACCCCGAGAAGACATGGTCCCGCAGCCGCGGGCCGACGCTTGCTTATCGTGCTGCTTGCGACGTGCGCGACGGGGTGCGCGTCGTGGTTCGGCGGCGACAAAACCGAAGAGCAGCAGGCGGAAGACCTGTATTTCCGGGCCAAAAGCGCGCTGCAACAGCGCAATTTCACCGACGCGCTGGAAAAATACAAGAAACTCGAGACCTCTTTCCCGTTCAGCCGCTACGCTCAAAGCGCGGCGGTGGAAAGCGCGTACGCCCACTACAAAAGCCACCAGTACGAAGAGGCGATCGTGATCTTGGATCAGTTCATCAAGCTCAACCCCAACCACCCCAACCTCGACTACGTTTATTACCTGAAAGGGCTTGCGCATTACCACTATGGGCGGGGGCCGCTCAACCGCATCCTGAAAAGAGACCCGACGAACAAGGATCCGACCCCGCTGAGGGACGCGTTCGACGCGTTCAAGCACCTGCGGCAAAACTACCCGGACAGCGTCTACAGCGACGACGCGTGGCTGCGGGTCGTCATGCTCAGGAACATACTCGCGGTTCACGAAATCCACATCGCCGACTACTACATGCGGCGGCAGGCGTATCTTGCGGTCATCAACCGTTGCAAATACGTACTTGAGTATTACCCCAACGCGCAGCACACGCCCGAGGCTTTGGTGCTGCTGGCCGAAGCGTACCGCCGCGTCGGCTCGCCTGAATTGGCGCGCGACACGCTCGAGGTGCTGGATCTGAATTACCCCGGCTTCGCCCGCACCGCAAGCCGCCTCGCGCGGGTGTCGGAACGAGACCGAAAGACCTGGTTCTCGAAGATGAAAGACATGACCGACACCCTGCTCGAACGCCTGCGCATCAAGCCACGGTATTGACGCGCCGACGCGACGAAGCGCCGTTCGTCCGGAAGCGTCCCCAACAAAGAGTTCGAACCGGACGCCACGCGACGGAAACGACGGAACTCAAAGCCGCGTCTTCTCCCGGCGGCGAGCCTTGAACCCGGAAGTCATCGCCGGAAATCATCAGATAACGTCGGCCCCTGCCGAACGCCTTCTCGGTTATCCCGACGCCGGGCGGTGCCCGTCGCCGCTCGTATTCCTGCCTCAGCACCACGTCCAGCAACTTCACGCACCGTCGCCGATCCGAAAGCCCGACGCCCTGAGACGGAAACGCACGGCTTACCGGTGGGCGGCGGAAACGACGGAACTCAAAGCCGCGTCTTCTCCCGGCGGCGAGCCTTGAACCCGGAAGTCATCGCCGGAAATCATCAGATAACGTCGGCCCCTGCCGAACGCCTTCTCGGTTATCCCGACGCCGGGCGGTGCCCGTCGCCGCTCGTATTCCTGCCTCAGCACCACGTCCAGCAACTTCACGCACCGTCGCCGATCCGAAAGCCCGACGCCCTGAGACGGAAACGCACGGCTTACCGGTGGGCGGCGGAAACGACGGAACTCAAAGCCGCGTCTTCTCCCGGCGGCGAGCCTTGAACCCGGAAGTCATCGGGTAACGCCGGTCCCTGCCGAACGCCTTCTCGGTTATCCTGACGCCGGGCGGCGCCTGTCGCCGCTTGTATTCCTGCTTCAACACCATGTCCAGCACTTCACGCACCGTATCCTCGGGAAAACCGCGAGCGATCATGTCTTCGTAGGACGCGTCGGCCTCGATGAATTCCTCGATGATGGCGTCGAGTGTCTCGTACGGCGGCAGACGGTCCTGGTCGGTCTGTCCCGGCGCGAGTTCGGCCGAAGGCGGACGCTCGATGACGCGCCGCGGAATGACTTCCCGGTCGCGGTTGCAAAATTCGGCGAGTTGGTACACGCGCGTTTTGATCACGTCCTTCAACGGTGCGTAAGCACCCGCCATGTCGCCGTACAGGGTCGCGTAGCCGACCGCCATTTCACTCTTGTTGCCGGTCGCAATCACCGCGAGACGGTGCTTGTTCGCAATCGCCATCAACAAATTGCCGCGCACCCGCGCCTGCATGTTCTCTTCGGTCACGTCCGCCGGCGCGGCGGCGAAAACGTCCTTGAGTTGCTCCTGCAGGGTTCGGAAAACCGGTTCGATGCCGATTTCGTGCAGTTGCACGCCCGCGGCGGCGGCAAGCGTGCGCGAGTCCTCAAGGCTCATGTCCGCAGTGTAACGCGACGGCATCATCACCGCGCGCACCCGTTCGCCGCCGATCGCCTCGACGGCGAGCATCAATGTCACCGCCGAATCAATCCCGCCCGACAGACCGATGACGGCGCCTTCGAACTCGTTCTTGCCGATGTAGTCGCGCAACCCCGTCACCAGTGCGCGCCAGATCGTTTCCTGAGTCGAAAGGGCGGCACGCGGCGCGCGAGTGCGCTCGATCCTCCCCCCGGGCGACAAATCAAGGCAACAAACGTCTTCCTCGAACAACGGCGCCGACCATAACGTGTCGCCGTCGGCGGAAACCGCGCGCGAATCCCCGTCGAACACGAGTTCGTCCTGCCCCCCCACTTGATTCGCGTAAACAATCGGCAAGCCGGTCTCGCGCGTACGCGCGCGCAGCATCTCGCTGCGCTGTTCGCTTTTGCCGACGTGAAAAGGCGACGCGTTGATGCTGACCAGCACGTCGGCGCCGACCTGCGACGCCTGCGACGCGGGGCCCGCGGCGCTCCAAGCGTCTTCGCACACGATCAGCCCTGCGCGCACCTCGCCGGCCCGGACGACGCACGGCGACGCACCCGCCTCGAAATAACGTTTCTCGTCGAATACCGAATAGTTGGGCAGCAGCATCTTGTCGTAGTGCGCGAGCACTTTCCCGTGACCGAGATAGAACGCCGAATTGAACAGTTTTCCGCCGGCGCGGCGCGGTGCGCCGACGACGACCCCGACTCCCGGCGCCTCGGCGTGCAGTTGTTGCGGCAAGCGCATCAGCACCCGTTCGCTCTCGGCGATGAAATCCGAGCGCAGAAGCAGGTCTTCCGGCGGATAACCGGTCAGCGCAAGTTCGGAAAAGACCACGAGCGTCGCACCGTCGCGCTCGACCGAGCGCACGGTTTCGACAATCTTCCCGGCGTTGCCGGCAACGTCTCCGACCAAGAAATTCAATTGCGCGACGGCGATTCGCACGGAAGAACCCAAGGGACTGCTCACAGGGCGGCGAACCCGCCCCGCGCGCCTTCCCGAAACAAAGCCCGGTACCTGTCCGCAAACGCGCCCGTCAAGCCGTTCCGGGCCGCTTGTCGGCTCAACCCGCCCGTTCGTCGCCTTGCGCCCGCCGCAACGCGAATCGGCTCTTTAGAATCGCCGAGCCCGCCCGGCAAGCCGGAGCGGGCGCTTCTGAAACCCAACCGGCGGAGAACCATGAAAAACAAAAAGCAAACTCTGAACAAAGGCTTCACCCTGATCGAATTGATGATTGCCGTCGCCGTCATCAGCATCCTTGCTGCAATCGCGGTGCCGACTTATCGGGATTATACGATTCGAGCCAAGATCAGTGAAGCGCTGAACGTCGCCGCGTCCGCGAAAATCTCGATCACGGAATACTACATCAGCGAAGGCAAGCTCCCCGCCAATCTTGATGAAGCCGGGCTTGAGAACGTCGCCACCGACTACATCAAGTCGTTCGACTACACCGGGGACGAAAACCGAGGACAAATGACAATGACGCTTGCGGACGGCATCGGCGGCGACGCCGCAGGCAAGGAAATCATCGTCGAAACCGTCCCAATCCACGACGGCGCGTTGCTCGAATGGAACTGCGCACCGGCGAAGGAAAACGGGGTGGACAAAAAGTACCTGCCGGCCAATTGCCGGAAGTGATGGACGTTCGCGCGCACAAGCACCTGTTCGGCTGGCGCGGGCTCGCCGCCGACGGGCTGCCCTGCTCGGGGTGGGCGACGGCGCGTGACTTGGAAGACCTGTCTCAGCGTTTGGCCGACGACGGCGTCACTTTGCTCAAGGCGCGACCCCGGCGGTTGGCGGTGCACTTCAATACGCAGGCGGCGTACCGTTTTCTCGAACAGATCTCATCCTTGCTGAGCGCGGGCGTTCCGATTCTCGAAGCGCTCAACCTGATCAAACAAGACAAGAGCTCGCGTCGGCTCGACGCAATCATCTCCGGCGTCCTTGAAAACGTCGAATCCGGCTTGCCCCTGTCCGAGAGTCTCGCGCCTTTCATCAAGCGCGGCGACCGCATCATCCTGCAGGCGTTGATGCTCGGAGAGCGCAGCGGCAAATTCGACGAAGTCCTCGTCCGTTTGCTGGAACAACGCAAAAAATCCGTGCGCGCACGGTCGCAATTGACCCGCGCGGCGGTGTATCCGGCGGTCTTGATGTTTATCTCGACCGCCGTCGTGGTGTTGATGATGGTTTGGGCGGTCCCGGAGTTCAGCGCAATCTACGCCGACTTCGGCGCCGCCTTGCCGGCTTACACGCTTGCGGTCGTATCGCTCTCCGAGTTCATCATCGCCAACGGTCTCTCTGCAACCGCGTGGTTCACCGCGACGATGGCCGCCTTGTTCGCGGTGCAACGCGCCAGCCCACCGCTCAGGCGCGTGCTTGCGCAAGCGCAGCTGCACTTGCCGATCGCCGGGCGTCTGCTGCGCATACGTTTCTATCGCCGGTTCGCAACCGACATGAACTTGATCTACCGCGCCGGGATGCCGCTGGGTGAAGCGTTGAGCTGGCTGCCGTCCACCAGCGAACACCCGCGCTACCGCGACGCGCTGGAACACGTCTGCGAAAACGTCAGCCGTGGTCTGAGCCTGAACGAGGCGCTGGCCGCCACCCGGTTTTTCCCTTCCTTCATCGTTCAGACGATCCGGGTCGGAGAAAACAGCGGGTCGTTGGAACAAGCGTTTGCGCGGATCGAACGATTTTACGACGACGCACTGGAAAACACCGCCGACAAACTCGTCAAATTGTTCGAGCCGCTGCTGATCGCCGTGCTTTCACTGATTGTCGGCGCGTTGGTCGTTGCGATGTACTTGCCGATGTTCAATCTCGGTTTTGTCCTATAATTCAGCTTTCTGATTCCCGACGACGCGCGGACGGAAAACGCGGCCTTGTTCCGATGATCACAATCGCCCCCCCCCCGATACTTGTCTTGATCGCCGCCGTCGTGCTCGGTCTCGTGGTCGGCAGCTTTCTCAACGTCGTCATCCGCCGCCTGCCGAAGATCCTCAAATACCGCTGGCTGCAGGAATCCGCCGAAACGCTTGCCGAAACGGGAAAAGAAGTCCTGATGGACGACTCTCCGATCCCGCCGTCGCTCTCGCTGCCGCCTTCCCACTGCCCCACGTGCAAACAATACCTTAAGCCGCTGCATAAAATTCCGGTGCTGAGTTACATCCTGTTGCGGGGACGCTGCGGGTTTTGCCGATCACCGATCGGCAAACAATATCCGGTGGTCGAACTGCTCGCGCTGGGTGCGGCGGTTGTCGTCGCGGCACACTTCGGCGCAAGCTTCCAAGGCCTGGCCGCGCTGGCGTTCAGTTGGATTTTGATCGCCTTGGCGTTTATAGACTACAACGAACAGTTGCTGCCCGACGAACTCACCTTAGGACTGATGTGGATCGGGCTCACCGCCAACGCTTTCGGTTTGTTCACCGACGTGGCTTCCGCCGTGTTCGGCGCGGGCTCGGGTTATGCCTTGTTATGGCTGATTTACCAAGGCATGAGGCTCGTGACCGGGCGGCACGGCCTGGGGTACGGCGACATGAAGCTGCTCGCCGCAATCGGCGCTTGGTTCGGATGGGAAATCCTGCCTTTCATCCTGTTGGCGGCGTCGCTTCTCGCGCTTGCGGCCAGCGCGGCCATGCTCGTCGCGCGTAAAATGAAAAAAGAAGAACTGATACCTTTCGGTCCTTACTTGTCCGCGGCGGCGTGGTTGTTCTTCGTTTATCTTTTCATCCTTGAACGTGAGTGGAAGTTCGCATCGAACCTTTAGCTCTCGGCAACCCCGCTACGAATACACGCTGAAAATGATCAAGGTAGGACTCACCGGCGGCATCGGTTCGGGCAAAAGCTTGGCGTGTGAGATATTCGAATCGCTCGGCGTGCCGGTAATCGACGCGGATAAGATCTCCCGCCGGCTCACCGCCCCCGGCAGCTCCTACCTGGATACGATTCGCGGTATTTTCGGCGAACGCGTGATCGACGCCGAAGGCGCCCTCAGGCGCGACGAGCTCAGACGCATCGTCTTCTCGGACGACGCAAGAAAAAAACGTCTCGAAGACCTCCTGCACCCGGCGGTGAAAGAGGAAATACAAAACGCCCTCGCCCGTTTGCACGCGCCGTACTGCGTCGTCAGCGTGCCCCTGCTGATCGAAAGCGGGTTCTCGGATCTCGTTGACGTGACGGTGGTATTGGATTGTCCGGCGTCCCTGCAGATCGAGCGCGTCGGGAAAAGAAGCGGGTTCAGCCGAACCGAAACCCTTGCGGTCATTGAAAAACAGGCGTCCCGCGAGCAAAGGCTGGCGGCGGCCGACGTTGTTATTGATAATAGCGGGAATCAGGGCACACTGAAAAAACGGCTGGAATCGCTGCACGCAACCCTGATGCGCAGAGCGGCGGACAAAGCGGTGCAGTAAAACACGCAACTTGACGGACACGCATGGGCGAATCACGCATCATATACGAGTTCCCGATCACCAACCGGGCGCGGTCTTTCTTGCGCTTCGAATACCTGATAGACAAGGTCGAATCCTCGATGAACGGGAGAAACAACTCCATTGAAACCATCCAGACGCTGCACGAACTGCTTGAACTGGCACGCTACAACGACATAAAAAGCGAGCTGCTGCGCCACATTAGATGGCAGGAACAAAAGCTCCTGGAACTCTCGAACGACCCGCCGGTGAACCAAGACAAGCTATCCCGGCTGGTCGAGGAGAAGCAACAAATAATCAAAGACCTGCACGAGTTCAACCTGCCGACGTCGGACTACGCAAACAATCACTTCCTTAATTCGACGAAACTCAGGCTCAGCGTCCCGGGCGGCACCTGCAGCTTCGACCTGCCGCAGCTGCACGCGTGGTTGCACTTCAGCGACGACGCCAAACACAAAGAGCTCGAAACTTGGATCAAGCCGTTCCGCCGACTCAAGGAGGCGCTTCAGAACACCCTGTCGCTGACCCGCATGAGTGCGGAATTCTCACGGGAAACCGCCGAAAACGGGCATTACATCAACAAATCCCTGCCCGGCAAGCATCCGTACTGCATGATCAGGATCGCAACCGAGAACATCCCGGAGATTTACCCCGAAGTCAGCTCGGGGCCGAGCCACTTCACGGTCTACTTCTTCACAATCGAAACTTTGGACGTGCGCCCCTGCCAAACGCGCCAAGACGTGCCGTTTGAGCTGGCTTGCTGCGCCTTGTAAATCGCACGGCTTGCGCGCTCGTTTCGACGCACGCCGGTAAACGCGACAAGCTCGTCGGCGCTGAAGGCAAGCCCAAACCGGTTTTTTCGGAGAAACAAACGGCACGGCCGGCGGGTTTCGGCAAAGGCGTGCAAAGGCATACAAGGGGGGCAGGATAATCGGAACCGTGGCTCGGTTCCGCCAAAAGACTTCCCGGACGCTTACGCCGACGCCGTGACAACGACAACCCGGCAAAAACGCCGCTTGCCGACTTGGACGACGTAATCGCCGCCCGGAGCAAGCCTGAGGTTGCGGTCCTCGACGCGCGCGCCGTCCACTTTCACCCCGCCCTGCTGAACCATGCGTATCGCCTCGGCGGTCGAAGGCGTCAAACCCGCCGATTTCAGCGCTTTCACCAGAAGCAAGCCTTCTTCGCCCGCCTTCAGCCGGCACACGGCCAAGTCGTCGGGCACGTCGCCGCGACGAAAGCGCGCGTCGAAATCCAAAGCCGCGGCTTCGGCGGCTTCCGCTCCGTGAAAGCGCGCGACAAGCTCTCCGGCGAGCGCCGCTTTCGCGTCACGCGGATTATCCGCCCGCTTAATCGCGTCGATCTCACCGCTTGACTTGAAACTCAGCAATTCGTAGTAACGCCACATCAAATCATCGGACACCGACATAATCTTGCCGAACATTTCATTCGGCGGGTCGTTGACGCCGACGTAGTTGCCCAAGGATTTCGACATTTTCTGCACCCCGTCGAGTCCTTCCAGAATCGGCATGGTCATGATGATCTGCGGCGCCTGACCGTAGTCTTTCTGCAATTTCCGCCCGACCAGCAAATTGAACTTCTGATCGGTCCCGCCGAGCTCGACGTCGGCTTTCATCACCACCGAGTCGTAACCCTGAATCAAGGGGTACAGAAACTCGTGCACCCCGATCGGCTGCCCTTCGGTGTAGCGTTTGCTGAAGTCGTCACGCTCAAGCATCCGCGCGACCGTATATTTCGACGCGAGCCCGACCAAATCCCGCGAGCTCATCCCCGACGTCCATTTCGAGTTGAAACAGATTTCGGTTCGGGCGGGATCGAGGATCTTGTAAATCTGCTCCTCGTAGGTTTGCGCGTTGGCCTTGACCTCCTCCGCAGTCAGCGGAGCACGCGTCACGTTGCGTCCGCTGGGGTCGCCAATCATGCCGGTAAAATCGCCGATGAGAAACTTGACCGCGTGCCCGCGTACTTGAAATTCCCGCAACTTGTTAATCAGCACGGTGTGCCCCAAGTGCAGGTCAGGCGCGGTCGGGTCGAAACCGGCCTTGACCACCAGCGGCCTGTCTGCACGCAACCGCGCCTCGAGTTCCTCGGGCTGGAGGACTTCCTCGGCTCCGCGGATGAGCTCTTCGATACCGCCGTTTGATGATACGTTCATAAACGTCTTTCCGCGGCAACCGAACCGACGCCGCGACCTATTTGTTTCTTGCAACTCCCTTCAGGCCGGCAACGCGCAAACGGCGCCGCGAATCCCCCGCGCCCGTCCACGTTGCCGTCGCGCCGATTGGCGCGGCGAATCGTGAACAACTTCGCACCGCGGCAATCGAATTCCCCGCTTTTGGATTGCTGCGTTCAATTTTGGCATAATAGCCGCAATTTAGCCGAACCGGCAAAACCTCGGTTTGATGGATTCAAAGGACTCGACATACTCCCAAGGGCTCAGGCTTCGTTGGGGGACGCTGTTGTTCGCCGCGCTGGTGGTGTTCGTGCTGCTGGCCAACGCGCGCCAGACCCGGCCGGTGCCGGAACCGACCCCGGAACCGACAACGGCGCAAGCATCCGAAGCCGTCGCGTTCGCGGAACCCGAGCTCGGAGAAACGTCGTTGCGCAAAGACCCACCGCCCTCGATCGAAAAAGCCGCACCGCCCATAACCTCAGATGCAACCTCAGACGTAAGCGCAGATACAACCCCGGATATAAACCCAAGTAGAAACCCAGATATAAACCCCGGTATAAACCTCGGGACCGATCCCGCGCCCGACGGAAACACCGGCACCGGCTGCGCCGCGGCGACGGACTGCGTCAAGATGCTCGTCGGACGGGGGGACACCCTGTCGGGCATCCTCGACCGTTTCAGCGTACATTCCTCGCTGGGCGGCCTGCTGAAGATAAGAAAGAAAATCGCGCCGTTGATGCACCTCAGGCCGGGCAACCCGATGCACCTCGGCATCAAGGACGGCAAACTGATCTCGCTGACTTACGAACGCAGCCCCATCGAGCACCTCGAAATCACGCTTGACGGCGAAAACTACGCCGTTGCAAACCGAGTCCTGCAGATCGAGAAACAAGAAACCTACGCTCTCGGCGCGGTCAACAGCTCGTTTTATCGAGCCGGTATTGAAGCGGGACTGTCGGACAAGATCATCATCGAAATCGCCAACATCCTGGGATGGGACATAGATTTCGTGCTCGACGTACGTCAAGGCGATCAGTTCTCGGTGGCCTACGACGAGGAATTCCTGAACGGCGAGAAGCTGCGCGACGGACGGATTCACGCCGTTGAATTCATCAACGCCGGCAAAACCTACCGGGCACTGTGGTACACCGACGCCGACGGCAAGTCGGATTACTTCTCCCCCGAGGGCAAAAGCATGCGCAAGCCGTTTCTCAGAAACCCGATCGAATACGCGCGGGTCAGCTCCCATTTCAACCCGAGACGATTGCACCCGATTTTCAAAACCGTGCGCCCGCACCGCGGCGTGGACTACGCCGCGCCCACCGGTACGCCGATACGCGCTTCGGGCGACGGCAAAGTGTCTTTCGTCGGCACGAAACCAGGCTACGGCAACACCATCATCGTCCAGCACGGGCGCGTCTACTCGACGCTTTACGCGCACTTGTCGAAATTCGCCCGCGGACTGCGGCGCGGCAGCCGCGTCCGGCAAGCGCAAGTCATCGGTTACGTCGGTTCAACCGGCTACTCAACCGGCCCTCACTTGCATTACGAGTTCCGCGTCAACGGTACGCACAAGAATCCGTTGACCGTGAAACTTCCGGACTCGACCCCGCTGCCGAAAAGCAAAATGGCGCGTTTCAAACAAGCCGTCGCGCCGGCGCTTGCAAAACTCGACACCTTAAACGGGGCGTACGTCTCAACAAGCCCACGCCGATAAGCGCGTCTTCCGTTTGATGAAAGACGTGTACATCGGCGCACTGTCGGGCACCAGCATGGACGCTCTCGACGTCGCCGCGGTGCGATTTCCCCCGCAAGGGCAACCGCGACAAAGCGGCAACCGGATCGAACTGCTGGCCAGCGTGAATCGGGAGATCCCGCAACGACTCCGCGACCGCCTGCTCGCCCTGCAGAAAGAGAACGTCACGACGCCGCAGCAGGCTGCGACCGAACACGAAACGCTCGGGCGGCTGTTCGCCGACGCAATCAAGCACCTGATCCGGCGGCATTTGCAGGCCGAAACCATCCGCGCGGTCGGTTTGCACGGGCAGACCGTGCTGCACCGCCCCGACGCCGACCCTCCATTCACGCTGCAAATCGGCGACCCTGGCGTCGTCGCCGAACGGACCGGCTGCATCACCGTCTCAGACTTCCGCCACGCCGACCTCGCCGCCGGCGGCCAAGGCGCACCACTGGCGCCGGCTTTTCACGACGCTTTCTTCTCCGAGGCCGGAGAAACCCGGGCCGTGGTCAACGTCGGCGGCATCTCAAACGTCACTTGGCTTGAAAGCGACGGCGGCTACAGCGGTTACGACTGCGGCCCCGGCAACATACTGCTCGACGTTTGGAACCGGCGGCATCGCCGTACCGCGTACGACCGCGACGGCGAGTGGGCACGCTCGGGAGTCTGCGACGATTCACTGCTCGCACGGATGCTCGAAGACGAGTTCTTCACGCGCCCCCCGCCGAAAAGCGTCTGTGCAAGCCGCTTCGATCCGTCGTGGCTCGAAAAAAAAATGACGGCGCACAAGCACCTCAAGCCGGAAGACGTACAAGCCAGCTTGACCGAACTGAGCGCACGTTGCATCGCCGGCGCGGTACGTGCTCATTCGCAAGCACCGGCGCGCGTCCTGATCTGCGGCGGCGGCGCACACAACGATTATCTGATGGAGCGCTTGCGCTCGCTGCTCACAACGTTGATCGAAGACACCGGCGCGGTGGGACTTTCACCGGATTGGGTCGAGGCCTCGGGGTTCGCGTATCTCGCCCGCCGGCGTCTCGACGGCGAAACCACCGACCTGCGTTTGGTCACCGGCGCACGTAAACCCGTCGTCCTCGGCGTGATCTACCCACCCTCTTCATGACCCCGCAGGACGCGGCGTCTCCCACGCGAAGCCGGAATACACCGAAAGAGAGACCAACCATACGGCGGCGGGCGTGCTACAATTCAAGGAGTGAAAATTCCATACAAGGAGCAATTGATTCCATGAGCGCAACACCTCAGACGACAACCGACACAGAGAAAAAAGCGGCGACCGGAGCACCGCCGGAGCCTTTGATCTTCACCGACTCGGCCGCGACCAAGGTCAAGGCGCTGATCGAAGAAGAAAAGAACGACAAGCTCAAGCTGCGCGTCTTCGTCAGCGGCGGCGGCTGTTCCGGGTTTCAATACGGTTTCACTTTCGATGAAAACGAGCAGGACGGCGACACCAAGATCGAGAAGAACGGCGTTACCCTGCTGGTCGACCCGATGAGTTTCCAATACCTTGTCGGCGCCGAAATAGACTATACCGAAGGGCTTGAAGGCGCACAGTTCATTATCCGCAACCCGAACGCCACGACCACCTGCGGCTGCGGCTCTTCATTCTCCCCCTGATCCCCGCTTTCCTCGGCGCATCCCCGGCGCATCCCCGGCGTATTCTAGAAGCACCGGCGCTTTGAGGGTTCAACGCACGCCGGGGCGTACGTCGCCGGATCAAATCGAAAACGCCGGGTTCAGCCGCAAGCCGAGCCCAGACCTGACGCCCCGCCCCGACACCGACACCCGACAACGCACAAGGGTGCCGGAAGACGCCCGATGAAAGCTTCCGGCGACGCGGTCAATTCCGAGTCGGGCTGCCGTTCTTGGCGAGCAAAGCCGCCCAAGCGTAGGTCTCCTTAACGGGCTTGGATTTCCTTGAATCGACCACCACGCTCAGGCGGCTCGGGTTGAACCGCGCGGGCAGGCGCAAAACCCCCTTGAGACGCTGGAAATACTTGAACGAGAATTTGAGTTCATCCTTGAGGAGATCATCTCTTACCAACGCTATTCCCGGCAACCCGGTCTCCCCTTCGACCAGAATCTTCACGCTTCCCTTCACCGCGCCTTTCTTCGTGTCGTGATTGCGCAGAATCACCTCGATCGGATACACCCGTTCCTCTTCGCTCCGACCGACGTTCACGGAAAATATCGAGAGGTCTTTTCCGCCTTCCTCCGGTGCGACCACCGTCCGGTAAAAGTACAGATGTTCCTCAAGCTCCTTGATCCTGCGGTCTTTCTCGTACAGATATTCCTTCATCTTCTCCGCCGCCTTGTCCTCGACCTCGACCCAGCGTTGCAACGCCGAAAAGCGCGCGGGCCAATCAACTCCTTCGTAAGGCAAATTGTAACGCTTGCTCATCTGCTCAAAGTCTCCCATCAAATCATCAAAGCGGTGTTGGGAGTAAAAGTAGCCTCCGGCAAAGAAAGCCGCGGTCCATGACACCACGATCAACGCCGCAAGAGCGCGCGTAAAAAGCTTGCTGGAACGGATGTAAAACCAAACAAGGCTTGGCCAAGCGGCGATCTGAAATTTGAGGTACGCGCCCTTGGACGCAAGCCGCTTCATGGCAGGGATGCAACGGCGGCGAGTCCCGCGGTCTCGTCGAAACCGAACATGAGGTTCATGTTCTGCACGGCTTGCCCTGCCGCCCCCTTGACGAGGTTGTCGATAACCACCAGCACTTTCGCAATTTCCGAGTCTTGCGGCTTGTGCACCGCAACGTGACAGTCGTTGACGCCGCGCACCGCGCGTATCTGCGGGTGAGAACCGGCTTTCAGCACCGTCACGAAAGGCTCACCCGCATAGGCGTCCTCGAACAAGGCTTGCAGCTGCGCCTGCGACAGAGAGGTTCTGCAATAAAGCGTCGAATGAATCCCTCTGACGACCGGCAATAGGTGCGGCGTGAAACTCAACCCCAGTTTTTTGCCCGCGAATTTCTCAAGGCGAACCTTGATCTCCGGGAAATGCCGGTGCGCGGAAGCTTTGTACGCCTTGAAGTTACCGTCGACCTCGGCAGTCGAAAGACCGACGTCGGCGCGACGCCCGGCGCCGCTGACGCCGGACTTCGAATCGGCGACAAGGAAGTCGCAAGCGATCGCACCGCTCTTGAGCAAAGGATAAAACCCAAGCAACACCGAGGTCGGATAACAACCGGGATTCGCAACCAAGCGCGCGCCGGCAACGTCTTCCCGGTAGAGTTCGGGCAAACCGTAGACGGCTTCAGAAAGCAGTCGCGGGCAGGCGTGCGGTTCCCCGTACCACTTTTCCCAGAGGGCGGCGTCCGGAAGCCTGAAATCGGCGGCGAGGTCTATCAGCTTGAGATTCGGGTTTTCCAGCAAAGCCGGTGCCTGTTTCATCGCCACGCCGTTGGGCGTTGCGAAAAACACCAGGTCCAGTCCCTCGGCCGACTCGAGCTCGGCGCTGAAGCGCAGCTCGCTTTTGCCCTCAAAATTGGGGAATACCTCGGCCAGGGCGCGTCCGGCCTCGCTGCGCGAATGCACCGTCGCCAGCTCCACTTGAGGATGCCCCAGCAGAAGCCGGACCAACTCCAGACCGGTATAGCCGGCCCCACCGATAACGGCTGCACGAATCATGGCGTCAAACGTCAAAACAGGTAGTTGCGCTGAAGAAACGGCAGTTTAGCAAAAATGCCCGGCGAAAGACGCCCGATGCACGGCATCCCGAGCAGACCGAAACACCGGTTCGGCGCACCGGCTCGGCGTACTTGGGGCACGTCCGCCGTACGACGAGCGCGTGATATGATGGCCCGGCTTTTGTTTGCGCCCCGACGGCACGAGCCAAGCGGCAACCCAAGCCTCCGATGCTCTGGCTGAAATCATTCCATATCATCTTTGCGGTCACTTGGTTCGCCGGCCTGTTCTACCTGCCCCGGCTGTTCGTCTATCACAGCATGCTCGACGCAGCCGTCGACAAGGCGGGCGACGAACGCTTCAAGGTCATGGAACGCAAGCTGTTCCGGGGCATCATGACGCCGGGCGCGGTCCTGACCGTCGGGTTCGGCGCGTGGATGCTGGCGGCGTCGGGCTGGAGCGCCTATACGTCGCAGGCGTGGATGATCGTCAAGCTCGTCGTTGCCGCCGCCTTGATCGGCTATCACGCGTGGTGCGGAAAGCTCGTCGGAGATTTTGCGCAGGGCAAAAACCGCCGCAGCCACGTCTGGTACCGATGGTTCAACGAAGCACCGACCGTCGCGTTGGTCGCAATCGTGATCCTGGCGGTCGTCAAGCCGTGGTGAGAATCGCGCCAATCGAAACCAACCACCGAAACCAACTACTTGTGGCCGGCCGAGCCGACCCGGCTTGCTTTATTTCGGTGTGCCGCCGGGAGGAGCGGCGGTATCCAGCTCGGAAATATCGAGCTGTTCCTGCTGCTGTTCCGGAACGTCCTTTTCCGCATCCTCGTCGGTGAGCGGAGGTTCTTCTTCACCGACGGGCGGCATGGTATCGCTCAGCGAGTCGGCCAAGGCCCGCCGGCGCTGATGGTCGCGGTACGCGCGGCCGGTGCCCGCCGGTATCAGGCGCCCGACGATGACGTTCTCCTTCAAGCCGTACAGTCCGTCGCGCTGTCCGGTCACGGCGGCTTCGGTCAACACCCTGGTCGTCTCCTGAAACGAAGCGGCGGAAATGAACGAGTCGGTCACCAAGGAAGCCTTGGTCACACCGAGCAGCATGTTCTCGTACTGCGCGGGCTCCTTATCCCTTTCCTCAAGTTGTTCGTTGACTTCAAGCATCTTGGAGCGTTCGACGATTTCTTCTTCGAGGAAATCGCTGTCGCCGGGGACGGTTATCTTCACCTTACGCAACATCTGACGCACGATGACTTCTATGTGCTTGTCGTTGATGCGCACGCCCTGAAGGCGATAGACGTCCTGAATCTCCTTGACCATGTACTCGGCCAACGCTTCCACGCCGCGCAGCAGCAGTATGTCGTGCGGGTTGGACTCGCCTTCCGAAATCACTTCGCCTTTTTCAACGCGCTCGCCTTCGAGCACGTCTATGCGCCGCCATTTCGGTATCAAGGTCTCGTGACGGTTGCCTTCCTCGTCTTCGATGACAAGCCGCTGCTTGCTCTTGGTCTCCTGCTCAAAGTGCACCAAGCCCGAGGTCTCGGCGAGCAACGCGTGGTCTTTCGGTTTCCTCGCCTCAAACAAGTCGGCGACGCGCGGCAGGCCGCCCGTGATATCGCGCGTCTTTGAAGTCTCTTGCGGCACCCGCGCGACGACGTCGCCTTTCTTGATCTTATCGCCCTCGTTCAGCATGACGCTCGTGTCAGGAACCAAGCGGTAGATCGCCGGACGTTCGTTCACCAGTTTTTCCTTGCCCTTGTCGTCGACCAGGTGAATCGTCGGCGTCTGCTCGCCGACCGAGCCGAGCACGATGTACGAGGAAAGCCCCGTTGCGTCGTCGGTCTGGCGCGTGACGGTCATCCCCTCGACGAAGTCCTCAAGCTTTACGACCCCCGAGGCCTCGGCGACGATCGGATGGGTGTGAGGGTCCCAGCTCGCAATCAGCTTGCCGCCTTTGATCTTGGCCCCGTCGGCGACCGCGAGGGTCGTGCCGTAAGGCAGCTTGTAACGTTCTTTTTCATTGCCTTGCTCATCGACGATGCTGATCTCACCCGAACGCGACACCACGACCGAAGCGTCCTTGCCGCGCTTGATCAGCCGGACGTTGTGCAAGCGCACGCGCCCGGCGGATTTGGTCGTGATGTTGCTGGTCGCCGCCGAACGGCTCGCCGCGCCGCCGATGTGAAAAGTGCGCATCGTCAGCTGCGTGCCGGGCTCACCGATGGACTGCGCGGCGATGACGCCGACCGCCTCGCCGACATTGATCATATAGCCGCGCGCGAGGTCGCGGCCGTAACACTTCGCGCAGATGCCGTTGCGCGTCGCGCAGGTAATCGGCGAACGCACCCTGACGCGGTCCACACCGTGCTCCTCGAGCAACTCAACCATGGTCTCGTCCAGCAGGGAATCCGCGGCTATCAGCACCTTGCCGGTCTTGGGCGCCGTCACGTCGGCGACGACAACCCGTCCGAGCACCCGTTCCTTCAACGTCTCGACGATGTCGCCGCCTTCGATGTTCGGTTTGATCACCAGCCCTTCAGAGGTGCCGCAATCCTCTTCGGTGATGACCAAGCTTTGGGTCACGTCAACCAGGCGCCGCGTCAGATAACCCGAGTTGGCGGTCTTGAGCGCGGTGTCGGCCAAGCCTTTGCGCGCTCCGTGGGTCGAAATGAAGTACTGCAGCACGTCCAGACCTTCACGGAAGTTCGCGGTAATCGGGGTTTCGATGATCGAGCCGTCGGGCTTGGCCATCAGTCCGCGCATTCCCGCCAACTGCCTGATTTGCGCGGCGGAACCTCGCGCGCCGGAGTCGGCCATCATGAAAATCGAATTGAACGACGACTGCACGGTTTCCTTGCCTTTCCGATCCTTGACTTTCTCGGTGCTGAGCTCGTTCATCATCGCGTTCGCTACCCGATCGCCCGTATGCGACCATATATCCACCACCTTGTTGTAGCGCTCGCCGGAGGTGACAAACCCCGACGCGTACTGACTTTCAATCTTCCTCACCCGCTCCTCGGCTTCGTGCAAAATGGCTTTTTTGTCGTGAGGAATCACCATGTCGTCGACGCCGAACGACACGCCGGCTTTGGTCGCGTAGGCGAAGCCGGCGTACATCAGGTGGTCGGCGAAAACCACGGTATCCTTCAAGCCGCAGCGACGGTAGCTGACGTCTATCAGGCGGGAGACGTCGCGTTTGCCGAGGGTGCGGTTGATGACCTCAAACGGCAGGTTCTTCGGCAGTATTTTCAGCAGCAAGCCGCGACCGACGGTGGTCTCGACGCGACGTGCACCGCTTTCCTCTCCACTGTTCCCCTCGGGCAGACGCAG
Organism: uncultured Chromatiales bacterium; assembly: GCA_964347615.1. GTDB lineage: Bacteria > Pseudomonadota > Gammaproteobacteria > Poriferisulfidales > Oxydemutatoraceae > CAYFZO01. The sequence continues at coordinate 53,430 of CAYFZO010000012.1, forward strand.
CTCGATCTTCGCGTGCAGCTCGACGGCACCCGCTCTGTAAGCCCTCTCGAGCTCGCTGAAACCCGAGAATTTCATTCCCTCGCCTTTGGCGTTGATTCTTTCCCGCGTCATGTAATACAGGCCGAGCACGATGTCCTGAGACGGCACGATAATCGGATCACCGTTGGCGGGCGACAAGATGTTGTTCGAGGACATCATCAGCGCGCGCGCCTCGAGCTGAGCTTCCAGCGACAACGGCACGTGAACCGCCATCTGGTCGCCGTCGAAGTCGGCGTTGAACGCCGCGCACACCAAGGGATGCAACTGGATCGCCTTCCCTTCGACCAGCACCGGCTCAAACGCCTGGATACCGAGACGATGCAGCGTCGGCGCGCGGTTGAGCAGGATCGGATGCTCGAGAATCACTTCGGCGAGCATGTCCCACACTTCAGGTTCTTCTTTCTCGACGAGCTTGCGCGCGTATTTGATCGTAGTCGCCGCACCGTAACGGCACAGCTTTCCGAAGATGAACGGCCTGAACAACTCAAGCGCCATCTTCTTGGGCAGACCGCATTGATGGAGCTTAAGCGTCGGCCCGACCACGATCACCGAACGTCCGGAGTAGTCAACGCGCTTGCCGAGCAGGTTCTGGCGAAAACGTCCTTGCTTGCCTTTGATCATGTCGGCGAGCGATTTCAACGGGCGCTTGTTGTTGCCGGTAATGACCCGTCCGCGCCGACCGTTGTCGAGCAAGGCGTCAACCGCTTCCTGCAACATCCGCTTTTCGTTGCGCAGGATGATGTCGGGCGCGCCCAGTTCGAGCAAGCGCCTGAGACGGTTGTTGCGGTTGATGACCCTGCGGTACAGGTCGTTGAGGTCGGAAGTGGCAAAACGCCCGCCGTCGAGCGGCACCAGCGGGCGCAAATCGGGCGGCAGCACCGGCAGAACCTTGAGAATCATCCACTCCGGCCTGTTGTTGGAGTTGATGAACGCCTCGATCAACTTCAGGCGCTTGGTCAGCTTCTTCAACTTGAGCTCGGATTTGGTGCTCTCTATCTGCTTGCGCAAATCGGCCATCTCCTTGTCGAGATCCATTTCGAGGAGCAGATCCAGTATCGCCTCGGCGCCCATCTTCGCAACAAATTCGTCGCCGTGGTCTTCAAGCGCCTGGTAATACGCCTCGTCGGGCAGCAGCTGTCCTTTCTCAAGGTCGGTCATGCCCGGGTCCACGACCACGTAACTTTCAAAATACAAGATGCGCTCTATGCTGCGCAGGGTCATGTCCAGCAACAACCCGATACGGGAAGGCAACGACTTCAAAAACCATATATGCGCGACCGGGCTCGCAAGCTCGATGTGCCCCATGCGCTCCCGGCGGATCTTCGTCAACGTCACCTCGACGCCGCATTTCTCGCATACCACGCCGCGGTGCTTGAGACGCTTGTATTTGCCGCACAGACACTCGTAGTCCTTGACCGGGCCGAATATCTTGGCGCAGAACAAGCCGTCGCGTTCAGGCTTGAACGTGCGGTAGTTGATGGTCTCAGGTTTCTTGACCTCGCCGTAGGACCACGACCTGACGTCGTCGGGCGAAGCAAGGCCGATCTTGATGAAGTCGAAGTCGTCGCCGGTTTGCGGCGCCGGCTTGAAGAAAGGCATCATATCTTTCAGTTCACTCACGTCGCCGTCCTCCGTCAGTCTTTCTCGAGAGAAACGTTGATACACAACGAGCGGATTTCCTTGACCAGAACCTTGAACGATTCCGGCACGTTGGTATCCGCGTTGTATTCACCGCTGATGATGTTCTTGTACATCTTGTTACGTCCGTTCACGTCGTCCGATTTCACCGTCAGCATCTCCTGCAGCACGTGCGAGGCACCGTAAGCCTCGAGCGCCCATACTTCCATTTCGCCGAAACGCTGCCCGCCGAACTGCGCCTTGCCGCCCAACGGCTGCTGCGTAATCATGCTGTACGGGCCGGTCGAGCGCGCGTGCATCTTGTCGTCCACCAAGTGGTTGAGTTTGACGATGTACATGTAGCCGACCGTTACCTCGTTGTCGAACAGTTCGCCGGTCCGCCCGTCGCGCAAGCGCGCTTTCCCTGAAACCGGCAAGCCGGCCGCCTTGAGCAGGTTCTTGATTTCCTTCTCGTGCACACCGTCGAACACCGGGGTCGCCATCGGCACGCCGGCGCGCAGGTTGCCCGCGAGCTCCTTGATCTCGGTTTCGTTCAAGCCTTTCAGCGAGTGCTGATGGCCTCCGCCCGCGGTGTAGACGTCGTCCAGCTCCTTGCGCAGATCGGCGCCGCTCGCGCTTTGGTCTATCAGGCGTCCGATGCGCCGCCCCAAGTACTTCGACGCCCACCCGAGGTGGGTTTCCAGCACCTGCCCGACGTTCATCCGCGAGGGCACGCCAAGCGGGTTGAGCACGACGTCCACCGGCGTGCCGTCTTCCATGTACGGCATGTCCTCGACCGGCACGATCATCGAAACAACCCCCTTGTTGCCGTGCCTGCCCGCCAGCTTGTCTCCCGGCTGCATGCGCCGCTTGACCGCAAGATACACCTTGACCGTCTTGATTACGCCCGGCTGCAAGTTGTCGCCGGCCTGGATCTTCTTGCGCTGTTCCTCGAAAATCTTGGAGAAGCGCGCGCGCTGCTGCTTAAGGCGCTTCACGAGCACCTCGAACCGGGCGTTGACGTCGTCGGCGCGCATCCGAACCTTGAGCCATTGCTCGCGCTCCATGCCGTGCAGATAGGCACCGGTGACCTTGGCACCCGCCTTGAGCCCGCCCGGCCCGCCGTCGGCGACCTTGCCGGTGACCAGATTCTCGATGCGGTGGAAAACGTCGTCTTCGTAAATCCGGGAGCGGTCGCTGATGTCTTTCTCGAACTCCTCGAGCTTGGTCTTTTCGATGCTCAGCGCGCGTTCGTCCTTGGGCTCGTCCTCGCGCGTGAACACGCGCACGTCGATCACCGTGCCCTGCATCCCGAGCGGCACCTTGAGCGACGTGTCCTTCACGTCCGACGCCTTCTCGCCGAAAATCGCGCGCAACAGCTTCTCTTCCGGGGTCAGCTGGCTTTCGCTCTTCGGCGTCACCTTGCCGACCAGGATGTCCCCCGACTTCACTTCGGCACCGACGTAGACGATTCCCGAAGCATCCAGCTTAGACAAGACCCCCTCGCTGACGTTCGGGATGTCGGCGGTAACTTCCTCGGGCCCGAGCTTGGTGTCGCGCGCGACGCAACACAGCTCTTCGATGTGAATCGTCGTGAAGCGGTCTTCCTCGACCACCCGCTCGGAAATCAAGATCGAGTCCTCGAAGTTGTATCCGTGCCACGGCATGAACGCCACCATGATGTTCTGTCCGAGCGCAAGTTCCCCCATGTCGGTCGAAGGACCGTCGGCAAGCACGTCGCCGGCGCCGATACGGTCGCCGGGCTTGACCAACGGGCGCTGGTTGATGCAGGTGTCCTGGTTGGACCGCGTGTACTTGGTCAACTGGTAGATGTCCACGCCCGAGTCTTCGGCGGCGGTTTCTTTCTCGTTGACGCGCACCACGATGCGGCTCGCGTCCACCGTGTCAACGACGCCTCCGCGTCTAGCCGTGAGCGTCGCGCCCGAATCGGCGGCGACCACGCCTTCGATTCCGGTCCCGACCAGAGGTTTCTCGGCGCGCAGGGTCGGCACCGCCTGGCGCTGCATATTGGCGCCCATCAACGCGCGGTTCGCGTCGTCGTGCTCAAGAAACGGAATCAACGCCGCCGCAACCGAGACGATCTGCTTCGGCGAAACGTCGATGTACTCGATCTTTTCCGGCGGCGACATCATGAACTCGTTGCGCCAGCGGCACGAAACCAGTTCGTCGATGAGCTTGCCGCTTTCATCCACGCTCGCGTTCGCCTGTGCAATCACGAACTCGCTCTCCTCGATCGCCGACAGATAAACGATCTTGCTCGTGACCTTGCCTTTATCGACTTTCATGTACGGGGTTTCCAGGAAACCGTATTCGTTGGTGCGAGCGTAGACCGCGAGCGAATTGATCAAGCCGATGTTCGCTCCTTCCGGGGTCTCGATCGGGCACACGCGCCCGTAATGCGTCGGGTGGACGTCGCGCACCTCGAAGCCCGCGCGCGTGCGCGTCAGGCCGCCCGGCCCCAACGCCGAAATACGCCGCTTGTGCGTGATTTCGGACAACGGGTTGTTCTGGTCCATGAATTGGGACAGCTGGCTGGAACTGAAAAACTCCTTGAGTATCGCCGACATCGGTTTGGGATTGATCAGGTCCTGCGGCGTGAGCTCGTGCGCTTCGCTCTGAGACAGCCTTTCCCGCACCGCGCGTTCGACCCGGATCAAGCCGCCGCGGTAAATGTTCTCGGTCATCTCGCCGACGCAACGCACCCGACGATTGCCGAGATGATCGATGTCGTCCACCTTGCCTTCGCCGTTGCGGATGCCGATGATGACCTTGATTACGTCAATGACGTCCTGGACGTCCAACGTGCTGCTGCCGGTGATTTCCTTGCGTCCGACCGCGCGGTTGAACTTCATGCGTCCGCACGCCGACAAATCGTAGCGCTCAGGGTTCTGGAACAGGTTCTCGAAAAGGTTCCTTGCCGAGTCCTTGGTCGGCAATTCACCCGGCCTCATCACGCGGTAGATCTCGACCTGCGCCTCGAACTCGCTCGAGCTCGGGTCGATGTTGAGCGTCGAGGAGATATAGGGGCCGCGGTTGACCTCGTTCGTGTAAATCGTCTTGAAACTCTTGACCCCGCTCGCGCGCAACCGTCCGAGCATCTCCTCGTCCACTTTCGCGTTTGCGGGGGAAAGCAGCTCACCGGTCTCGGAATCCACGACGTCGTGCGCAACCACCTTGTCGCTGAGGTACTCGGCCGGCACTTCGAGCGAACTGATGCCGGCGTCCTTGATCGCCTTGACGTGGCGGGCGGTGATTCTGCGTCCGGCCTCGACCAGAACCTTGCCCTTGATTTCGACGTCGAAAGCAGCGACTTCGCCGCGCAGGCGCTCCGGCTTCAATCTCATTTCGTAGCTGTCGCCGCCCTTGAACCTAACCGTCTCGAGGTCGAAAAAGGTCTTGAGGATCTGGTTGTTGTCCATGCCGAGCGCCCGCAAAAGCACCGTCACCGGCAATTTACGGCGCCGGTCTATGCGGACGTAAAGGTAATCCTTGGGATCGAACTCGAAATCGATCCAAGAACCGCGGTAGGGAATGATGCGGGAGGAGTACAGCAGCTTGCCCGAAGAGTGCGTCTTCCCCTTGTCGTGCTCAAAGAACACGCCCGGAGAACGATGCAACTGGGAAACGACGACGCGCTCGGTGCCGTTGATTATGAAAGTGCCGACGTCGGTCATCAACGGCAGCTCACCGAAATAAACCTCTTTCTCCTTGACTTCCTTCAGCTTGCTGGTGTCCACCTTGCCGCTCGAGCGTCTCTCGAAGATGACCATGCGCAACTTCACGTGCAGCGGTGCGGCGTAAGTGACCCCGCGCGACTTGCATTCCCTGACGTCGAACTTGGGCTCGCCGAGCACGTAGCTGACGTACTGCAACTCGATGTGCCCGGAATGACTTGCGATCGGGAACACCGACTTGAACACGCCGTGCAAACCGTGGTCTTCACGTTTGTCGGGCGCTTTATCCGCCTGCAGAAACCTCGCGTAGGAATCCAGCTGCATCTGCAGCATGTACGGGATTTTCAGCTTGTCAACGCGCTTGCCGAAGTTCTTTCGGATTCTTTTCTTTTCGGTGAAAGTGTAGGCCATCAGTCCGTCTTGGTTTGCCCTTCAAGAGCGTTCACGAAGCGAAAGCGCAACGGCGCCGCCGGGTCGCTCACAACCCGGCGCCGCCGCTGCAATCCGTAAGCTCGGTTACTTAAGCTCAACGTTCGCACCGGCTTCTTCGAGTTGCTTCTTGAGCTCCTCGACTTCTTCCTTCGCAACGCCTTCCTTCACCGTGGCGGGCACGCTCTCGACCATCTCCTTGGCCTCTTTCAGGCCAAGACCGGTGATCGTACGCACCGCCTTAATCACGGCGATCTTGTTATCGCCGAAGGAATTCAGGACGACGTCGAACGAAGTCTTCTCTTCCGCCGGTGCGGCTTCGCCGCCCGCCGCCGCGACCGGCGCCGCGACCGCAGCCGCCGATACCCCGAACTTCTCCTCCATCTCGGAAATCAGATCCACCAGATCCATCACCGACATATTGGAGACCGCTTCGAGAATTTCTTCTTTTGTTGCAGCCATTGTTTTATCTCCTTTAATCTTGCGTTTCTCAGGCGCCCGCCTGTTTCTGGTCTCTCACCGCGGCGAGCGTGCGCACGAATTTCGAAGGCACCGCCGACAAGGTCCTCGCGAACTTCTCGACCGGCGCTTTCATCACGGCAAGCAGCATCGCAACCGCCTCGTCGTAACTCGGCAAGGACGCAAGCCGCTTGACTGCCGAGACGTCAAGCAACTCACCGTCCAACGCCACCAGCTTGACTTCGACTTCCTTGCGCTCGTCGGAAAACTCCTTGAACAGCTTTGCAGCGCTCGCGGGGTCGTCTTTCGAGAACGCAAGAATCAGCGGACCGCTGAGACCGTCGCGCATGCATTCGAAACCGGTGTTCTCCAGCGCGCGACGCGCCAGCGTGTTCTTAACCACGCGAAGATAAACACCGTGCCGTCTCGCACGCTTGCGCAGATCGGTCATCTCCTCGACGTTCAAGCCGTGGTAGTGCGCGGCAATCGCCGACTGGGCGTTCGCCGCAACCTCGGCAACGTCGGAGACGATCTGCTTCTTGGTTTCGAGATTCAGAGCCATCCGGGCATCCCGTAAAACATGAAACCGTTTCCGTCGGAACGCGTCCCGACGGAAACGGTTTCGTTCGATACAATGCGAGCCGCGTAAAGCGGCGCCGCATCCGTGAACGATGCGTCCAAACCGGGGAGATCATCACGCGGATCATCACGCCCTGAACAACACACCGTCTGCGCGGGAGCGGTTTTAAACCCCGGCAAGGCAGCGGCACAAAGCCGCCGCGCCGGGATTCCCGCGGTCTTTGACAATGCCGGAGACCAAGCTCCGCCGTCAAAACTCGTTAGCGTCATCGTCGCCGTTCTCATCGTTGCTTTCATCGTTGATCCGTCGGCGCCCCTCATTGGAGTAAAGCACCGGGGTCAATGCGCAGGCCGGGACCCATCGTCGAGGAGACGGTGACACTCTTGAAATACACGCCTTTTGCCGAAGCCGGTCTCGCCTTGAGCAAATCGGCGACCAAGGTCTCGAAGTTCTCCCGCAACTGCGCCGCGTCAAAATCCACGCACCCGATCGAGGAGTGCACCACGCCGCCCTTGTCGGCGCGAAAGCGCGCCTGTCCCGCCTTGGCGTTCTTGACGGCGGCGGCGACGTTGTCGGTGACCGTGCCGGCCTTGGGGTTCGGCATCAAACCTTTCGGCCCGAGCATCTGTCCCAACTTGCCGACCGTTGGCATCGCGTCCGGCGACGCAATCACCACGTCAAAGGGAAAATCACCTTTCTGCACGCGCTCGGCAAGGTCGTTCATTCCCACCGCGTCGGCGCCGGCGTCTTCGGCGGCTTGCGCTTTCTCGCCCTGGGCGAACACCGCAACGCGCACCGTCTTGCCGAGGCCGTGCGGCAGATTCGACGCACCGCGCACCACCTGATCCCCTTTCTTCGGGTCGATGCCGAGACGCACGCTGACGTCCACCGACTCCTTGAACTTCACCCGCGGAAGCTCCTTGATCAAGGAGAACGCCTCGTCCGGCGTGTAGAGCTTGCCCTCGCCGAGACGTTCCTGCGCCGCGCGCATGCGCTTGCCGTTCGCTTTCATTACAGCCCCTCGACCTCGATGCCCATGCTGCGCGCGCTGCCCGCGATGGTCTTGACCCCGGCCTCCAGATCCACCGAGTTGAGATCGGGCTCCTTGGCCTTGACGATCTCTTCGAGCTGCGCCCGCGTGACCTTGCCGACCTTGTTCTTGTTCGGCTCACCGCTGCCCTTCTTGATTCCCGCGGCCTTTCTCAGCAACACCGCCGCGGGCGGCGTCTTGATCACAAAGTCGAAACTGCGGTCCTCGTAGACGGTAATCACGACCGGCATCGGCATCCCCTTCTCGAGATCCTTGCTGCGGTCGTTGAACGCCTTGCAGAACTCCGCGATGTTCAACCCGTGCTGGCCGAGCGCGGGGCCGATCGGCGGCGCCGGGTTTGCGTTGCCCGCGGGAATCTGCAACTTCACGTAAGTTTCTATTTTCTTGGCCACGCCTTAACCCTCCCTCATGCGCCTCAAGTCTTGGCAACCTGGCCGAACTCGAGCTCGACCGGCGTCGAACGTCCGAAAATCTGCACCGAGACCTGCAAGCGGCTTTTGTCGTAGTCAACCTCCTCGACCACCGCGCTGAAGTCGTTGAACGGCCCGTCGGTGACACGCACCACTTCGCCGGTCTCAAACAACACCTTCGGCCTCGGCTTCTCGGCGCCTTCTTTCATGCGGTTGAGAATCTCGCTCGCGTCGCGCTCGCTGATCGGCGTCGGCTTACTCGGCGTGCCGCCGATGAAACCGCGCACCTTGGGCGCACTCTTGACCAAATGCCAGGTCTCGTCGTTCATCTCCATCTGCACCAGCACGTAGCCGGGGAAGAATTTGCGTTTGCTCGAACGCTTTTGCCCGGAACGCATCTCGACGACTTCCTCCATCGGCACCAGAATCTCGCCGAACTTGTCCTGCATGCCTTGACGTTCGATGCGCTCCTTGATGCCGTTGACCACCTGCTTCTCACAGCCGGAAAACGCATACACGACGTACCATTCCCAAGCCATCGCCGCCCCCTAGCCGATCAACCACTGCATGAACCAGCTGAGCAGGCGATCAAGCGCCCACAGAAACAGCGCAACAATCGTCACCACGACGAACACGATCAACGTGGTCTGCAAAGTCTCGTTCTTGGTCGGCCACACCATCCGGCGCAACTCGACGCGCGAGGTGGCGAGAAAAGAACTCGTCGCTTTCCCCTGAGTGGTGGTGAAGAAGATGGCCGCGGCAATCAGGAAGCCGCCGACGATGCCGAGCGTGCGGTAGAAGAACGACTCTTCGGAGAAATAATAGAACGCCACCAACGAAACCAGCAGGATAACGCCCGCCGACACCAGCTTCGTTTTGTCGTTCGCCGTTTGTATGCTTGCTTCTTTCGCCACTTTCAAAAACCTTCAAACTCCGTTGAACGATACCGCCGTGCGGGAAAATCCAGCACACAAACTCGAATCCCGAAAAATTCCGTCAGACCTTGCTTTCCAAAAGCAAAATCTGGCAGGCCAGGAGGGACTCGAACCCCCAACCTGCGGTTTTGGAGACCGCTGCTCTGCCAATTGAGCTACTGGCCTGTGCGCCAAAACTTTCTTTCCCGCAGACGCCTCTTTCGCAGATGCAGGAGCGAGTTTCACTCGATGACCTTGGAGACGACGCCGGCGCCGACCGTGCGACCACCTTCGCGGAT
>CAYFZO010000013.1:0-6888 GCA_964347615.1 uncultured Chromatiales bacterium
TCATCGCCCGGAGCGGGTTTTTACCTTTGTCTCATATCTCTCTGAACCCATACACATCGGGGAGCATCGGTCGGAAACAGGGACGGCAAGACCGAGCAGGACGACGAGGTCAAGCGAGAGGCGACAAAGCCAAGCGGGAGGCACAAGGCCGAGCGGGGGGGCAGCAAGGCCGAGCGGGGGGGCAGCAAGGCCGAGCGAGGGGCGACGAGGCCAAGCGAGGGGCAACAAGGCCGAGGCGAGGGGCGGCAAGGTCAAGCGAGGAGCGACAAGGCCAAGCGAGAGGCGTAGAGCCAAGCGAGGGGCGGCAGAGCCAAGCGGGGGGCGGCTGCGGGGCGACGGGGTCAGGCGAGCGCGCAGGGCCCGACAAAAGGAGAAACTCATCCCCGATTACCGCGGCATCCCGTAAATTGAGGCGTTGTCGTACTTCGATTTGCGCCACGGGCTATGCCAAAAGCAGCACCTGAATAGAACTGAGAAATAAGGCGAATGATACTGTGATCAATCAGGTCAAAACAGAGAGCAATGCTTCGTTGAACGGCTCATTACAGCAGGCACCGGGAGAAGCCGATAATTCGTCCGCCCGTGAAAAAGCACCGGGCGACGCAACGGCAGGCAATCAACAACGTGCCCTTGGAATAAATCGGCGGAGAGGGTGGGATTCGAACCCACGTGCCGGCTTACACCGACCATCTGATTTCGAGTCAGCGCCGTTATGACCACTTCGGTACCTCTCCGTCGGATGGTGCCGATGGCCGGAATCGAACCGGCACGGCTTTCGCCACTGCCCCCTCAAGACAGCGTGTCTACCAATTCCACCACATCGGCACGCCGGAGAGAGTTTAACCGACTTCCCGCCTTCGATGCATGGGCGAAAGCCTCGTGGGACCCAGGAACGGAACGGACGGGCGGGCTGAAAACGCGGCGCCGGCACCGGCTGCAGGCGAAACCCGGACGGAAGCCGCGCCGCGGGCGACGCGAAGAAGCCGGGGCGGCACGTCGGACGCGACCGGACTCTTGACGCGAAGCCCTCACCCGTCGGACGGAACGCTACGAGCGTCAACTACTGCGTTAACTATCGCTTTAACTATGGGGGAGGGAGAAGGAGAAACCCGGATCAGTTCGGCACGTCGGGCGCGGTGGCGTCGGAGGCGTCCTCTTCGCTTTCGAGCATACTCGGAACGTCGGCGTCGTCGGTGAGCGGCTCCTCGAACGGCAGGGTTTCCACGCCGAGCTCATCGACGACGCTTCTTTGAACGTACTGGAAGTTCGCAAGATAGGCAAGCCCCAGGCTGTTGACGAGAAACAGCGCGGCGAGTACCGCGATGACCTTGGTGATAAACGGCGCCGCGCCTTTGGCACCGAACACCGAGCCCGACGCACCGCCGCCGAAAGCCGCGCCGACTTCGGCGCCGCGCCCGCGGTTGAGCAGAATCAGCACGATCACCGCTATCGCGAGCAAGGTGTCAACAACGACCAGAAAACTGTAAAGCATGGCAAACCGCGTTTGTTCCGTGTTCGTCAGCGTACTCAGGCAATGGCTGCCGCGCAGATGCGGTAAAAGCTCTCGCCGTCGAGCGACGCGCCTCCAATCAGACCGCCGTCAACGCCGTCGGTTTGAAACAACGCACGCGCATTATCCGCTTTTACGCTGCCGCCGTAAACCACCCGCACAGATTGAGCCGAGCCGAACCTCTCCTCAAGGCGCGCCCGGATAATCGCGTGCATCTCGGCGACCTGCCCGACCGAGGCGGTGCGCCCGGTGCCGATCGCCCATACCGGCTCGTAAGCGACCGCCCATTGCGCGTCGGCGGAAACGCCGGCAACGGCGTCGAGCTGCGTACAGACAAGCCGTTCGGCTTCGCCGGCTTCACGTTGTTCGAGAGTTTCCCCGACGCACAAGACGGGAACCAGCCCGGCTTTGAGCGCCGCCGCGAACTTACGCGAGACCAACGCGTCGTCTTCGTGGTACAGGCTGCGGCGTTCGGAATGACCGACGATCACGTAGCGGCATCCGACGTCCTTCAACATCGCCGCCGAGTTCTCACCGGTATAGGCGCCTTGTTCCCGATCGCTGACGTCCTGTGCGCCGAGCGACACCGCGCCGCCGCGCAACAACCCGTGCACTTGCGGGAGATAAACAAAGGGCGGGCAAACAACGACGTCAACGGCACCGGCGAACTCCTTAAGGCGCTCGCGCAACGGCGTCAGCAAGGCGGCGTTGAAATCGACGTTGCCGTGAAGCTTCCAATTGGCGACGACTAGGGCACGACGGTCGGCGTTCGCCGCGACGCTCATGTCTTGATCGAAGTGCGCACCGCTTCGGCAATCTGCCCTGCCCACTCGCCGCACGTTTCCCGGGATTCGGCTTCGACCATCACCCGCACCAGCGGTTCGGTGCCCGAAGGACGCACCAATACCCGCCCGCTTCCGTTGAGCGCGACGTCCGCCAAAGCAAGCGTCTTGGCAAGCCGCCGGTCGCTTTCGTCAAACGCCCCGTCGAGCGGCACGTTGACCTGAACCTGCGGATAGCGGGTCATGACCTTGCGCGCTTCGGACAAAGGCCGTCCTCCGAGCGCGGCGATTACCTGCAAGGAAGAAACCACGGCGTCGCCGGTCGGCAGTTTGTCGAGGCATATAATGTGTCCCGACGCTTCGCCGCCGAGCACCCATTGCTTGCTTTCGAGCAGCTGCAAGACGTGGCGGTCGCCGACTTGCGCGCGCTCGAACGGAACGTCGCGCTGCGCCAGTGCTTTCTCGAGACCGACGTTGCTCATCTGGGTACCGACGACGCCGCCTTGAAGGGTGCCTTTTTCACGGCGCGCCACGGCGATGATCGCAAGCAGTTCGTCGCCGTCAACCACGTCGCCGCGCTCATCCACCATAATCAGACGGTCGCCGTCGCCGTCCATGGCAATACCGAAATCGGCGCGACGTTCGAGCACCTCGCGTTGCAACGCCTCCGGAGAAGTCGCACCGCAACTTTCGTTGACGTTGAAACCGTCGGGCTCGACACCAATCGTGTGCACCTTCGCACCCAGCTCTTCGTACACGTGCGGCGCGGTGGCGTAGCCGGCGCCGTGAGCGCAATCCACCACCAAGCACAAGCCGTCGAGGGTCAGTTCCTCAGGCACGGTGCTCTTGCAAAACTCGATGTAACGCCCGGCGGCGTCCTTGACCCGGTGCGCCTTGCCGAGCTTGTCGGGGGCGACAACCTCGGGAGATTTCTCCATCCAACGCTCGATCTCCGCCTCCTCTTCGTCCGAAAGCTTGACGCCGCGGTTCGAGAAGAACTTGATGCCATTGTCCCGGTACGAGTTGTGCGACGCACTGATGACGACGCCGGCGGCGACGCGAAAAGTCTTGGCCAGATACGCAATCGCCGGCGTCGGCAGGGGGCCGAGAAGCAAGATGTCCATACCCGCCGCCGACAGGCCGGCTTCGAGCGCGGATTCGAACATGTAGCCGGAAATGCGGGTGTCCTTGCCGACCAGCACCTTGTTCCCATCGCCGGCAAGCACCTTGCCCGCGGCCCAACCCATTTTCAGCACCGTCTGCGGGGTCATCGGTTCACTCCCGACGCGCGCGCGCATCCCGTCGGTGCCAAAGTATTTCCTGGAAGGCGCTTTCATATCCTTATCAACTGGCTCAATCAACTGACTTAATCAACCGGTTCTCTTCATCGACGTCGGGCAGCGACGTCGGAACATCAAAGCACACAGGGGCTGCATAAGCGGTCAAAACCTTGGGCGTCTCCCTGCACCCGTCACGACCAGCGCCGTCAACCGAAGCCGCCTGCGGAGCAAACGCCGGGTGTCTTGGGAGAACATCGCGCCCGGAATCGCGCCCGGGGGTGCATCCGGCGGAGCAAGCCTGAGACGGGTCAATGCTCTCCGGCAGGGCCGCCGATCTTGCCGGTGAAATCCTTGCCGTCGGCGGAATCGGCTTGCACCCGGGTTCCGCCCTGGTGATCGTCATCGTGCCAACCTTTCGGCGGACGCGGCTCCTTACCTTGCATGATGTCGTCTATCTGGTCGGAATCGAGGGTCTCGTATTTCATCAGCGCCGCGGCCATCACGTGCAACTTGCTTTCGTGCTCGGTGAGGATGTTGCGCGTACGCTTGTAGTTTTCATCGATGATCCGGCGAATTTCCTCGTCTATCGCGTGCGCGGTGTCGTCCGACAGCGTCTTGACGTTCTGGTGGGCGAGCGTTTGCCCGAGGAAAGGATGGTCGTCTTCATCGGTGTAGGACAACGGGCCGAGGCGCTCGGACAAGCCCCACCGCGTCACCATGTTGCGCGCGATTTCGGTGGCGCGCTCGATGTCGTTGGAGGCGCCGGTGGTCACCGATTTGGCGCCGAAAATCAGCTCCTCGGCGATGCGTCCGCCGAACAGGCTCGAGATCTGGCTTTCGAGTTTCTGCCGGGTGTGGCTGAGCTTGTCTTTCTCGGGCAAGAACATGGTCACTCCCAGCGCCCGCCCGCGCGGAATGATTGTCACCTTATACACGGGGTCGTGCTCGGGCACGAGGCGCCCGACAATGGCGTGGCCGGCTTCGTGATAGGCGGTGAGCTTCTTCTCGTCCTCGGTCATCACCATCGAACGCCGCTCGGTGCCCATCAGGATCTTGTCCTTGGCTCTTTCGAAGTCTTCCATCTCGACCAAGCGCTTGTTGCCCCGGGCCGCGAACAGCGCTGCCTCGTTGACCAGGTTGCTGAGATCCGCGCCGGAAAAGCCCGGGGTGCCGCGCGCGAGCAAATCGGCGCGCACGTCGTCGTTGCAAGGTACCTTGCGCATGTGCACCTTCAATATCTGCTCGCGTCCGAGCACGTCGGGCAAAGGCACCACGACCTGACGGTCGAAACGACCCGGCCTGAGCAACGCGGGATCAAGCACGTCGGGACGGTTGGTCGCCGCGATCACGATGGTGCCCTCCTGCCCCTCAAACCCGTCCATCTCGACCAGCAGCTGATTCAGGGTCTGCTCGCGCTCGTCGTGGCCGCCGCCGAGACCCGCGCCGCGGTGCCGACCGACCGCGTCTATCTCGTCTATGAAGATGATGCACGGCGAGTGCTTCTTGGCTTGGGCGAACATGTCCCTGACGCGCGACGCACCGACCCCGACAAACATCTCGACGAAATCCGACCCCGAGATCGAGAAAAACGGCACCTTGGCTTCGCCAGCGATCGCCTTGGCGAGCAGGGTCTTGCCGGTGCCGGGCGCCCCCACCATCAGCACGCCTTTCGGGATCCGTCCGCCGAGTTTTTGGAACTTGCGCGGGTCTTTGAGAAATTCGACGAGCTCCTGGACTTCCTCCTTGGCTTCTTCGATGCCGGCGACGTCCTTGAAAGTAACCTTGATCTGCCCTTCGCCCATCAGACGCGCCTTGCTCCTGCCGAAAGACATCGCGCCGCGCCCGCCGACGCCGCTCTGCATCTGGCGCATGAAGAACACCCATAGCCCGATCAACAGCAGCATCGGGAACCAACTGATGAGAATATCAAGCAGCAGGGACGGCTTCTTGTCGGGCGCGGTGTGAATCTCGACTTGATTGCTGAGCAGGTCGTTGACCAGCTCCGGGTCGCCCGGATTGTACGTGGTGAAACGCTCGTTGCTCACGTAGTAGCCGTGGATCGTGCGGTTGTCGGCACCCATCTCGACGCTGCGAACCTGCCCGTTTTTGACGTCGGCGATGAACTGGGAATAAGTGATGTGACCGACGCGCTCGCGCGGCCCGATAAAATTGTTGAACAACGTCATCAGCACGACCGCGATGACCGCCCACAACATCAGGTTTTTAACCATGCCACCCATAATCTCCTGCGTCTATGCGCTGATTATACCCTTGTCACGCCCCACTTTCAGAACCTCGCTACGGCGTAAATCTCGCGGCTTTCAGGGCGCGACGCCGCCGGTTTTCTTGTCGTCGCGCGAACGCAACGACGCTTGAGTTCGGCGATGTATTCATCAAGCCCCTCCCCCTGAAACAACTTGACCACCAACGCGCCGCCGGGCGCCAACGCTTCACCGGCGACGTCGCGCGCAACCTCGGCGAGCCCCAACGCGCGCGGCACGTCCACCGACGCAATCCCCGTTATATTGGGGGCCATATCCGAGATTACAAGGTCGGCCTGCCCGCCGAGGCAAACAAGCGCGCGTTCGACCACCTCGAGGCGACTCACGTCGCCGCGAATGAAATCCACGCCGGGCAGCGGCTTCATCTCGAGCACGTCAACCGCCGCGACCCGACCGTTGCTTAATACTTTGGACGCGGCGTACTGGCTCCAGCCGCCGGGCGCGGCGCCGAGATCGAGCACTCGCATCCCCGCTCTGAACAGCCGTTCGCGCCGGTCGAGTTCTTGCAACTTGAACACCGCACGCGACCGCCAGCCGGCCTGCTGCGCGGCTTTGACGTACGGGTCTTTCTCCCGACGGCGTTGCCATGAACCGTTGCGGCGCACCATCCTTGCGTCTCGTTGCGTGAAGCCGGCGGACGTCGACAAAAAATCATCCGAGGGTCGCTTCACGGCCCGCGGCTTTTATCGACGTGTCGCGTTTCAACCCAGAAAGATTTTTATGAAGAGGCCGATCTGCATGAAAATAACAAATCCCGCCACCCACATAACCGTGGATTTCAGTTCGCGTTTGGCTTCGGCAATCCCAGCACGAATAGTGGCCTGAAGATCCCGCCTCAATTCGGCTTCGAAGTCAGCCAATTTTGCCCTTATCTCAGCTCTGGTCGCGGCTGATTCCGCCTTCAGCTCAGATTTGGTCGCCATCTCCGCCCTCAACTCAGCTCTGGTCTTGGCTAACTCCGCCTTCAGCTCAGATTTGGTCACCATCTCCGCCTTCAACTCAGCTCTGGTCGCGGCTGATTCCGACTTTATCTC
>CAYFZO010000013.1:6988-32147 GCA_964347615.1 uncultured Chromatiales bacterium
TTCAACTCAGCTCTGGTCGCGGCTGATTCCGACTTTATCTCGGATCTGAGCTTATCTGATTCCGACTTTATCTCAGATCTGAGTTTATCTGATTCCGCTTTCAAATCAGCTTTGGTCGCCATCTCCGCCTTTAACTCAGCTCTAGTCGCGGCTGACTCAGACCTCATCTCGGCCAGTTCCGTCCTTAGCTCGGATTTGGCTTCGGCGACGTCCTTGGCGTTCAAGGCCCTGGATTCGACGATTCTTTGACTAAGGCGAACCTCCATTTCAGCAAGGTCCTCCCGGGTCGCTATATCATCCGGGATGCTGCTCGCGGCTTCCACCGCCAACGCTTCTTCGACGCCTGCAGACCTAAGCGCTTTGTAGAGAGAGTTTTTCATGATGCATGCCTCACGGTTGGAAATTATAAGAGATACCGACCTTATGCGACAAACAAGGGCATGCGCACCCGCACCCCGACAAGCGGCGGCAACGAGCCGACAAACGGCGAACACCCCCCGTAATCGCGCCGCAGCGCTTGCTCGTCGCAAACCGCACCGTACGCGGCGCAACGAAAACCAACGAACGGCGGCGACCTGCGGGGCAACAGCCGCGCCGACCAACGCACGGCACGCGCCTGCTCCGACGTTACGGCGTTGCTATAATCAACAGCGTCGTCAGGAGCCGGAAAACAGATGACTTACGTCGTTACCGAAAACTGCATCAAGTGCAAGTACACCGACTGCGTCGAAGTCTGTCCGGTGGACTGTTTCCACGAAGGCCCCAATTTTCTCGTCATAGACCCGCAGGAGTGCATAGACTGCGCCCTGTGCGTGCCGGTCTGTCCGATAGACGCAATTGCCGCCGACGAAGACGTGCCCGAAAACCAGCGGCGCTTCCTCGACTTGAACGCCGAACTGTCCGAACGCTGGCCGGTTATCACCGTGAAAAAAGACGCGCCCGCAGACGCCGACGAATGGAAAGACAAGCCGGACAAACTCAAGCTGCTCGAACGCTGAACGTGCAACCTGGCGAGAACCGTCTGCGGATGCTCCCGTTGAACCGGGATCTCGTGAGCGACTGCGCCGAGGCGGTCGTCTCACGCTTTGAGGACTCGTTGCCGGATTTGCGTCGTGCCGTGGTCCTGATGCCGCATCACTTGCAGCAAAGACGGTTGCGGCGGTGCTTGCTTGAACTGGCGAAAGCGCGAGGACACGCGGCGTTGTTGCCGCCGGCGGTCGGAACTTTCCGTACCTTGCTCCGTGAACGCATGCGCGTGCACGACGGCGCCGTATTGTCCGACCACGAACGTAAGCTGTTGCTTGTATCCGCGCTTGACGAGCATCCCGACTTGTTGGCGCACACGGGACGCTGGGAGTTCGCCGCTCAACTGCTGAAACTGTTCGACGACGTCGCCGCCGCTCAGGTGGACGGAAAGCCGCTGTCGGGCCCGCCCTCCGGATTCGCGGGCAATTTCGTGCAAACGCTCTACAACGCTTGGCAAAAAGACCGCACCCTGACACCCGACGTGCAAACGCTCTATCTCGGCAGCCTGCGCGACGACGCGTTGACGCGCGACGAAGAGCACGTCTTTCTGTGCGGATTCAATGAACTGTCTCCGTGTGAAAGCGCGTGGGCGGCACGGCTTTACCGCAAGGGGCGCCTGACGCTGGTTGCACACGCCGGCGAGAACGGCCGCTACGCGTCGCCGACCCTCGAAATCGCCGAGGCGATCGGCGGTGAACCCGGCGATGATCCCCGCAGTGAACCCCACAGTGAACCGCTCACCCCCGCGCAAACCGGCGACGCCGGTTCGGAACCCGGATCGAAATTGATTGCCGCCGCGTTTGCGAGCGACGGAGACGTCGCCGAACGTGCACGGAACCTGAAACGCTCGGGTGCTTCGCTCCGCGGAAAAGTCAGCGTGTTCAAGCCTGAATCGCTCGAAGAGCACGCGTTCGGCATCTACCTGAAGATTCGGGACTGGCTCGAAGCCGGCGTGGCGCCGGTCGCCGTCGCCAGTTATGACCGCAAGCTGCTGCGCCGGCTCAGCGCGGTGCTTGAACACGAAGACGTACCGTTGTGCGACCACGCAGGCTGGGCATTGTCCACCACCGCGAGCGCGGCGGCGGTCGCAACGCTGCTGCCTTCCTCGGAACGGGAGTTCGACGGCGACGTCGTGCTCGCCCTTGCACGCTCGCCGTACTGCCGCTACAACGTGGACGTCGTGCGCGTGCAAAAAGTCTGCGCGCGCCTGGAACGCGCGCTTGCCGAGTTGGAAAGGTTCAACGACCTCGACGAAACGATTGCCGCGTTACGGGCACTGAACCTCGGCGGCGGAGAATTCGACCGGGACTTCAAAAAGATCGTCAATCACGTGTACAAGGCGCTCGACGGGTTGCGCCGCGCGGCGACGAACCGGCACCGCCCGCTCGCCGCGTTGTTCGATGCACTGTTCGAGGCGATGGACGAAACCGGCATGAAAGACGGCCTGCGGAAAGACGAAGCCGGAAAGCGCGTGCTCGAAGAACTTGAAGCGATGGCCGTCGCGGCGCGCTCGCAAGGCGGCAACGCGAATTGGAACCTGTGGCGGCGTTGGATCCTGCACGTACTCGAACGCGAAAACTTTACGCCGAAGAAACATGATTACCTGGTCGAGCTCTACAGCCTGCCCCAATCAACGCTCGCGCGTCCCGCGGGCTTGATCATCGCGGCGCTCGACGCCGACCATGCGCTGCCGACCGAGACCATGCCGCTGCTGGACGAAGAAGCACGCCGCACGCTCGGGCTACCCGGACGCAAACAACGCATCGCCGCGGAGTTCGCTCGGTTCCGTTCCGCGCTCGAAAGCGGCGGACGCATCCTGCTGACCTGTCAACGTACGGAGCGGGGGAAAATCCTGACGCCGGCGCCGTGGCTCGACAGCCTGCAGCACTTCCACGCGCTCGCCCGTGAGGACGATCTCGAAGAGAAAGACCTGCGGCGCCGCGCACAAGCCGAAGCACGCGCCGCCGGAGACAGATTCGAAGACGCTTTGGCAAGGCCGGAGATGCCTGCGCCGAACGTGCCGAAATGGCCGGAAGAACTGAGGGTCACCGACGTGCAGACCGCGGTCGCGTGTCCGTACCGCTTCTTTGCCAAAACCTCGCTTCAGCTTTCACCCGCACCGGAAGCCGACGATTACAACAGCGCGCGCGATTACGGTTTGCGCCTGCATCGTTGTCTGGCGGCGCTCCACGCGGACAACGAAAACCTGCCCGGCCCGGTGGAGCGACCGTGGACCGAAGAAAACCGCGATTACGCGCTGGGAATCGCCCGCGACGTCGTCGAGGCTGAATTCGCGCCTCGGGCTGAGCGCCATTATTCCGCCGTCGAACGGATGCAAAAGGCGCACGCCGCGACCCGTTGGTACGTCGATTGGCTGATTAACAGTTCCGCGCCCGACGCCCGGTTTGAAGCCGAAAAATCACGCGAGAAGACGTTCGAAGACGACCTGACGCTGCGCGGACGCGCGGACTGCGTAATCAGCGAAGACGACGGCGTGCGCATACTCGATTACAAGAGCGGCGGAAGACGCGCACGGAAGAGCATGGAAAACGGCGAAGACGTTCAACTCACGGCTTATTCGCTGTTTTACGACGACGTCAAGGAAATCAGTTACATGAACATGAAAGAACGCAAGCAAGTGACGCTGGTAGGAGACGAGCTCGAGCAAGCGCGCGATCGCCTGCGCGACCGCCTGCAAACGTTCAGACGCGACGCCGCCGACAAGCCTTTCCCCGCGTGGGCCAACGACGCCGAATGCAGGCACTGCGACTACGCCGGGGTGTGCCGGCACAACGCGTGGCGCACGGCGCGCGATGTGTAACGCCGGGCTTGGTGCTTACGCCCGCACTTTCATCAACACCAAAGCGCCGGCGACGAACAGCACTGCAACCGACAGGATGCCGAAACGCGGATTGCCGGTCACCACCCCGGTCCAGCCGAGAATCAGCGGGCCGACGAACACCGCAAACCGCCCGAGCAGGTTGTAGACGCCGAAAAGCTGCGTGACTTGAGAAGCGGGCACGAGACGCGAGAACAAGGCGCGGCTTTGAGCTTGTACGCCGCCCTGCACCAAGCCGACCAGAAAGGCAAGCACGTAGAAGCCGGTGAGCGTCTCAAGCGCCGCTCCCCAGGTGCAAATCACGACGTAGACGGCGATGCCGACGAACAAGGATCGCTTGGCGCCTACCCGCGCGGCGAAACGGCCGAAAAGCAAGGTGGCGGGGACTCCGACGAACTGCACCGCAAGCAAGGCGATCACCAAGTGCGCGGGGGTGAAACCCAGCACCTGCCCGTAGTCCACCGCCATCCTGATAATCGTGCCGACGCCGTCTATATAAAGCCAATAGGCAACCAGAAACCACACCACCGCCCTGTTGGACTTGAGCAGGCTCAAGGTGGCGGCAAACCGCTTGAATCCTTCACGTATCCAAGCACCCGACCGCTTCGCCTCTTTGAGCCAGAACAACAACGGCAGGCTGAACACCAGCCACCACAAGCCGGTCGCGTAAAACCCCGCGCGCACGACGGCGCCGGAGTCGGTGAAACCGAAGCGTTCGGCGCCGATGAGCAAAGCGGAAAGCACCGCAAACAAGACGCCGCCGCCGGCGTAGCCGAGCGCGTAGCCGAACGACGAAACCCGTTCGTAATCGGCGGAATCACTGACCTCGATCAGCAGTGCGTCATAGAACACGTTGCCGAACATGAACGCCGAAGTCGCGGCGGCATAGACGATGAAGGCCGTGCGCCACTCGCCTTCGGGAACCAAACCCAGCAGCAGAGTCATGCCGGCGCCGACGAACGCGAAAGTCAGCAAAAAACGCTTGCGCCGCCCGCCGGCGTCCACCAACGAACCGAGCAGCGGCGCGAATAAGATCAGCAACGCGCCGCTGACCGAGTTCGCAAGTGCCAGCGTAAAGGTGATTTCGGCGTCGGGCAAAGAGGACGCCCATTGTTCACGGTAGAAAATCGGGAAAAAGCCGGAGATGACCACGGTGGCGAAAGCCGAGTTCGCCCAATCGTACATCGCCCAAGAGAACTTTTTTCGGTCAAACCTCATCCGGGAAAAACCGTCGCAAAAACCCGCTCACGCCGTCCGTCGCTGCCGAACCCTGCGCCGAAAGCGCGGAGGGCGGGTCACAGCAATTTAGCCAGCACCAACGCGTCCTCACGGCCCGCCGCCGTCGGGTAGTAGTTCTTGCGCAAGGACGTCTCGCCGAAATTTTCGGAGAGGTAAAGCGAACGCGCCGCCGAATTGGACGGACGCACTTCGAGGATTGCGCGCTTCGCCCCGAGCGAGGCCGCGTGGGACAGCATCGACCTCAGCAGGCTGCGCCCGAGACCGCGTCCCTGAAACCCCAAGTCCACGCACAAATTGACCAGGTGACACTCGGCGGCGGCGATCAGCATGATGCCGTAGCCGACGATGCGCCGGTCGAGTTCGATCACGCAGCCTTCATAACCCGAACCGAAGCACGACCTGAATACGTTGAGGTTCCACGGGAAATCGTAGATACGGCTCTCTATCCTCGTCACCTGCCCGAGATCGCCGAGGCGCATCCGGCGGATGCGCAACGCGCGTTCGTCCTGCGCCATGACGTCGCTGAGGCACGCACTCATGCCGGCGCCTCCCCCGCGACCGTCCGTTGCGCCAGTTGCAGATCCTCCCACGCCGCTCTCTTCTGTTGCGGCGCACGCAGCAGGTACGCCGGATGGTAGGTCACAACCAGCGGAACCTCGGCGTCGCCGAAACGATAGACGCGACCGCGCAACTTCCCGACCGGGACGTCGCTTTGAAGCAGGACGTTCGCGGCGACGCCACCGAGCGCGACGATGACGCGAGGACGAACCAGGGCGATCTGCCTTTGCAGATAGCCGTTGCAAGCGGCGAGCTCCTCAGGGCGCGGGTTGCGGTTTTCCGGCGGCCTGCACTTGACCGTATTCGCAATGTAGACCTGTGCGCGATCGAAGCCGATTGCCGCAAGCATCTTGTCGAGCAATTTGCCGGCGCGCCCGACAAAGGGTTCTCCTTTGCGGTCTTCCTCAAAACCCGGCCCTTCGCCGATGAACATCCAGTCGGCGTCGTGGGCGCCGACGCCGAATACCGTTTGGGTGCGCGTTCCATGCAGCTTGCAAGCGGTGCAGCCCGCGACTTCCCGTTCCAAAAGCCGCCAAGTCTCGGCGTCGGGCGAAGCGGACGACGGCGCATCGGAAGCGGCGGGTTGCGAAGCGGACGGAGCGCTGGACGTCGCCCCGGCAAGAGACGGCACGTTGCGGCGCACGTAGACCTCGATGCCCATTTCGCCGAGGTGATTGAGACCGGACGGCACGGGTTCGTTCAGTCCGGCAAGACGGGCTCGAAGCCGTCCACGTCCCGGCGGGGTGATTCAAACATGGTCGTACTGCGGATGCGTACGCGAAACTTTTCTTTGCAGCTTGTTCAAAGCATTGACGTAGGCCTTGGCTGAAGCGATGACGATGTCGGTATCGGCGCCGAGACCGTTGACGATCCGCCCGCTCCTGCCCAAACGTACGGTGACTTCGCCTTGCGAGTCGGTGCCGGTGGTGATGTTGTTCACCGAATACAAAAGCAATTCGCTGCCGCTGTCCACCAGCGACTCGATCGCCTTGAACGCGGCGTCCACCGGGCCGCTGCCCGTGGCGTTGGCGATTCTTTCGTCGTCGCCCAGCTTGAGTTTAATCACGGCGTCCGGTGTTTCGCCGGTCTGAGAAGTGACTTTCAGAGACACCAGCCGGTAGTGCTCGAAACTTTGCTCGAAGCCCGCCTCGGACACCAGCGCCTGCAGGTCTTCGTCGTAGATGTCGTGCTTCTTGTCGGCAAGCGCCTTGAACCGCATGAACGCGTCGTTCAGTTCGTCTTCCTTCTCGAGCGCGATGCCGAGCTCGTCAAGGCGTGCACGAAACGCGTTGCGGCCCGAGTGCTTGCCCAGCACGATGCGGTTCTCCAGCCAGCCGACGTCCTGGGCGCGCATGATCTCGTAAGTCTCGCGTTGCTTGAGCACGCCGTCCTGATGGATGCCGGACTCGTGGGCGAACGCGTTGGCGCCGACGATCGCCTTGTTCGGCTGCACCGGAAAGCCGGTGATGCCGGCGACCAGGCGCGAGGTCGGAACGATGCAGGTGGTATCAAGGGCGGTGTCACAACAAAAAACGTCGCGGCGGGTCCTGACGGTCATCACGATTTCTTCAAGCGCGGCGTTACCGGCGCGCTCGCCGAGACCGTTGATCGTGCATTCGACTTGGCGGGCGCCGCGCATCACCGCGGACAAGGAATTGGCGACGGCTAGCCCCAAATCGTTGTGGCAGTGCACCGAGAACACCGCACGGTCCGAATTGGGCACGCGCTCGATCAAACTGCCGACCATGCAACCGAACTGCTCGGGAACGTTGTAACCGACGGTGTCGGGAACGTTGATCGTTGACGCGCCTGCGTCGATCACGGCTTCGACTACGCGACACAGGAAGTCCTCGTCGGAACGTCCCGCGTCCTCGGGAGAAAATTCGACGTCGTCGGTGTAACCACGCGCCCGTTTCACCGCGGAGACCGCGCGTTCAAGGACTTGTTCCGGCTCCATCTTCAGCTTCGCTTTCATGTGGATCGGCGACGTTGCGATGAAAACGTGGATGCGCGAAGCGGCGGCGGGCTTCAGCGCTTCGCTTGCGCGGTCTATGTCCTTGTCAACCGCGCGCGCAAGACCGCATACGCGGCTGTCGCGCACCACCTTGGAAACCGCGGACACCGCGTCGAAATCCCCGGGACTTGCGATCGGAAACCCTGCTTCGATGACGTCCACGCGCATCTTCTCCAGCGCTTTGGCGATGCGCACCTTTTCGTCGGCGGTCATCGAGGCACCGGGGCTTTGTTCGCCGTCGCGCAACGTCGTGTCGAATATGAACAGTTTTTCTTGACCGGTACTCACTTTACGTATTCGGCTTCACGCCCGAGTCATGATAGACGGCGCATCCACGCGCCTGTAGTGCAATCCAAGTATATCACCGCCTCGATGATTCCCCGCCGCGTGCAATCACCGAACGCCGGTTGTTCAAGCGATTTTAAAGAGACTCGTCAACCGCAACGGCGACGGGGAAAAACGCTCAGGTCCGCCGGTTGCCGCGCAGGTCGTCGGAACCGGAGTGAAGCGAGGATCTGCGCTTTCGCCGCAGAAAATACAGAAACGGCCCGGACAAAAGATAGACCAGGGAAAGGAAGAACAGGAACCGCGGCAGATCCACCGCTGCGACCACGAACCCGACCGCCACCGCGAATACCGCGATGAACGGCACCCGGTTCTTGAAGTGCAACCCCTTGAGGCTGTAGTAGCTCAGGTTGCTGACCATCGCCGCCGACGCCGCGACGACAACGACGAGCACCAGCCACGCGAACCGACTCCCTTCGTACCCCAAGTCCTGCCACGTCCAGACCATCGAGGTCACCAGCACCGCGGCAACGGGACTCGGCATTCCTCTGAAGAAATATTTCTCAACCGAACTTTGCGTGTTGAAACGCGCAAGGCGCAGCAACGTCGAGGCGGTGTAGAAAAACGCCGCAAGCCACCCAATACGGTGCCACGTCTGCTCCGGCTCGAGCCCGGAGAAAGCCCACAGATAAACCGTCAATGCCGGCACAACCCCGAAGACCACCGCGTCACTGAGACTGTCGTACTCGGCACCGAACCGGGTAACCGTATTTGTCATGCGCGCAACGCGCCCGTCAAGCCCGTCGAGTATCGCGCATACGAACACCGCAAACGCGGCGCTTTCGAAATCGCCGTTCAGCGCGCGCACCGCGGCGAAGAAGCCGAAAAACAACGAAGCCGTGGTAATCAGGTTAGGCAGCAGGTAAATACCGCGCCTTTTGCCGGACTTGACCTTCACGCTTCAGTCCTCGCCCTTGTCCACGACCCGCTCGGCGTCGATCCACGACATCATCGAACGAAGTTTCTCCCCGGTCTTCTCTATCTGCGACGCGGCGCACTCGGCGCGCGCCGTCTTGAGCCGTTTCGCTCCTTTCTCATGCTCTTCTATGTACTCCTTCGCAAACTCCCCGGAACGCACCTCTTCGAGGATGCGCTTCATCTCGGCTCGCACCGCCTCGTTTATGATGCGCGGCCCGCGCGTGACGTCGCCGTATTCGGCGGTATTGGAAATCGAGTAGCGCATGTTCGCGATGCCGCCTTCGTAAATCAGGTCAACGATCAGCTTCAGCTCGTGCAGACACTCGAAATAGGCCATCTCGGGAGCGTATCCCGCTTCGACCAGCGTCTCGAATCCCGCCTGTATCAACGCCGTCGTCCCGCCGCACAACACCACTTGCTCGCCGAACAGGTCGGTCTCCGCCTCTTCGCGGAAAGTGGTTTCGATCACCGCGGCGCGACCGCCGCCGTTGGCGCAGGCGTACGACAGGGCAAGCGCGTGAGCGCCGCCCGTCGCGTCTCGGGCCACCGCAATCAACGTCGGCACGCCCTGCCCTTTGAGATAAGTCGAGCGCACCAGATGACCGGGGCCTTTGGGCGCTATCATGATGACGTCGAGGTCTTCACGCGGCTTGATGCGGTTGAAGTGAATATTGAAACCGTGGGCGAAACCGATTGCCGCACCACGACGGAGGTTCGGCTCGACCTCGTCTCGGTAGACGGGAAGATGGTTCTCGTCCGGAACCAACATCATCACCACGTCGGCGCACGCCGCCGCTTCCGCAACGGGCGCACACTCCAGGCCGGATGAGCGAACCTTGCTCTCGGAGGACGAACCGGCGCGCAAACCGACCACGACGTCCACGCCCGAGTCGTGAAGATTGCCGGCGTGGGCGTGCCCCTGGGAACCGCACCCGATGATCGCCACTTTCTTCCCCTGTATCAGGGAAAGGTCGGCGTCCTTGTCGTAAAAAATTCTCATTTCAGGTCTCCTTTTCGGAAAGGGCGTTTAAGTTCAAGCCTGCCGGCACGATAAGATTATATCCGCAAGGTCAAGGCGCCGCGCCCCAAACTGATGACCCCGGAGCGCGCAACCTCGCAAATCTCCCATTCGCCTAGCGCTTTTATGAAAGCATCAACGCTGTATGCGGGCGCCGTCAGTTCGATGACGCTGACGCCGTCGGCGTGTTCGACCAAGCCCGCGCCGTGGTCTTTCACGAACTCCTCGAGGCGCGCGCGCTCGGCTTCCTCGTCGGCGCACCTGACCTTGATCAACAGTATTTCCCGCTCTATGCGCTCGTGCTTGCTGAGGTCCATCACTTTGACGACGTCAACCAGCTTGTTCAGCTGTTTCTCGATTTGCTGGGCGAGGTCGTCGGCGCCGAAAGTGATGATGGTCATCCGCGACAGCGTCGGGTCGTCGGTCTCGGCGACGGTCAAGGATTCGATGTTGTAGCCGCGCGTGGAGAAAAGCCCGGCGACGCGCGAAAGCACGCCTGCCTCATTGTCGAGCAATATCGAGATGACGTGTTTGTTGAGCGATTCGGGCATTTGGAAGACAGCGGCGCGCCAACGCCGATTGTCTCAGACGCCGCCCGGGAAATGCAACAAGGACGCTGCCCGTCAGTTTTTTTTCAGCAGGAAATAGAATCTTCCGTCTTCTTCACGCGACTCGAGTAACGCGTTGCCCGTCTGCTTCGAAAACGCCTCGAAGTCCTTTACCGCGCCGGGGTCGGTCGCGATGATGTGAAGCACTTGACCCGACGCCATCGTCGCAAGTGATTTCTTGGCGCGCAGAATGGGTAAAGGGCAATTGAGCCCGCAGGCGTCAAGTTCTTGATCAAATTCCAGCATGTTGGTTGTTCCTCGGTTGGTAAAGGTTGATTGATTGATTAATTGTATGACATGGAGCAGAAAAATCAATAAGGAGGTGGCTCGGTTCGGGAAAAACCGATTTCGGCGTATCTTGACGTTTTCGCCGCCGCCCGTCGGCGACCCGGGGCAACCCGGGGCAACCCGGGGCGACCCTGCCGATCCGACCGACACCGCGACGCGACGCGGCGGAAGAGTGGAACCTGACGGGAGAAACCGGCGACGTTCGACGGCACCACCAGAAGCAGGAAAGAACAGACCGGCTATACTGCTTTCAACCCTCTGCACAGGAGGCGGACAATGAGCCGAACCAAGCATACTCTCCTTGCATTTCTAGCGGCGACGGCAATGAACGTGCCCGGTGCCGGCGCGCAAACCTCACTCGACTTGCCGGACATCGGCGATCCTGCGGCAGCGAGTCTTCCGTTGTCCCAGGAAAGGCGGCTTGCCCCGATCATCCTGCGTCAGCTGCGCTCACAATTGCCGGTGCTCGAGGACGTCGAACTCAACGAATATCTCTCCTCGCTGGGAAATCAGCTGCTGTCGGCGAACCGGAGCAATCGATTGCAGTTTCATTTCCTGCTGGTCAACCAGCCTCAGATCAACGCGTTCGCGACGCCCGGGGGGATTGTCGCCATCAACGCCGGGCTGATGCTCGCCGCCGAGTCGGAAAGCGAGCTGGCCGGCGTGCTGGCGCACGAAATCACGCACGTCACACAACGCCACCTCGCACGCCTGCTTTCGGAGGCGAGCAAAATGAGTTGGGTCGGCTATCTTGCGGCAATCGGCGCGGTGCTGGCCGCGGCTTACGATTCTCGTTTGGTGCAACTCGGCACGTACGCCGGTCTCGCGTTGCCGATGGAACGCAGGTTGAGCTATTCCCGCGCTTTCGAACACGAAGCCGACCGTATCGGGATGCAGCTGATGGCCACCGCCGGCTACAACCCCGCGGGCATGCCGCAATTCTTCAAGCGCTTGCAATCACGTGAAAGCGCCGGCGGCACCCCTGAATTCCTGAGAACCCATCCGCTCACCACAGAACGGCTCAGCGACGCCCTTAACCGGGCGGCGCTGTACCAAGGGGAATACCGGGACGACAGCAAGGAGTTCAAGTTCGCCAAAGCACGCTTGGAGGCGTTGACCGAGGTCCGCCGACCGCCGCCGAGAAAAACCGCCCGGCAGACTCCCGAGGAAAGCTATCGCCGGGCGATCGTGCTGACGCGCACGGGCGGCGCCCGCGAAGCGGTGAGGACATTGGAACGCATCCCGGACGCCCGCGAGACCGTGGCACCCGGTTTGGCGCTGGCGGAAGCCTATTTGGCGCAAGGAGAGCATCGTGCCGCAGTCGGCTTGCTTGAATCGCTTGATGCACTGCATCCGGGACGTGAGAGCATTGCCTACCGCCTGGGCGAAGCCTTGCTCCGTGCCGGCAGACCCGACGCGGCACTTGCGGTGTTACGGCCTTTTGCGAACCGGCACCACGTACCGATACTTGACAAGCTGATCGCGCAAGCTGCAGCGGCCGCCGGCAAGGGATGGATGAGCCACAAGCATCTCGCCAACTACCACCAAGCCAACGGCCGCATGCAATTGGCGCTCGATCAGCTGGCCTTGGCCGAGAAAGACCCTGGAATCAACCCGCCGGCGCGTGAACTGATCAAGGCCCAGCGCTTGAAGATCCGGAAACTGCAAAGGGACATGCGCAAAGAAGGACAGTAGACGCACCGCCTTGCACCGCGGGAAATCAATAGAGGAAACGGGAGCACGTTTCGCTCCCGACGCGCATTCACTGGCCTTAGTCCACCAGCGGTACAGCCGGGATGCACTGGAAGCGTCCAAAGCGGATCACTTCTCTTGGGCGACGGCGTGGAACGTTTCGGGACTGCCCCTTTCAACTGCTGTAAACGCCCTTGCGTTGCCGCGCTGGTCTCAAATCCGTCGGGACAGCCAGGTGCTGAAACGTCTTGCCTAAGATTAAGGGGTCTCTTGGAGGGCTTCCATACGGTGAGCGGACATCTCACACCGGCACCTGCCTTCACCGACGCGGTGCTTGATATGCGCGGGAGGAAGTACCCGGCAGAAAAGGAAAGGGGGGCTGACGCCCCCCTTTCGGTAGAAGTTTTACACGCTGGGCGCGGGACGCCGCCTCCGGCGCAAGCCCGCTGAGAGCAGCATGCCACCAGCGAGGAGAATCAACCACGCTGGCTCCATCGCGCCGCCACCGCCACCGCCGACACGGGCACCCGGACCAAGAGCCGTCGGGTCGTGAAGAACGCCGTCGGCTGTCATGTCCGCGTCGTTCATGCCGCCTTCCTGAATTTGCAGCAGGATGCACCCGTCACCTTCTCGGACACCTCCGCTGGCGGAGCGCCACGCTGCGTCGCTGTCTGCTTCTCCTCTGGAAGCCTCCGCCCTGGGGCACGGTGCCGGTGCGCTGTACACTTTGTCAAAGTCCGTCACCGTGAATGGCTGCCAGTCGTCCGCTTCAGTGTACTTGTGCTGCACGAAGCCTGCTGCGTCAACTTCCGCCGCCAGCTCCAGCACAACGCTCACTACTTCGCCAGGCTCTAAGTTAGTAATCAGGTAATCGTACACACCCGTTGCGATTTCCGACACTGCGTTACCACCCAGCGGCTCGATTCCCCAGTCGGTTTGCAAGCGTAAGTCGCTGGCATCGTCGCCTAGCACCCCGACTTCTGCTTGAGCGTATGCGCCAGGCACCCGTGTTTTGCCCACAGGTGCGGTATAACCTGCCTCTGTCACCAGCATCCTGAATATGCTTCCATCCGCTTCGATTTCAATGAAACTATTTGCAGGTAAGCCATTTAGGGTGGCCGCAACCTCGCCCCAGCTTGCGGATAGATTATTTCCTTGCTGCTGAACCTGTATCTCTGTGCTGCTTGCCGCCGCAAAAGTAGGACTTGACGTATCATTGGCGGGCATGAGCTCATGGATAGTGACAGTTACTACTTCCAAGTTCACGTCTTGGCTTTCAACGCCACTAGGCAAAATGATGTCGAAAGAGTCTGTGCCGAGAAAATCGTCGTCTGCCGACCTGAACGTATCCAGTCCTGAGAAACTCAAGCTAGGTGGCAAATCGCTAGGCCGCAGCTCCACCCTTGCGTTACCTATAGAGAGTAATTCGTTGGTTCCGATCAAGGTTGCGACCCTGGTAGAGGGGTCAAGAAACCTTCCCGCATCAAAAGTGACACCATTCAGTTCTTCGATTTCCAGCACCTTAGGCGACGGGTTGGTTCTGTAGGCGCCTAGGCTGTCAGGGCCCAGAGCCGTTAACATCGTTGATTCGTCTGACCTGACTGCGAGGTCTTCCTCCATCACTTCCGTCACTATCTTGATCATGACGTCAGTAACAGGCGCGCCGGCCGCTAAGCCCACATCTACCCTCCTGGCAGTACTGCTGTAAGTAAGCACACTGGTTCTGAACCCGACTGGAGGCGCAACATAGACTTTTTTCGGCTCATCCGAAAGCGGCTCAACGTTACTGCCATCCAGCGCTGCCCAGTACACTTCATTCGCGAAGTTTCCTACTTCAACTGTTCTCGTTTCCGTGCTGCTTCCATCGGGAACCTCCTCTACCAGCAGAAGATCAAAGTCATCCGCTGTAACACAATCAGTAGCCTCACTGTCCTCTTTCACGCAGACGTAAACGTCACCGGTTTTCATCACCGGGGCATACAGGTCGAGTTCCATTCTGCCTCCGGTGCCGGGAACAATCGTATACGCGCCGTCCTCGGTCAGCCTTGCCCCTGGCGCTGAGTCAGTGATGAGCCCGGCGAAGTCGGCGGCTGGTTCAAAGGCAAAACTGGGTAGCACTTTGACGGGGAGAGTGCCCTCAAGGAATCTCACCGGCACTGGAGTAATGGCTTGCAGCGCACTTTGCTGAGCGGCGGTGACACTGGCTGTCAAGTTAACGCCCGACAACCGTGTCATCACGCTCGAGTCTGCCGCAATGGTAACTGTCTGCATGCTCCCCCTGCTAAAAGATATTGCCCCCGGGCTTACTGTTACACCCGGTACGGCCGGGTCTATAGCAAACATCACTTCGACTCGATTTGAACCTAACGCGGCGGCATCAGAAAGGGTCATCGTCACTTCTGTTTCACCGCCGATCCTTGCAATTGCCTCAGAAACCCCGAACGTCAATTCCACCGGAACTTCTTGCACAACTCTTACATCCAGAGTGTCATCAGCAACAATGGTAACACCAGCGGCGGCAGCATCGCCATCGTAAGCGGCAGTTATTGCCAAAACCCCGGTGTCTCCATCGGAAGCATTGGCTCCCGCTTGTGCCGTGAACGTGCCAACTGGTTGGCCGCTAGTCAAGGTGATGCCTGTTTCTCCGCTTAAAGCAACATCGGCCGGTGCTGCTCCTTGCCACGCGACATCCACGGTCACAGCCTCGCCTTGGGCCAACAGCGCCGCCGAAGCACCAAACAACCCTACTTTGATCTCGACCGCCGTGCCGTCTATCACGAGGTCTTGCGCGCCTAATTCAAACGTCACATCAAGAGTACGCTTCAATGGTAAGGAACCTACCTGCGCAAACGCGGCGGTCCGGGGGAAGTTGGTGTTTCCGACCGTGTCTGCAAACTTGCCGTTTTTTCTGTACTCGGCAGTTGCCGCGGCGTCAGGTGCGCCGAGGTTGTCGGCCCCATAAATAAAGACCGACGCCAAACTGGGGTGCTCCGGGTTCTTTTGCCGCTGTGCCGTGCGGATATCCAAGGTGTCGCCCGGTCCATAGCTTGGAATCGAGGGCGGCAGCACGAGCCGCAGTTCCGTAAGACCTGCTGCGGGTGTGGCGGTGATATCAGCACCGTTGAAATCCTGTATCGCGGCCGGTTGGTGGGTGGTGAACATGTCGGCACTTCTGTCGTAGTATCTGATGACAAAGTCTGCAGACTCAGGCGCCGTTGTGCCTGTCATATCTGCTTGCGTGTCCGAGTTGAAACTGAAATCAAACTTGACCGCCTGGCTGAAAGTGACATCCACGTATGCATTTCCGTTGCCGACCTCGGCTGTCGTGATGTAAGGTGCCCGGTGGTCGTACCAGGCCCTGACCCACCAATCCGAGCCTCGGTGCATTGGCGTTCCATCATCTGCAGCAGAAATGCCGACAGGCGGCTCCACAGAAAGCAAAATATTGGGCTCGCTGGTGCCAGCAGCCACCGTGGCTGGATCTTCATTGAACCGCAGCCGTATCACCGTGTCTCCAGCTTCCACCGGAGCACCGCCGGGCTTGGTCACACTTATCACCGCCAGCGGGCTGGACCGATCATCGCCGTAAGCGGCCGTTCGCGGTACGAGCGCTACTGCGCCCGCAAACTCGGCCATGCCCACCGGGTCGCCGTTGGAGTTTGCAATCCCCTCGCTGAAAGTTACGTCAATGTAAAAATGGTCGCCGCCGCCGCTGGCTTCGACGTCAACAATCGCTGGATTGCCGTCGAGGGGGTAGTACCAGAGGTTGTTCTCAATGACAGGCGCATAGTTTCTGAACGAACCTGGCCCAAGTACCTGCTGATTTTGGTCAATGGTGTACGCCGCAAGAGCAACGTTAGCAGGGGCGCTAATCCCTTTGATTGCGCAAGTCACTGTATTCACGGTGATGTAATTCTGCCCGGCAGGATCATACGGGATGATGTAGCTGCTTGCTGTCGGCCCGGTTATAGCCTGGCTGACATTGGCGAAATTTGCCGCCGCAATGGACGCGGCCGTATTTACCAAACCTCCCACCAAGCTTGTGTCTGCAGTGAATTGAGTGCTATCATCCGTACAGTCTCCCATCCCCTCAAACTGGCGCTCGCCAAAAGCCTCCGAGCCGTAAACGACGTATTCACCTATCGCTTGCAAATAATTCGGGAGAGCCTGAGTTGCCTCTTGCCCCACTCTGATTTGATGGTCAAACACAAGAGTTGGGGAAGTTCCCTGAGACGCGGGCATTATCCTAACGTTCCCTAACCGGTTATACATAATCCCACTGCACTCAGTTGACCCTGCCCGGCAGTTTTGGCTGGTTCTAGGAGCTAATCCTCCTGTTTCGTCCGTGACAGCCCGAAGTATATCCGGATCCAAATCGACCGGAGGATTAATCGCCACATCCGCAGAAGGCAAATAGACTTGAGACACGGAAACGCCGCTGAGGCTTACTAGTAAGCCAATTAAAAGCAGCTGATGGGTAAACTTTTTAGTCATTTGCTTATTATCCTTCCTCTTGGGTTAGTAAGCGTTTACGTGTTTCTTTTAGAAAAACGTAAAAAGAGCGCCACGACCAAACCGCGCGGCCACAAGGCTTAAGTCGTTTATCTCAACAAGCCCGTTCATGTTTGTATCAATGAGAAAATAAGGGCTTGCTCTACCGAAGCTGGCAGCCACCGCAGACAAGTCAGTGATATTGACCAAATTGCTAGGATCCGCGTCCCCTCCCCGCATCGCAACTTGCCCGGGGGGTAACAAACCTAACCCTGCTGTGACACTGTTCACTCCCTCAAAGACGTTGCTTGGGTCGGTAAAATCATAAACATAAACATCATTTTGCGCTGCACCTGACGCCGCCCCACTCGATGACAGTATGGCGACATGATTCCTGTGTTGAATGGCAATATAAAGGTCCTGACTATCCGGGTCATATTCCAAGTCCTCAAATATAAACTCCCCCTCTTCTACCAGTGCCCCGTTGTCATCTACACCCAAGACCGCGCCATCGGCCATCAGCAGACCCGCTTGGGTCACGCAGTCGTTGCTGTCACAGTAAGCAGGCGCGCTTGGGGGGCCACTCCCGTCCGCAACCACACGCGCTTGGACAAGCACCCAGTCCACAACTGCAGCGCTAGATGGATTCAAAAATCCATTCGCGTCCGGGTCGAGGGATTGATCATTCGCATTAGGGAGCGTTAAACCCGCTAATCTATCCTGAAAACTTTGTGGCATCGTATTAAAAGCCATTGCGGCATCAGTGGGCACGCCTTCATTACTGTCTCCTAATATCGTTCTCATCTCTCGTTGTTGCTGCCCCCACGCTTGGCCGGCAAACATCAGTACCGCCAACGTCGCCAACCACGCCGATGTACGCAACGCGCGCCGGGGAGCAAAAGAAAATCGGGAAAAGCAAGATAACAACATAGCCATAATTTTAAGTTCCGTTTTGTTGTCAGTCAAGAGCTTTCGCTCTATATCCGCCCGCACCCCGCCCTGCCGATGGGCGGCGAAGCGAAGCGCGAACGGGCGATATTCAAGCACGCAATAAAAAGCCTTGTCAAACCACGCTGCCGGGCGTTTCGGGGCAAGGCGATAATGCACGACCAATCAATAACTTATGTGCCTCCACGGGACGGCGGTGCTGGGGATAAGCAACCCCGCCGCCAAAAGCTTTCCCGAATCCGGCTCCCCGCCGGCACCCAAAAGCGTGCCCGGACAAAGCCCTTGAGAGACGCGCCGAAGAGGATCCTTTCACGATCAAACCAGCCCCCGTCCGGGCGTCAGTAAATCTTCCCGCAGCAGTTCTTGAAACGCTTGCCGCTGCCGCAAGGGCAAGGCTGGTTTCTGGTCGCCGACGTCGTGACCATTCTCTTTTTCCCTTTATGCAAACGCCGGTGTTCCTCGACGAAATCGATCGCACCGAGCGGCGGGACGCGAAACGAAAACATCATGTTCCGGTCCTTGTACGAAAGGCAACAGTCGGCGCAGGCCAGAACGTCCATGCCGATCATGCAGTCGGCTTCTCCCTGCAAATCGTCCGGCATCTCGGTCACCGGCACTTCGGCAAAGCGAATCATGTTCGGCAGATAAATATCGGCTCGGTAATACGCGCCGTGTCCGTTGCCGCCGCCGAGAACCAGCCCCTGTGCTTCGATGACCTTGCGCGACACGCGCGAACGTTCGGCGGCGGTGTCGAGGATCGCTGAGTATTGCGTCAGTTGCGACTGCGTCACGCCCTTGTCCCCGGGAATCGCGCGGGTGACGCCGACATTGAACTTGATCCGGCGCAACGGCTTGTCTGCTTTCAGCGTGAAAGCGCGGAAGTTCGCCGCGGCGGGCGCGGAACCCTTCCGGGAAACGCCTCCCTGCGGGTCGTTCTTGGGTTTGTCGGAGGATGCGGACATCGCTAAGATCAGACTTTACAACAGCTTCGGCTCTGCCGCCCGCCGACGACGTTGGCCCGCCCGGGAAGCGTCGGAATAGATATTGACGTCTCGCGGCTGAACTCGTACGGGTCCATAAATGGATAGCTCCCTAAGGGTATGGGTCGTGCAGGATTCGAACCTGCGACCATCGGATTAAAAGTCCGGTGCTCTACCAACTGAGCTAACGACCCACGTGTCGGCTTCGGACCGCGCTTCTAAGCCGTCACACCGCGTCGAGACGGCGCCATCTGCCGGGCAACAGATGCAAGTCGGCCATGCCGGCAACCAACGCCTTGCCGAAGGTCGCCTCATCTTCATAGACAAGACGGTAATACTCCGTCTTCATCGTCACCGCCGCCCCCAACACGATAAAGACGAACGTGATGAACGATCCCAGCGCCAGCGTCGAGGCGCCGGTAATCGCCTGCCCGAAAGTGCAGCCGAGCGACAGCACCCCGCCGACCCCCATCAGAAGGCCGCCGGCGAGATGACGGGCAAAGTCCGAAAAAGAGGCAAACCACTCGACGCGGAACTTGCGCGCCGCGACCGAGTAAAGAAACGAACCGAGTATCACTCCGGCGGAGGCGACCAGAGCGAAGGTCAGGATATTGAACGCGAACCCTTCCTGGATGAAATAGTAGAAATGCGCGGTCGGCTTGACGAAAGTCAGCGACTGCGCGCCGGCGTCGTAGGGCCGTTCGTCGAGGAACTCGATCTCCTCGAGCAACGCCTGCCCAAGCGGGCCGGCGGTAACAAACCAAGCGGCGACCACCGCGACGCCGACGACCAAGCCGCCGAGCACGTTGTCGAATTTGGAACGCAAGTCGTCGGACTTCAGCGCCCACGCCAGCAACAAGGCGCCGATGACGATCCCGGCAATCAAGCGCAAATCGGCGCTTTCGAGTCCCGCGACGCCGGCGAACAGGGCCGAGACACTTTGGCTTTCAACGCCGTAGTCGGCGAAGTTGACCGCCAGCGGCTGCATCCAGCGCAGGAAGAAGTTGTAGCTGAAATCGGTGTAAATCATCGCGTAGGCAGCGACGCCCATCGTGAGGAACACGACCACCGACTTCGCGTTGCCGCCGCCGATGCGCACCATGGTCTTGTTGCCGCAACCGGAACCCAGCGTCATCCCAATGCCGAACAGCAGCCCGCCGAGCACGTAGCGCAACCAGACGAATTGGGGAGTGGTGTAAGGCGGCTTACCGGTCTCGCCGCTGTTGACCAGCGTCATGTCCACCGCGGCGACGCTGTCGAGCAACGCGACGCCGACGATAGCGACGGCAATCGCCAGCACCCAAGCACGCATGCGCCCGGTGTCGCCGATGTTGACCCAATCGGACACCGCGCCCATCGTGCAGAAATGGGTCTTGGCGGCGACCGCGCCCATAATCAGCGCGACCGCCAAGCCCCACAGCAGTACTTGATACGTCAGTTCCATACTTTATTCGGATCCGGCAACGCGCGAATCATACGAGCAATTATAGACCGGTTTCCACCGCCGTTGCCCACCCACGCGGCGTCACCGGTACGGCGTCGGGTCGGGCACGCCGGCGGCACGAAAACCTTGCGCGCGAAAGCGGCACGAATCGCAACGCCCGCAGGCGCGGCCTTGCCCGTCGGCGCGGTAGCACGACACCGTCAGCGCGTAATCCACGCCGAGCGCAACGCCGCGGCGAATGATCTCGGCCTTGCTCAATTCGACCAGCGGCGCGTGGATCCGAACGCCGTCCCCCGAAACGCCGGCACGGGTTCCCAGGTTCGCCAACCTCTCGAACGCGGCGAGAAACTCGGGGCGGCAATCGGGATAGCCCGGGTAATCCACCGCGTTCGCGCCGATAAAGACGTCGGCGGCGCCGAGCGTCTCGGCCCAAGCCAGCGCCAGCGCCAGAAACACCGTATTGCGCGCCGGCACGTAAGTGACCGGGATGCCGCCCTGTCCGTCGGCATCGGGCACCGCAATCGCGGGGTCGGTCAGCGCGGAGTCGCCGAACAGCTCGCGCGACAAGGAATAGACGCGATGTTCAACCGCGCCGAGTCGTTGCGCGACCCGCGACGCCGCGTCAAGCTCGGCATCGTGGCGTTGTCCGTAAGCGAAGCTCAAGGCGTGGCAGGCAAAGCCGTCTTCGCGTGCGACCGCAAGCGTGGTCGCCGAATCAAGCCCGCCCGAGACCAGAACGACGGCACGGTTCATCGCGTCGGAACCCTCATCGCCCCGGCACGTCGCCCCACGGCAGCTTGCGCAGCTGCGACTGTAATAACAATGGCAATAGCAATGGCACGGGCACAGGCAGGCGGTCAGCAAGTTCGGCGACGTCCCGGCGTTGCCAAGCCGGTGAGAACAGCACTTCGCAGCGCGTCGCCGCGCCAAGCTCGGTGTCGAGCTCGGCGTCGTGGCGTTGTCCGTAAGCGAAGCTCAAGGCGTGGCAGGCAAAGCCGTCTTCGTGTGCGACCGCAAGCGTGGTCGCCGAATCAAGCCCGTCCGAGAGCAGAACGACGGCGCGGTTCATCGCGTCGGAACCCTCATCGGCCCGGCACGTCGCCCCACAACAGCTTGTGCAGCTGCAACTGCAACCGCACGGGCAGGTGGTCGGCGAGGATCCAATCGGCGAGTTCGGCGGCGTCCTGGCGTTGCCAAGCCGGCGAGAACAGCACCTCGCAGCGCGTCGTCAGCGCGTGCCGCTCGATCTGGCTCTTCGCCCATTCATAATCGCCGCGGTCGCAGATCACAAACTTGACCTGATCCGCACGGCGCAGGTGTTCGACGTTGGAATAAAGGTTGCGCCCGCATTCACCCGAAGCGGGCGTCTTCAGATCCATCACCCGCTCGACGCGGGGGTCGACCACCGAGACGTCGTGCGCGCCGCCGGTCTCGAGCGAGACCGCATATCCCGCGTCGCACAACAAGGTCAGCAGGTCGAGGCAAGGTTTCTGCGCGAGCGGCTCGCCGCCGGTGACGGTCACGCGGCGGGGAGCGTGCTCGGCGACCTTGCGCAACACCGCGTCCAGAGTCATCCATTGCCCGCCGGTGAACGCGTATTCAGTGTCGCAATAATCGCAACGCAACGGGCAGCCGGTCAGACGCACGAACACGGTGGGAACGCCGGCGTGCGCCGACTCGCCCTGCAACGAATAAAAGATCTCGGTGATCTTCAGACGCTCAGCGGCGCCCGGATTCGCGGCGGCGACGTTCCGCACGGGTCACCTGCGCGACGCTCTGACGATCGAATCGAGCCGACGCATCGCCAACTTGCGGACGCGCTCGTTACGCGAGTCAACCAGCTTTTCGAGCAGGCGCTGCGCCGCGGGCAATTCGTCGTGCTTGTAGTGAACGTCAGCGAGTTTCAGCCGCGCGTCGTCGGCCTTGTCCGCGTCCGGAAAACGCTCGAGGTAGCGTTCGAAATGCCGCGCGGCCTGGTCGTAGCGTTCTTCCGCGTAATACGAATCGGCTATCCAATACTGTGCCTTGGCCTCGTAAGCGCCGCCCGGGTAGTCTTCCAGAAACCGTTGCAAAGCCTTGCGCAACTCGTCGTAACGACCGGTATCCAGATGTGCCAGCGCGCCGAGGTAAGCCGCGCGTTCCTGCGCGCTCCCGCGCGAGCGCGGCCCAGCCAACGCAAAGCGTCGTCCGTCGCGGGACGGCTCGCGCGCGGTCGGCGCGGCGGGTGCGGCACGTTCCGGAGGGGCCGGCGCCGAAGCCGCTTGCTCAACCAACTTCCGTGTCGAAGGCGCCGGTTCGGCAAGCGTCTGCCCGGGCAACGTTTGTGCCGGGGCCGCTTGCTTGGCCCGCCACGGCTCGAGCGGATCCGGTTCCGAGGGTTGCCGTTGCGGATCGCTCGTCTCTTGCGCTCCCGCGGTCGCGGCCGGAAAAGCAACGCCGTCCCGCCCCGGCTCGCGCCGAATGAAATCTTCGGTGACCGGCGCGAGTTCAGGCACGGACGCCGGACGGCGGCGCGCAGACGAATCTTCAAGTTCAACCCCGAGCCGGTCGAGCAAGACCTCGAACCGATGGCGCAGAATCTCGTTCTCGTTCCTGACTGCGCTGAGTTCGGCACGCAGCTGGCGCACTTCCCTGAGCAGCTCTGAAATCAGGAGGCTCTGATCTTCCTGAGCTGAGACCGGGAACGGCACCGGCGCGGCAAACAACGCCGCAAGCAAGACTGCGCCGGTCAAGCGACCGGTCGTGCGGCGGCGAGCTACCATGTGAACGGGGACCATGCGGCACCGCGCACGTCCGCCGCCGGCAGAGGAATCAGCCTGCCGAAAACACCGTCGGTGGTCATCAAGCCGAAAGCGCTTTTTCCGTCCCGGTCGGTGATGTAACCGAGCAGTTGCCCGTTGGCGGTAAAGCGCGCCCCCTCAACGCCAGGGTTGGACACCAGCTCGACCTCGGCGCCGTCCTCGCGCGTGAAATCCTTGATGACGATGACGAAGCCGCGGTCGCGTTGACTCAGAAAAGCGATCTGGTCGCCGCGCGGCGACACGTTGGCGTCGGAATTGTAACTGCCGTTGAAAGTGATGCGTCGGGGCGCGGCACCTTCCTTGTCGACGCGGTACAGCTGCGGGCTGCCGCTGCGGTCCGAGGTGAAAATCAAAGTGCCGTCCGGCGCCCAGACCGGCTCGGTGTCGATGAAGACGTTGTCGGTCACGCGCAGGATGCGTTTGGTTTCGATCCCGATGACGTAAACGTCCGGGTTGCCGCCCGCCGAACTGACGTAAGCGAGGCGTTTGCCGTCGTCCGCCCAGCTGGGCAGGTTGGCGGGACCGGTGTACTCACCCAAGGTCTCGCGCTCACCGGTCGCAAGCGTCTGCAACACGATCTCCGGCTGGCCGCTTTCGTAGGACACGTAGGCGAGGGTTCTGAGGTCGGGCGACCACGCCGGCGACATCAGCTGATGCGGCGAAGTGTAAATCGCGTGGGCGTTGCGCCCGTCGGCGTCGCTGATGTACAGCGTGTTCTTGTGCTTGCGCCAAGTGTAGTGCTCGGCGCCGATGAACGCGATCCGCGTGCTGAAAATGCCGGGAATACCGGTCAGCTCCTCATAGACCACGTCGCTGACTTGGTGCGCAGCACGGTCCATCCTGGCGCTGCCGGCGACGATGAATTCCTTGATGCGCTTACGCTGCAACGCGTTGTGCAATTCGACGTGCACCCGGCCGTCGGGTCCGACCTCGCCGATGACAAACTTCTCGACGCCGTAGGACAGCCACTCGTTATAGTCGACCCGGCCGCCGAGAGGCGGCGACTCGATGATCCCGGTGCGGATAATCGAGAACAACCCGC
The DNA here is from genome assembly GCA_964347615.1 of uncultured Chromatiales bacterium. Classification (GTDB taxonomy): domain Bacteria; phylum Pseudomonadota; class Gammaproteobacteria; order Poriferisulfidales; family Oxydemutatoraceae; genus CAYFZO01. The sequence continues at coordinate 31,240 of CAYFZO010000013.1, forward strand.
TGTAAGCGAGGTCGTCGGAGACGATGCGGTGATAGCCGCGCTCGGCCCCTTCCGGTTCGCCGCGAAACGGCGCCACCGCGACCGGCACGCCGCCTTCAACCCCGCGGGTTACTTCGACCCGCAGCTCCGCGTCGCCGACGCGCAGAAAGAGCAACGTGGCTGCAAGCAGCAAACTACGCGACAAGCCGTACCGCGGGCGACGCCCGCTTTCAGCCGTCGTCGTAGTCTTTCCTGAAAGTAATCTCGACTTCATGGTCAAACACGTCCCACGACGGAGGGGACGGCAGAGGGTTCGCTTTCCACACCGCGTCCTCAACCGAGCGCATGTAGAGAAGGTCGCCGTCGCAACTGACAACCTGAACTTTCTCAATGTTACCATTGCGGTCTTGGCGCAACTTCACCACGCAGTCGCCGCCTTTGACGCTCGCGGGCGGACGCTTCCAACGCTTTTCGACGCTGCTGCGGATATCGTGGATGTACTTCCGGGTCCAAGCTGAAATCTTCGCCCTGCGGATGCGCTCCTGCTCCTCGGCTTCAGCCTTGCGCCGCGTCTCCTCGGCGAGACGCCGCTTTTCTTCCTCAACCGCGCGTTGGGCTTCCTGCTTGAGACGTTCCTGTTCCTCCTTGAGCGCACGCGCGGCTTCCTGCTCGAGACGTTCCTGCTCCTCCTTGAGCGCGCGCGCGGCTTCCTGTTCGAGGCGTGCCTGCTCCTGTTCGATCTTGCGCGCGGCTTCCTGCTCGAGACGCGCCTGCTCCCGTTCGATCTTGCGCGCGGCTTCCTGCTCGAGGCGTGCCTGCTCCCGTTCGATCTTGCGCGCGGCTTCCTGCTCGAGACGCGCCTGCTCCTGTTCGGTCTTGCGCGCGGCTTCCTGCTCGAGACGCGCCTGCTCCCGTTCGATCTTGCGCGC
>CAYFZO010000013.1:32247-58649 GCA_964347615.1 uncultured Chromatiales bacterium
GGCTTCCTGCTCGAGACGCGCCTGCTCCCGTTCGGTCTTGCGCTGCGTTTCCTGCGCGAGACGCGCCTGTTCTTCCTTGAGCTTGCGCGCGGCTTCCTGCTTGAGACGTTGCTGTTCGCGTTCGGCCTCGGTCTGCTCGCGCTCAAGCTGTTCCTTTTCCTCCTCGGCCTTCAGCCGCGCTTGTTCGAGGCGCTGTTTCTCCTGATCGGCTTCCAAACGCGCCTGCTTGAGCTGTTTCTCTTCTTCCTCGGTCTTCAGCCGCGCTTGTTCGAGACGCTGCTTCTCCTGCTCGGCTTTCAGACGCGCCTGTTCCTGCGCGCGCCGGCGGGCCTCATCCTGCTCACGCTGCTTGCGTTCCCTGTCGCGCTTGCGCTGCAACAGCTGCTCGACTTCCTGCGGGCTCACCGCCGTCGCTTCGATCACCGGCGGTTGTTGTTCGGGAGCGGGTTGCGGAGACGGCGGCAACGACGGGACGACGCTGAACGCAGCCAGACCGATCAAGGCGACGTGAATCAGGATCGAAGCGATGAGCGACTGAGCCTGCCATCGACGGCCGCGTCTATTCATTGCTGCACCGCGTCCTCCGGCGGTTCGGTAATCAACCCGATGCTCTCCGCGCCGGCGGTCTGCAACATCACCATCGCGGAGACGACGTTGCCGTACGACGCGCCCCGGTCGCCGCGCACGTAGGCAACCCCTTCCTGGTCGGGCAACAGCACGTAGAGCTCACGCAAAAGAACGTCGGGCGGCAACGGCTGGTTCGCCGACTCTCCCTTGTTCAGCATGATCTGTCCGCCGCGGTTGACGGTGACGACCAGGGGGTCGGGCGCCTCGACGTCCTCGAGCGGACGCGCCTGCGCCTGCGGCAGATCTATTTTGACGCCCTGCTGAATCAGCGGCACCGTCACCATGAAAATCACCAGCAGCACCAGCATCACGTCTATGTAAGGCACGATGTTGATCTCGGCCATCAGCTTGCGGTTACGACGTGAAATCGCCACGCCCGCCTCACTGCGCGGCCGGCGCGGCGCGCACCGACGCCTGCTTGCTGAGGATGGTCGTGAACTCCTCCAGGAAGTTGTCGTAGCGCGAAATCAGGCGTTCGACGCGGTCGCGGAAACGGTTGTAGGCGATGACCGCGGGAATCGCCGCGAACAATCCCATCGCGGTCGCGATCAAGGCCTCGGCGATGCCGGGCGCAACCAGCGACAAGGTCGCGTACTGCACGCCGCGCAACGCGAGAAACGCGTCCATGATTCCCCACACCGTGCCGAACAAACCGACGTAAGGCGCGGTCGAACCGACCGTCGCCAGAAAGTTGAGCCGGCTTTCCATCTCGTCTATCTCGCGCGACAACGCGACTTTCATCGCTTTGACCGAAGTCGAGGAAATCATCTCCATCGAAACCGCGCGGTCCCGGTGCAAACGCATGTACTCCTTGAAACCCTCGGAAAAGATCGCCGCCATGCCGGATACGTTGCCTTCCTCTTCGAGGTCGTTGCGCAACTGCGACAAATCGGGGCCGGACCAGAAACGCGCCTCGAAGTCGTCGGCGGTGCTTTTCATCTCTTTCAGCTCGCGCCATTTGCTGAAAATGAAAGACCAGCTGATGACCGAGGCGAGCACCAGCATCACCATCACCAGCTGCACCACGAGAGTGGCGTCAACGATCAAACTCAAAAAATCGAGATCAGCCTGCATCAATTCGTCCCCTACGGCTCGCGGGCGGTTGTCGCCCGAGCAACGTTCTCGTCGTACAAAAGCACGAGGTTATTGTAGGGGGATGACATGCATAAATCCGCAGTGAACTTCGTATCAATTTGACGCTTCAACGCCCGACCAACGTCGCCAGCTCCACGTCTGGCTGCCTCGTTCCCATTCGCCCTTGCCCTGGTTCGCGGATGCACCCGGTAACGGATTGTGCGATGTGTCTTCACGGCCTTATTTTACTAGCTGTTGGTCAATCCCTTGCGGATTTATCATCTAATTCCCTATTGTAGCGTTCAATGGGATTAAGAGGCAAAAGACCGAGCAGCTCGGCACACAAAAAACCGCCGAGACGACGGCGTTCACGGGCAGGCGTGCTCAAAACAGCTCGGGTGGGGCGGAGGAAGCCGTCGCCGGCGGGTCGAGGTTGAAATGACGCCACGCCGCGGCGGTCGCCTGCCGCCCGCGCGCGGTGCGGACCAAAAAACCGCTTTGGATCAGGAACGGCTCGATCACGTCTTCGATCGTGCCGCGTTCCTCGCCGATCGCCGCCGCCAAGCTGTCCACGCCGACCGGCCCGCCGTTGAAGCGCTCGATCAACGTCAGCAGCAGGCGACGGTCCATCGTGTCAAAACCGCTGGTGTCCACCTCGAGCATGCCCAACGCCTGCACCGCAACCTCGGCCTTGACCGTACCGTCAAACTTGACCTCGGCGTAGTCCCGAACCCGGCGCAACAGGCGGTTGGCGATGCGCGGCGTGCCGCGGGAACGCCGCGCAATCTCGGCGGCGCCTTCACCTTCGGCGGACACGCCCAAGATCCTTGCGCTGCGTTCGACGATGCGCGTCAGGTCCTCGACCGAATAAAACTCAAGCCGTTGGACGATGCCGAAGCGGTCGCGCAAAGGCGAGGTCAAAAGGCCGGCGCGCGTCGTCGCACCGATCAGCGTGAACGGCGGCAAGTCGAGCTTGATCGAACGCGCCGCCGGGCCTTCGCCGATGATGATGTCGAGCTGAAAGTCCTCCATCGCCGGGTACAGGATCTCCTCGACCACCGGGTTGAGACGGTGAATCTCGTCGACGAACAAGACGTCGTGCGGTTCGAGGTTGGTCAGCAACGCCGCGAGGTCGCCGGCTTTCTCGAGCACCGGCCCCGAGGTTTGACGCAGGTTGGCGCGCATCTCATTGGCGACGACGTGGGCGAGCGTGGTCTTGCCGAGACCGGGCGGGCCGAAGATCAACACGTGGTCGAGCGAATCCCCTCTCGCCCGCGCGGCCTCGATGAACACCTCCATCTGCTCGCGCACGACCGGCTGACCGATGTACTCGTCGAGACGCGCCGGGCGGATGCGGTCGTCGAAGCGGGCTTCGCCGCTTTCGCGCTGCGCATTCAACAACGGATTGGACTCAGACATCTAACCGAGGCTCGATTTCAGCGCGCTCTTGATGATTTCCTCGACCGCCGCGTCGGACGACACGTCGGCTTGCTTGACCATGCGGCGCGCGTCGCTCGTCTTATAGCCGAGCGAGACCAGGGCCTGCACCGCCGCGGCGCCGGCACCGGCGCCGGCTTTGGCCTTGTCCGCGGGCGCGCCGGCACCGAGCTGCATCCAGTAATCGTCGTTGAAACGCGACTTCATTTCCAACACCAGACGCTCGGCGGTCTTCCGCCCGACGCCGGGCACGCGCACCAAAGCCTCGACGTCGTCGTCGAGAACGCAGTCCTTGAACGCCGCGGGCTCCATGCCCGAAAGAATCGCCAGCGCAATCTTGGCGCCGATGCCGCTGATCCTGAGCAAGGCGCGAAACAGGCTGCGGTCGTACTCCGACGCAAACGCGTAAAGCACGTGCGCGTCATCTCGCACCAGCAGGTGCGTCAGCAGGGTCGTGCGCTCGCCGGGTTCGGGCAGGTTGTAGAAAGTGGACATCGGCGCCTGCATCTCATAGCCGACACCGTTCACGTCGACAATCAAGTCCGGCGGACGCTTGAGGATGATTTCGCCGGTCAGCCGCGAAATCATCTCGCCGCCTCCGCAAGCCCTTCGGCGAGTCTGGTGTTCGCGCGATGCGAAAACACGTGGCACAAGGCGATCGCCATCGCATCGGCCTCGTCGTCCTCGTAGCGCACGGCGATCTGCAACAGACGCGCGACCATGAATTGCACCTGCTCTTTCGCCGCGTTGCCTTTCCCGACAATCAGCTTCTTGACGACCCGCGCGTCGTACTCGTACACCGGCACCCCGTTGGTCACCGCGGCGCATACCGCAACGCCCCGAGCCTGCCCGAGCTTGAGCGCCGCCGACGCGTCCTTGTGCATGAACACGCTCTCGATCGAGGCGGCGTCGGGCCGGTATTCGCGGATGACCTTGTTCAAGCCGTCGAAGATCGTGCCGAGACGCTCAGGCAAAGCGCCCGAAGCGGCGGTGGCGACGACGCCGCTCGCAATCAGACGCGCAGCGTCGCCTTCGCTTTCGATCACCGCGTATCCCGTCGCGACGAGACCCGGGTCTATGCCGAGAATGCGCTGCATATCATTCTCTCCGAAACCGCCTTCCGAGGTACGCTCACGCCTGCCCCGCCGGCAGGTTCGCGTTGCAATAGACGTTCTGCACGTCGTCCAGGTCCTCCAGCGCGTCGAGCAGACGCAGCAGCTTGTCGGCGGCGGCGACGTCGAGCTCGACCTCGACCTCGGCGAGCATCGCAAGCTCGAACTCGTCGGGCGGCAAGCCGGCCGCCTCCATCGCCTGCTTGACGTCGGCGAGACGCTCGGGCGGGGTCAGCACCTGCACGCTGCCGTCGCCCGTAACGTCGTCGGCGCCGGCTTCGATCGCGGCTTCGAAAACTTCATCCTCCGCCGCCCGCTCATAAAACAGCACGCCGCGCTGAGTGAACAGATAGGCGACCGAACCGGCTTCGCCGAGGTTGCCGCCGTAGCGGGTGAACGCACTGCGCACTTCGGCGACCGTACGGTTGCGGTTGTCGGTCATGCACTCGACCAGCACCGCGCTGCCGCCCGCCCCGTAGCCTTCATAACGCACGCTTTCATACTCCTGCCCTTCGAGCAGCCCCGCGCCGCGCTTGATCGCGCGGTCGATGACGTCCTTGCCCATGTTGGCCGCGGTCGCCTTGTCCAACGCAAGGCGCAGACGCGGGTTGGCGCCCGGGTCGGCGCCGCCGAGGCGCGACGCGATGGTGATCTCGCGGATCAGACGCGTGAACAGCTTGCCGCGCTTGGCGTCCTGCCTTTTCTTGCGGTGCTGAATGTTGGCCCACTTGCTGTGTCCGGACATGTTTGCCTCGCTTCACCCTTTCCTTTTTCGTTGTTCGGGTTGCGCCGTTCGCGCGGTCGCCGCCGGAATCAGCACCTCGGCACCCAGCGCTCGATTGCGGCGAAGTTCGTATGCGAGGTGACCAGCGCCAACGCCTCGTCGCGGGGCAACCAACGGTATTCGGCGTGCTCTTTCTCGTCCAGCACGATCCCGCACGCGGCGTCGAGTTCGAGCTTGAACACCCGTTCGGCGTTTTCGACCACGCCCGGCGCGTAGCGATGACGCCAGACGGGATAAATCACGAACCTGTTCACGATGCCGCAATCCACCGCCGCCGCGTCCAAGCCGGTCTCCTCGCGCAACTCGCGCGTCACCGCTTCGCTCACGCTCTCTCCCCACTCGAGACTGCCCGCAACCGACTGCCAGAAATGCGTCGGTTTCCTGCGACGCAGCAATAATACCAGCCCGCCCCGGGTATAGACGACGACCAGCACCGACTCGGGGCGCTTGTAACGTTGCGCGTCAATTTTCGACGTCGCGCTTGGCAAGGCGGATACCCAACTCCTTCAACTGCGCCGCCGGCGCCGGCGCCGGCGCGTCGGTCAACGGGCAGTGAGCGGTTTGAGTTTTCGGAAAAGCGATGACGTCGCGTATCGAAGCGCTGCCGGTCAACAGCATCATGATCCGGTCGAGACCGAACGCGATGCCGCCGTGCGGCGGGCAACCGTACTTGAGCGCGTCCAGGAGAAAGCCGAACTTCTCCTTGTATTCGCTTTCGCCGAGACCGATCGCCTCGAACACGGCGCGCTGCGTCGCCTCGTCGTCGATGCGCACCGACCCGCCGCCGAGTTCGATGCCGTTGACGACCAAGTCGTAGGCGCGCGCGCGGCAGGTCTCGGGCGCGACGCGCAAATCGTCCGGGTTGACCGGCGCGGTGAACGGATGGTGCAACGCGACGCGGCGTCCGCTGTGCTCGTCGATCTCAAACATCGGAAAGTCCACCACCCACAACGGCCGCCAGCCTTCCTCGACAAGCCCGAGGTCGCGCCCGAGGCGTACGCGCAACGCACCCAGGGACTCGTTGACGACGCCGCGCTTGCCGGCACCGAAGAAGATCAGGTCGCCGTCGCGCGCGGCGGTGCGTTCAAGCAACCCGGCAATCGCCTCGTCGGGCAGGAACTTCAGGATTGGCGACTGCAAGCCGTCCCGCCCGCGCGCAACCTGGTTACATTTGACGTAGGCGAGCCCGCGCGCGCCGAACCCCGCGACGTATTCGGTGTAGTCGTCTATCTCCTTGCGCGTCAGCGTGCCGGCGCCGGGTACGCGCAAAGCGACGACCCGGCTAGCGGGGTCGGCGGCGGGCGCGGAAAACACCTTGAACTCAACACCGCGCATCAAGTCCTCGATCGGCGTGAGCTCGAGCGGGACGCGCAGATCGGGGCGGTCGGTCGCGTAGCGCGCGAACGCCTCGTCGTAAGGCATCCGCGCGAACGGCTCGGGCAGGTCAACCTCGAGGACGCGCTTGAACAAGACGCGAACCACGTCCTCGATCAAGGAGGTGATCTCGTTCTCGTCCATGAAAGAGGTTTCGACGTCGAGCTGGGTGAATTCGGGCTGGCGGTCGGCGCGCAGGTCCTCGTCGCGGAAGCACCGCACGATCTGGTAATAGCGGTCGAACCCGCCCATCATCAGCAGCTGCTTGAACAGCTGCGGCGACTGCGGAAGCGCGAAAAAGTCGCCGCCGTGGGTGCGGCTCGGCACCAAGTAGTCGCGTGCGCCCTCGGGCGTCGCCTTGGTCAGCATCGGCGTCTCGATCTCGATGAAGCCGCGGTCGTCGAAGAACTCGCGCAACACGCGCACCGCCTGCGCGCGCAGCCTCAGCTTGCGTTGCATCGCCGGACGGCGCAGGTCAACGTAGCGGTAGCGCAAGCGCGTCTCGTCGCCGACGTTTTCGTCGTCGAGCTGCAACGGCGGCGTGTCGGATGCGTTGAGAACCTCGAACCTCGCCGCGACGATCTCGACCCGCCCGGTTTCCAACTCCGGATTCTCGGTGTCTTCGGGGCGCAACCTGACCGTGCCTTCGATACGCAACACGAACTCGTTGCGCACCCGCTCGGCCGACGCGAAGACTTCGACCGAGGCAGGGTCGGCAACGACCTGCACCAGCCCGCGGTGGTCGCGCAGGTCGATGAAGATGACGCCACCGTGGTCGCGGCGACGGTTGACCCAGCCGCACACCGCGACGGTTTGCCCGAGCAACTCCTCTCCGATCTCTCCGCAGTAGTGGGTGCGCGTCGGAAGCGCCGTCGTCGCGGCGGACACGGGTCAGGCCCCGCCGCCCGGGGAAGGCTTGCTCGCGGAAGGCTTGCCCGAAGAAGATTTGCCCGGGGAAGACTTGTCCGGGGAAACCGGGCTCGAGGCGGGTTTGGCACCGCCCGCGGCGGCACCGGCAGGCGCCTTTTCCCCGCCGTCGCGTTTGCCGCTTTCGGTCTTGTCCTTGCCGCCGTCCTTGCCACCACCCTTCTCGCCGCCCTTGTCACCGGCGCCTTTCTCGTCGGACGCCGAGACGAGATTGCGCTTGTCGCCGGTCTTGAAGTCGGTCTCGTACCAGCCGCCGCCGGCCAGACGAAACCCCACCGCCGACACCAATTTCACCAGTTCGGGCTTACTGCAATGCGGGCAATCGCGCAACGGCGACTCCTTGAACTTCTGCAACGCCTCGTGCCGCCGCCCGCACGCCGCACATTGATACTCATAAATCGGCATTTGCCTATATTATACGAGCGAACGCCGCGACACCGATGACCGCCTCGACCATACTCATCCTGTACTACACGCGCTACGGCGCGGTCGGACAAATGGCGCGCGCAATCGCCCGCGGCGTTGAAAGCGTCGCCGGCGCCGAAGCCAAGCTGCGCACGGCGGCGCCGGTCGCGGCGGCGGGAGAAAGCGGGGCTTCGCCGCAAGCCGCCGCCGACGGAGCGCCGCAGGCAACGGTCGCCGACCTCGAGCAATGTTCGGGGCTGGTGCTCGGCAGCCCGACCCGCTTCGGCAACATGGCCGCGCCGCTGAAGCATTTTCTCGACCAGACCGGCGGACTGTGGCTGAGCGGTGCGCTCGCGGGCAAACCGGCGGGCGTGTTCACGTCGTCGGCGACGTTGCACGGAGGGCAGGAAACCACGCTGCTGACGATGATGATGCCGTTGCTGCACCACGGCATGATCGTCTGCGGCATCCCCTACAGCGAGCCGCAGCTCAATACAACCCAAAGCGGCGGCACCCCGTACGGCGCAAGCCACGTCGCCGGTGCCGACAGCAACCTGCCGCTCAGCGACGACGAAGAAGCGTTGTGCCGCGCGCTCGGACGACGCGTTGCCGAAGCCGCCTGCCGGCTCGCACCTACCTGACAATCAGGCACGAGCCTGCCGTAAGCGGCAAGGTTTCCTGCATCAGCTGTGCCGCGCACTCGGACGACGCGTCGCCGAAGCCGCCCGCCGGCTCGCGCTCACCTGGCAATCAGGCGCGAGCCCGCGGGTGCTCGGCCCCGTCCGCGACGAGCGGCAGGGTCTCCTTTATGAAAGGTACGGTAACGCGGCGCTTGCCCGCTTTCGCCTCCCGGGCCTGGGCCTCGCGCGCAAGGCGTTCAAGGGCAGGCATCAGAACCGCGAGCGAGCGCGGGTAGTTTTTCAGGAGATAGGCAAGCGCGTCGTCGCTGAAAGAACATTTGAGACGCTCCGCGGCAAGGCGCAACGCCTCGATCTTGCCTTCGTCGTCAAGCACCGCCAAGCGGTACACCGCCCCCCACACCAGCCGCGACGACAAGTCCTTGAGACCGAACCCAAGCGCCGACGGACTCCGCCGACCCGCCGCGATGACCAGGCGGCAACCGCTCGTGCGCGCCTCGTTGATCAAGTCGAACAAAGCCTGCTGCCACGCCCGGCTTGCGGCGATCGCGGCGACGTCGTCGAGTCCGACCAGGTCGAGCGCATCGAGACCGGCGAGCATTCCGGGGTCGTCGTCCGACAGCTCGGTCAGCGGCAACCAGGCGCTGCGTCCGCCGCGCAAGGTCACCTCGCGGCACGCCGCCTGCAGAAGATGGCTCTTGCCGCTCGCCTCCTCGCCCCACAGGCAGATCTGGCGGCTCTCGCCGGCGTCGAGGCACAGTCTTTCAAGGTGCTGCACCGCGACCTCGTTGCCGGTCGCGACAAAGGTTTCGAACGTACGTCCCGGGTTCGGTTCAAGCGACAGCAACAGCTGGGAACGTGAAGCCGCTTCGGCGTCGGGCCGCGAACTCATTCTGAGGACGGGCGCCGTGGCCGGCTCAGACCGTACGGGAAACGCCGCGGCGCACGAACAGGTTGTGCGCCGTCAGCGCGTAGCCGACACCGCTGAACGCCGTCGTCACCGCGACCACGCCAATCAATACCGCGACCGGCTCGGCGAGCTCGGGCTCGATCCGGGCGACCAGCACCGCGAACACCAGCAGGGTCTGGCACAAGGTGTTGACCTTGCTGAGCAAGCTCGGATGGACGTCGAAATCCAGATTGAACCAGCGGTAATAAGCGTAGCCCGCGACGATCAGCGCGTCGCGCCCGACCACCAGCGCAACCAGCCACGCCGGCAGCAAGCCCTGCACCGCGAACACCAGATAGGCCGCGGTGAGCATCAGCTTGTCGGCGAGCGGATCGAGTCGCTCGCCCAACCAACTTTGCCAGCGGCAGCGTTTCGCCAGAAAGCCGTCGAGCGCGTCGCTCGCACCCATCAGCAACGCCAGATACAGCGCCGCGCGAAAATCTTCGCGCAGCAAAACCACGACCAGCAGGGGAACGCACCCGATTCTAGCGAGGGTGATGATGTTCGGGATGTGTCTCACGCTTCTTCTCCGGCTCAAGCGAGAGTATAACCATATTACGACGTCCGCCCGAAACCCGCCGTGTCGCAAAGGCCGTGCCTTAGATAGTGTCGCCTATAATGTCACCGCGGGCTTCACCCGGCTTTTTCAGCGACCGCCCGCAGACGATTACAGCCCGATGCCGCGCAAAACGCTTTCCGACGCTTCCTCGGATGCCCCGAAGAACCTCCCGGGCAAACCCGAAAAGACGCTCGATTACAAAGCGGCCGGCGTGGACGTCGCCGCGGGTAACGCTTTCGTCGAGAGCATCAAACCGCTGTGCGCGAAAACCCTGCGCCCGGAGGTCATCGCCGGCGCCGGTGGCTTCGCCGGGCTGTTCAAACTTAACAAGTACCGCAAGCCGGTGCTCGCCGCGGCGACCGACGGCGTCGGCACCAAGTTGAAGCTGGCCCAAACGCTCGGCGTCCACCGCGGCGTCGGCATAGACTTGGTCGCAATGTGCGTCAACGACGTGCTGACCCACGGTGCCGAACCGCTGTTCTTTCTCGACTACCTCGCGTGCGGCAAGCTGGCGGCGATTCCCGCGCAGGAAATCGTCTCGGGCGTCGCCGCGGGTTGCGAACTCGCGGGCTGCGCCCTGATCGGCGGCGAAACCGCCGAGATGCCCGGCATGTACGCCGAAGACGAGTACGACCTCGCGGGCTTCACCGTCGGCGCAGCCGAACAAGACGCGCTGTGCGGCGCACACCGCGTCCGCGACGGCGACGCGGTCGTCGCGCTCGCGTCGAGCGGCGTGCACGCCAACGGCTTCTCGCTGATCCGCAGAATCATCGCCGAAAGCGGCGCCGACCTCGACCACCGCTTCGGCGACGCGACGCTCGGCGAAACCTTGCTCGAACCGACGCGCATTTACGTCAAGACGCTGCTCTCCGCGGTCTCGCGCGGCGACGTACGCGCGATGGCGCACGTCACCGGCGGCGGCTTGGACGAGAACCTGCCGCGCATGATCGGCACGGAACAGTCGGTCGTCGTCGCCCTGAGCAGCTGGACTCCGCCGCCGATATTCGAGTGGATACGCACCGCGGGCAACGTCGAGCAACGGGAAATGCAGCGTGTGTTCAACTGCGGCGTCGGCATGGCGGCGGTCGTCGCCCCCGACGCCGCCGACGCACTGGTGCGGGAAGTCGAGACGACCGGTCTCGACGCCTGGGTGCTCGGCGAAATCGTCGCCCGCGGGAACAACCCGCCGGTCGTCTATGTCTGACCCTGCGCCCAAGCGGCTGGTGACCCTGATCTCCGGCACGGGCAGCAACCTGCAGGCGATCCTCGACGCACTCGCCGCGGGAACGATCAACGCGACGATGGCGTGCGTCGTCAGCAACCGCGCCGACGCGGCGGGCCTTGACAAGGCACGCGCCGCGGGCGTCGCAACCGAGCTGGTCGAGGACGACAACGCGCTGAGCCGGACCCTCGAGACGCTTGCCCCCGACGTAATCGCGCTCGCCGGCTTCATGCGTCTGCTCGGCGCCGACCTCGTGCAACGCTTCAACGGACGGATCTTCAACGTCCACCCGTCGCTGCTGCCGAAATACAGGGGCTTGCACACGCACCGGCGCGTGTTCGAGAACGGCGACGAGGTGCACGGTTGCAGCGTGCACTTCGTGACCGAAGCGCTCGACGCGGGGCCGGTCGTGATGCAGGCGCGCGTACCGGTGCTCAAGGGCGACACGCCCGAGACGCTGGCGGCGCGCGTACTCAAGCGCGAACACGTCGTCTACCCGCGGGTGCTCGGCTGGTACTGCCAGGACCGGCTGCGTCTCGACGACGGGCGTTGCGTGCTCGACGGCGTACCGCTCGAACGACCGGTGCTGCTCGAAGGAAACGACGCATGAGAAGACGCGCCGCAACGACCTGCGCCCAGCTGATATTGTGCGCCGCCGCCTGCTCCGCCGCCGGCGTCAACGCGGAGCTCGTCGATTTCAGGATCGACTACGACGTCCGCCTCGCCGGCATCGGCGCGGGCAACGGCGTGGTGCGGCTTGAAGTCAACGACGACCGCCTGCTGTACGTCCTGACCGTCACCCCGCGAGGACTGTTTTCGACCCTGTTCGGCGACACGTTGCAGATCAGGTCCCGATTGCGTTCGGAAGACGGGCGTCTCGTCGCCGAGGAGTACGTCAAGGAACACGCGCGCAACCCGGAAAAAGATCAGCGCTATCGCTTTGAGGCCCACGGCCGTGCGGTCGAGGTCTTGAAGGAAGGCCGCGTTTCCTTTCTTTCGATTCCGTCCGGCACCCTCGACGAAGCCTCGGTGCAGCTGCAGCTGACCCTTGACGTTCCGACGGGCGACGGCCCGTGGCGCTACACCGTGGTCTCGAACGGCAAGCTCAAGCACTATCGCTTCACCCGAGCCGACGCGGAAAAGATCACCACCGCCCTCGGCGAAATCGACACGTTACGGGTCGAACGCGCCAGACTGCACAACGGTGAAGACGACGAACTTGACCACCGCTATTGGCTGAGCCCGGCGCACGGCTACCTGCCGGTGAAGGTAGAGCGGATCGAGGACGGGCGGGTCAAAAGGACGATGACCGTCACCCGACTGCGCCGCGGCGAAGCAATAAGATAGGGTTTCCCGAAACCGACCGCGTGTCCCATGCCGAACAACCGCGACCCCGCCGACACGCCTGAGCCGACCGACGAAACGTCGCACGCCGGCGGTTGCCGTCGCGCCGCCCGGGCCGACTACCTGCTGTGGAGCTGTTCCGTCGCGACGGCGACGCTGGTCGGCGCGCATTTCCTGCCGTTGCCGGCCGGTGTCCTCGACGCACTGGCGCAAGCCGCGTTCGAGATATTCGCCGAGATCTGGTGGGGCATCGTCATCGGCGTCTTCAGCGTGGGGCTGCTGTCGAAAGTGCCGCGTGAATTCGTCATCGGCGTACTCGGGCGCGGCGGGACTTTCGGCGGCGTGCTGCGCGCGACCGGCGCGGGGGTGTTGTTCGACGTGTGCAGTCACGGCGTACTGATTCTGGGGATGAAACTGTACGAGCGCGGCGCGAGCCCGGGACAGGTGGCGGCCTTCCTGGTCTCGTCTCCGTGGAACTCGTTTTCGCTGACGCTGATTCTGATCGGGCTGGTTGGGCTGGGGTGGACGCTTGCGTTCATCGTCTTCTCGATGCTCGTCGCCATCGTCACCGGGGTCGCGTTCGACCGCCTGGTCGAGCACGGCACGCTTCCGCGGAACCCGCACCAGGCTGAGGCGGATTCGCTCGAACGCTTCGACTTCCTCGCCGAAGCGCGCAGGGGGATCGCCGGGACGCGCCTGAACCGGGACTTCTTCACCGACGTCGTGCGCGACGGGCTTTCGGGCTCGCGGATGGTGCTTCGCTGGGTCCTCTTCGGCCTGTTGACCGCCGCGGTGATTCGCGCCGTGGTACCGCTGCATCATTTCGAAGGCCTGTTCGGCCCGACGCTCGCGGGACTCGGGCTGACGCTGGTCGCGGCGACCATCATCGAAGTCTGTTCCGAAGGCACCGTGCCGATTGCCGGCGACCTGCTGACCCGCGCGCGGGCGCCCGGCAACGCGTTCACCTTCCTGATGGCCGGGGTTGCAACCGACTACACCGAAATCATGTCGTTGCGCGAGACGACGAAGTCCTGGCGCACCGCGCTGTTCCTGCCGCTGGTCACGCTGCCGCAGATCCTGCTGCTCGGCTGGCTGATGAACACCGGCGGCTGAAGCCGGACGGGCGACGATTTCGTCCCAGTCGTACCAACATATCAATCGCCACAAACGACGAGGATTCGATGGGTGGGGTAACGAATATGAAGACTGATCGAGGTTGCCGGGGCGAACGCGCGCTTCAGTCGCCGGCGATGGTCATGCCGTCAATCAGCAGCGAGCCGCAGCGAATCCTGCCGCGCTCGTCCACGTCGTCGCCGGCGGCAAGGACGCCGCCGAACACGTCGCGCAAGTTGGCGGCGATGGTCACCTCCGACACCGGATAGGCGATCCTGCCGCCCTCGACCCAAAACCCCGCGGCACCGCGCGAGTAGTCTCCGGTGACCAGGTTGGCGCCCTGCCCCATCAGTTCGGTGACGAAAAACCCTTCGCCCATTTCCGCAAGCAACTCGTCGAACGGACGGGTGCTGCCTTCAAACATCCAGTTGTGCACGCCGCCCGCGTTGGCGGTGGTCTCCATGCCGAGCTTGCGCGCCGAGTAACTGTCGAGCAGATACCCAGCAAGCACACCGTCCTCGACAATCACGCGCTCGCGGGTCGCAACGCCCTCGGCGTCGAAAGACGCGCTGCCGAGCGCGCCGGGCAAGTGCGGACGCTCGACAATCCGGACAAACGAGGGAAACAACCGCTCGCCGAGCGCGTCGAGCAGGAATGAGGTCTTGCGGTACAACGCACCTCCGCTGATCGCGCCGGCCAGCTGCGACAGCAGCCCGCACGCGAGCGCGGCCTCGAACAACACCGGTTTCTTGCGCGTCTTCAGCCGCCGTGCACCGAGGCGACGCACCGCACGCTCGCCCGCCCGACGCCCGACCTCGCGGTGCGGTTCCAAGCAATCGGGGTGGCGGTGGACGCTGTACCAGAAATCCCGCTGCATTCCGCCGTCGTCGCCGGCGACCGCGATGCCGCTGAGGCTGTGGCGGGTAGCGGCGGAAGTGTGCGAGAAGCCGTGGGTGTTCGCGTAGCAATGAATGCTGCGCTCGGTCGAAACCGACGCCCCTTCGGTGTTGACGACTTTCTCGACCGCGCGCATCTCATCCTCGCACTCGACCGCGACGCCGATTGCGTGCTCGATGTCGAGGTCCCAGCGCCGGTCGAGGTCGAGGTCGGGAAACTCGGTCGCCATCAGCCCGGCGTCGGCGAGACCGGCGCAGTCGTCCTCGGAGGTGTAGCGTGCAAAATCGCAGGCGGCCTTGACCGCCTCGGCGATCGACTCGGGCGCTAAATCGGACGCGCTGGCACTGCCCTTGCGCGCACCGAAATAGACCGTCACCCCAAAAGACCGTTCGTTGCCGTGCTCGAGGGTCTCGACGTCGCCCGCGCGCGCGGTGACCGAAAACCCGAGGCTCGCGCTCGCGTCCGTCTCGGCGGCGTCGGCACCGAGGCGCGCGGCTTCCTCGAGCGCAAGGCCGGCGGCCGCCGGCAGGCTTTGTTCCAGCGCCGACGCGCTTGCGTCCGCGCTCACGTCCCGGCGCCTCCGACGGTGAGACCGTCAACGCGCAAGGTCGGCTGGCCGACGCCGACCGGCACCATCTGCCCCTGCTTGCCGCAGGTGCCGATGCCGTCGTCGAGCCTGAGGTCGTTGCCGATCATCTTCACCCGCGTCAGCACCTCGGCACCCTGCCCGACCAAGGTTGCACCTTTGACCGGCGCGGTGACCTTGCCTTTCTCGATCAGATACGCTTCCGACGCCGAGAACACGAACTGCCCCGACGTGATGTCCACCTGCCCGCCGCCGAAGTTGACGGCATAGACCCCCTTGTCCACCGACGCGATGATTTCCTCGGGGGCGCTTTCGCCCGCGAGCATGTAGGTATTGGTCATGCGCGGCATCGGCAGGTGCGCGTAGGACTCGCGCCGCCCGTTGCCGGTCGCGGCGACTCCCATCAACCGGGCGTTCATCCGGTCCTGCATGAACCCCCGCATGATGCCGTCCTCGATCAGGGTCGTGCATTGGGTCGGCGTGCCTTCGTCGTCGACGTTCAACGAGCCGCGACGGTTCTCGAGCGTGCCGTCGTCCACCACCGTCACCCCCGGCGCCGCGACGCGCTCACCGACGCGCCCGCTGAAAACCGAAATGCCTTTGCGCGCGAAGTCGCCCTCGAGTCCGTGCCCGACGGCTTCGTGCAACAGGATGCCGGGCCAGCCGGGGCCGAGCACCACGACCATGTTGCCCGCCGGCGCCTCGACGGCTTCGAGATTCCGCAGGGCTTGACGTACCGCCTCGTCCACCAGCGACTTCGCGGTGCCGCGCTGGATCAGGGTCTCGTAGCCGTAGCGTCCGCCGGCACCCGCCACACCGCGCTCGCGCCGCCCGCCCTGCTCAGCGATGACGCTGACGTTCAAGCGCACCAGCGGACGCACGTCGGCGGTCAGGCCGCCGTCGGCGGTCGCAACCATCATGACCTCGTGCTCGGCCGCAAGCGACGCCATCACCTGCCGCACCCTCGGGTCGCAGGCACGCGCCGTCTCGTCGATGGATCTCAGCAACTCGACCTTGCCGGCTTCGGCGAGACCACGCATCGGATCGCTCGTCGCGTACAAACCGCGGTCGCCCGCGCCGCGCCGCGCAGCCACCCGCTTGCCGTGTCCCGACCGCGCGATACAACGCGCCGCACGGCCCGCCTCGAGCAACGCCGGCAGGGTAATCTCGTCGGAGTGGGCGAAACCGGTTTTCTCGCCGCTGACCGCGCGTACGCCGACGCCCTGATCCACGCCGAACCCGGCTTCCTTGACGAGACCGTCCTCGAGCGCCCACGACTCGTGGCGCGAGCACTGCATGAACACGTCGCCGTCGTCTATGCTCGGCCCCATCAGTTGCGACAGGACTTCGCCCAGATGTTTCTCCTCGAGCCCGAACGGGCTGAGCAGCTTCCGCTTCGCAATCGTCAGCGCTTGTCCCATCAATCTCTCCCGGATTCCGCGTCCATCGGTGCCTAGCCTATCATTGCGCGGTCGGTTCGCCGCCGCCTTTCAGACGGCGATGCTCGAGGCAGGGGAAATCCCGGCGCACGCGCGCCTGATACGCGGGGTCGGGCGTGGCGCAGGCGACGCCCTCTTCCGCCCCGAGTGCGGCGAGCACGACGCCCCACGGATCGAGCACCATGCTGTGTCCCCAAGTCTCGCGCCCGCCGGCGTGGCTTCCGGTCTGATCGGCGGCGACAACGTAGGCGAGATTCTCGATTGCGCGGGCGCGCAGCAACGGCTCCCAATGCGCCTTCCCGGTCGTCGCGGTGAACGCCGAAGGCAGCACGATGAGCTCGACCCCGCGGTCGAGCATCGCACGAAACAGCTCGGGAAAGCGCAGGTCGTAACACACCGCGAGGCCGCAACGCCCGAACGGCGTGTCGACGACGACGACCTCGTCGCCGGACGTGAACGTGCGCGACTCCGAATAATCCTCGCCGCTGTCGTGCACGTGCACGTCGAACAGATGCAACTTGCGGTACATCGCAACGCGCTGCCCCTCGGAATCGTACAAGGCGCAAGCGGCGTACGCCCGCTCCGGGTGAGGCGAACGCAGCGGAAAAGTGCCCCCGACCAGCCAGACGCCGTGCCGGTCGGCCTGCCCGGCGAGGAAGTCCTGAATCGGCCCCGCACCCTCGTCCTCGCACACGCCCGCCTGCTCGCTCAGGTCGCGCCCG
This sequence comes from uncultured Chromatiales bacterium, assembly GCA_964347615.1. Lineage (GTDB taxonomy): Bacteria > Pseudomonadota > Gammaproteobacteria > Poriferisulfidales > Oxydemutatoraceae > CAYFZO01. Next base: position 49,457 of record CAYFZO010000013.1, read on the forward strand.
ATGAACGCGAACACCTCGGGCAACACCACCAGTCCCGCCCCCGACGCCGCGGCGCGCTCGATCAACTCGCCCGCGCGGGCGAGGTTCGCGCCGACGTCGTCGCCGCTGTTCATCTGCACCGCTGCAATCTTGGAATTCACGGCTTGTCGCCTCCTTCAGTCCCGTCGCCGTCGCGTCTCAGGCAATGACATTCTAAGCGAGGTTCGAGACGGCGGCCCAAGGAACTCAAGGCGGAGAAAACTAAACGAGCCCTCCCCTTCAACGCTCGCAGCCGCCGAAATATGCAAGGGCTACAACCTGATACACGCGTGAACAAACGCCGGAGTCAATGCCTCCTTATTTGGCATGAGGTGCGAGCACAATTTGCCATCAAGCTTGAAGGCCGGTTTATGCTAAGCAACCGATGAATGGCTTACACGCAAAATTCCTGACAGTTCCTTCCTGACAGTCCCCTTTATTGCCTCACGCTTAAGCTGTTCCCCGTTATATTCTTCTTGGAGGCCAAGTCGTCTCAACCCAATTTTTATGTAATCCTCCTGCAGCTCTACACCTATTGATTTTCTTCCCAGCTTTTTAGCAACAAATGACGTCGTGAAAGTCCCGGAGAAAGGGTCAAGAACAACGTCTCCTCTGTTGGTGCTTGCCTTGACGATACGCTCCAAAAGCGCAACCGGCTTTTGAGTCGGATGGTTTTCATATTCTTCCATGCGGTAACGGACCCTGGGAAAAACCCAAACGTTACCGGGGACTTTTTTTGAGTTATAAACTTGCGGCGGGCGCTTTCTGTAATCGATTAACTTTCTCTTTGCCCCTGTTTTGGCTTCGACAAGTATGTCTTCAGCGTTAAAAACATACTTGCTCTTGTCTTTCACACAAAACAAAATCGGTTCATACAGCGAGCCGTAATACTTCCTTGCCTGTACCCCGGAACTGTCGTAACACCAGACTATGCGGGACATAATCTCAATCTTATCTCGCAAAAAAAGATCGAAATACGGCACGGATTGCGTAGATGCCATAAGATACAAGCTGCCGTTCGGCTTGATTTTCCTGATGACCATATCCAACCACTTACAACACCAATCCATATAGCTTCGGTCGTCACTCCACTTATCCTTATATCCGTTAAAGTCCTTACCTATGTTGTAAGGCGGGTCAACAAAAACCAAGTCAACGGAACCATCCTTAATTCCTTTCAACGCGACGATAGCATCCCCCATAACTACCTTATGCTCGTTATTCCCAAAAATTGTTAAACCCGTCGTTTTCACAGTTTCACCTGAAGTTGAAGCCAATTATACTTTTTGGACCTGTAATTTCGCAAGGTTTCCGAACCAATCTCGTGCAGGCGGCCTGCCAGCCCAAACGAAATTTATACCGCGTGGAGTGCAGGGACGGGAAAACACGACGAATCAGAGACAAGCTGGCGCCGGGTCCGAGCTCGGCGGTTTGCTACAATGCCGCCCCCCAAGAACGCCGGCAACGGTCAAGCGCTTCCGGAACATGGCCGCAAACAAAAAACTCAGGAAACATTCGTCGCCGATGGTGGACGGCGTCGAACGCGCGCCCAGCCGCGCGATGTTGCGCGCGGTCGGCTTCAAGGACGCCGATTTCAAGAAGCCGCAAATCGGCGTCGCCTCGACCTGGAGCGAGGTCACGCCGTGTAACGTGCATATAGACAGGCTCGCGCGCCACGCCGCGCGCGGCGCCGACGAAGCCGGCGCCAAGGCGGTGATTTTCAACACCATCACGATCTCGGACGGTATCTCGATGGGCACCGAAGGCATGAAGTATTCGCTGGTGTCGCGCGAGGTCATCGCCGATTCGGTCGAGACCGTCGTCGCGTGCGAGGGCTTCGACGGCTTGGTCGCGGTCGGCGGCTGCGACAAGAACATGCCCGGCTGCATGATCGCGCTGGCGCGGCTCAACCGCCCCGCGGTGTTCGTCTACGGCGGCACGATCCTGCCCGGCGTGCGGCACCGACGCAAGGTAGACGTCGTCTCGGTGTTCGAGGCCGTCGGCGAAGCGGCACGTCGCAAGATCAGCAGGAAGGAGCTGCACGCGATCGAATCCTGCGCGATTCCGGGACCCGGCTCGTGCGGCGGCATGTACACCGCGAACACGATGGCGTCGGCGATCGAGGCGATGGGCATGAGCCTGCCGGGCAGCTCGGCGCAAAACGCGACGTCGCGAGCCAAGGTGCACGACTGCGTCGCCGCGGGCGCGGCGGTGATGAAGTTGATCAAGCAAGACGTCGCGCCGCTCGACGTGATGACCAGGAAAGCGTTCGAGAACGCCGTCACGGTGGTCACGGCGCTCGGCGGCTCGACCAACGCGGTGCTGCACCTGCTCGCGATGGCGCACGCCTGCGGCGTCAAGTTCAAACTCGACGATTTCACCCGCATCGGGCGGCGCGTGCCGGTGCTCGCCGACCTCAAGCCGAGCGGACGCTACCTGATGTCGGAACTGGTCGCCATCGGCGGCATCCAGCCGCTGATGAAGACGCTGCTCGACGCGGGGCTGATGCACGGCGACTGCCTGACCGTCACCGGACGTACGCTCGGCGAGAACCTCGCCGACGTCAAGCCCTATCCCCGACGCCAGGACATCATCCGTCCGCTCGACGACCCGATCAAACGCGACGGACATCTGGTGATCCTGTACGGCAATCTCGCACCGCAAGGCGCGGTGGCGAAAATCACCGGCAAGGAGGGCCTGCGCTTCAGCGGAACCGCGCGGGTGTTCGCCTCCGAGGAAGACGCGCTGAAACGCATTCTCGACGGCACGGTCAAGAAAGGCGACGTGATCGTCATCCGTTACGAAGGCCCCCGGGGCGGGCCGGGCATGCGTGAGATGCTCGCGCCGACGTCGGCGGTGACGGGCAAAGGACTCGGCAAGGACGTCGCCCTGATCACCGACGGACGTTTCTCGGGCGGCAGCCACGGCTTCGTCGTCGGGCACATCACCCCCGAAGCCGCCACCGGCGGACCGCTCGCCGTCGTGCGCAACGGCGACACCGTCACGATCGACGCGGCGGCGCGCGAAATCAATCTCGAGGTCTCACCGGCTGAAATCCGCCGCCGTCTGAAGGCTTGGAAAGCGCCGCGCCCGCGCTACCGCCGGGGCGTGCTCGCGAAATACGCCAAGCAGGTCGGCTCGGCGTCCGAAGGCGCAATCACCGACTAGTCCGAGGCAACCCTTAAGGAATACGCCGAGGTAGGTCACCGACCGGGCGACGAACTCGACCTCGACGAACGACGAAATTCGGCTCAGACGTCTCGACTTCACCGACAAAACCCAGTATCATCAGCTTTCGTTTTGGCCAGCAAAGTCGTCATTCCCAAAGAAATCTCCCGCGGCGAACATCGCGTCGCCGCGTCGCCTGATACCGTCCGCGGCTTATGCGAACTCGGCTACGACGTCGCGGTCGAACAAGGCGCGGGCGAAGCGGCCAACTTCAGCGACGAAGCCTACCGCGAGAGCGGCGCCGAAATCATCGGCGACGCGCGCGCGTTGTGGCGAAGCGGCGACGTCGTGCTCAAAGTCCACGCGCCGCAACAACAACCGCAACTCGACCAGCACGAAGTCGACCTGATGAAGGAAGGCGCAATCGTCGTCAGTTTCCTCGCCCCGGCGCAAAACCCGGCCCTCCTTGAAAAGCTGAAGGCACGCAAGGTCACCGCGATTGCGATGGAGCAGATTCCGCGGATCACGCGCGCGCAGAAACTCGACGCGCTGAGCTCGATGGCCAACATCGCGGGCTACCGCGCGGTGATCGAGGCGGCGCATCACTTCGGACGTTTCTTCGGCGGCCAGAGCACCGCCGCCGGGCGCGTACCGCCGGCGAAAGTGCTGATCATCGGCGCCGGCGTCGCCGGGCTTGCGGCAATCGGCACCGCGCGCGGCCTCGGCGCCATCGTGCGCGCGTTCGACACCCGCCCCGAAGTCGCGCAACAGATCGAAAGCCTGGGCGCCGACTTCCTGACGGTCAGCATCGAAGAGGAAGCCAGCGGCGGAGGCGGCTACGCGAAGCAGATGAGCGACGCGTTCCTCGAAGCAGAACTCGCGCTGTTCCGCGAACAAGCCGAGGAAGTGGACATCATCATCACCACCGCGCTGATCCCCGGCAAACCGGCACCGCGGCTGATTACCGAAGACATCGTCAAACGCCTCAAGCCCGGCAGCGTCATCGTTGACCTCGCGGGCGAGCAAGGCGGCAACTGTGAACTGACGGAAGCCGACAAAGTCGTGGTCAAGCACGACGTCACCATCATCGGCTACACCAACCTGCCGAGCCGCATGGCGAGACAGTCGAGCCGCCTCTACGCAAGCAACCTGCAGCACCTGCTGACCGAGTTGACGCCGGAGAAAAACGGCACCCCGGTATTCGACATGGAAGACGTCGTGGTACGCCACTCGACGGTGACCCGCGACGGCGAGATCCTGTGGCCGCCGCCGCCGCTCGAACCGCCGCCGGCGCCCAAGCCCGCCGCCGAACCCGAGACGCCCCCTCCCGCGCCGGAGAAGAAACGCAGAGGCGTCACAACCCTGATCGTCGCGGGTCTCGGCGCGCTCGGACTGCTCGGTCTCGGACAGGTCGCGCCGCCGGACTTCATGGCGCACTTCACCGTGTTCGTGCTCGCCTGCTTCATCGGCTGGCAAGTGATATGGAACGTCACCCCGGCGTTGCACACCCCGCTGATGAGCGTGACCAACGCAATCAGCGGCATCATCATCATCGGCGCGCTGCTGCAGACGTCGAGCAACACCACCTTCACCGTGCTGGTGCTCGCGCTGATCGCCGCGCTGGTCGCAATGATCAACGTCGCGGGCGGATTCCTGGTCACCCAGCGCATGCTGAAGATGTTTCGCAGGGAAAAATGATCAGCCCGGGCGTCACCACCATGGCGTACATCGCCGCCAGCGTGCTCTTCATCCTGAGCCTCGGCGGACTGAGCCACCAGGAGACCGCGCGCCGCGGCAACGTCTACGGCATCGTCGGCATGATCATCGCGATTGCGGTGACCTTGATGGCCGACCGGGTCGGCACCTATCCGATCCTGTTGCCGGTGATGCTGGTCGGCGCGCTGATCGGCGCGTTCGTCGCAAGCCGGGTCGAGATGACCCAGATGCCGCAGCTGGTCGCCATCCTACACAGCTTCGTCGGGCTCGCCGCGGTGTTGGTCGGCATCGCGAACTACCTCGACCCCACCGTAAAGTACAGCGGCATCGAACGCACCATCCACAACACCGAGATTTATCTGGGCGTGTTCATCGGGGCGGTGACCTTCACCGGCTCGGTCATCGCCTTCGGCAAGCTGCAAGGCACGATCACCGGCAAACCGCTGCTGTTGCCCGGACGCCACCTGATCAACCTCGCCATCATCGTCGTGTCGCTCGTGCTCGGATACACCTTCCTCTACGGCGAGCACGGCGTCGCGTGGAACAGCCTGTTGATCATGACCTTCCTCGCGCTGATACTCGGCGCGCACCTGGTCGCCGCAATCGGCGGCGCCGACATGCCGGTCGTGGTCTCGATGCTCAACAGCTATTCGGGCTGGGCTGCCGCCGCGACCGGCTTCATGCTGAGCAACGACCTGCTGATCGTCACCGGCGCGCTGGTCGGCTCGAGCGGCGCGATCCTGAGCTACATCATGTGCCGCGCGATGAACCGCAGGTTCCTGAGCGTGATCCTGGGCGGGTTCGGCACCACCGGCGGCACGGTCAGCGACGTCGCCGGGGAAGTCAACGAGATCCGCGCCGAAGAGACCGCGATGCTGCTCAAGGAAGCGCGTTCGGTCGTGATCGTGCCGGGCTACGGCATGGCGGTCGCCCAAGCGCAAAACGTGGTCAGCGAAATGACCAAGGCCCTGCGCGAGAAAGGCATCAACGTGCGCTTCGCCATCCACCCGGTCGCCGGACGCCTGCCGGGACACATGAACGTGCTGCTCGCCGAAGCCCAAGTGCCCTACGACATCGTCCTCGAGATGGACGAGATCAACCCCGAACTGCCCGACACCAACGTCGTGCTCGTCATCGGCGCGAACGACATCGTCAACCCCGCCGCACTCGAGGAACCCAACAGCCCGATTGCGGGCATGCCGGTCATCGAAGTGTGGAAAGCCGACGTGGTGATCGTGCTCAAGCGCAGCCTCGCTTCGGGCTACGCCGGCGTCGACAACCCGCTGTTCTTCAAGGAAAACACCCGCATGTTGTTCGGCGACGCCGAAGCCAGCGTGCGCAGCGTGCTGCAACAGATATAACGCCGCCCCGCGGCGGCGGTCAAGCGAATGCCCGAGCGAACGACCGTGCGTCGTCCGCCCCCTTACGCACTCATCACAAGCTCATCAGTTCCTCGCGGTAAAGCTTGAGCTCTTCGATCGAGGAGTAAACGTCGTCCATCGCACGATGCGCGCTTTGCTTGCTGATATTGCCCGCCATCTCCGGCTTCCATCGTCGAGGAACCCAACAGCCCGATTGCGGGCATGCCGGTCATCGAAGTGTGGAAAGCCGACGTGGTGATCGTGCTCAAGCGCAGCCTCGCTTCGGGCTACGCCGGCGTCGACAACCCGCTGTTCTTCAAGGAAAACACCCGCATGTTGTTCGGCGACGCCGAAGCCAGCGTGCGCAGCGTGCTGCAACAGATATAACGCCGCCCCGCGGCGGCGGTCAAGCGAATGCCCGAGCGAACGACCGTGCGTCGTCCGCCCCCTTACGCACCCATCACAAGCTCATCAGCTCCTCGCGGTAAAGCTTGAGCTCCTCGATCGAGGAGTAAACGTCGTCCATCGCACGATGTGCGCTTTGCTTGCTGATCTTGCCCGTCATCTCCGGCTTCCACCGTATCGCCAGCTCCTTGAGCGTGCTGACGTCGAGGTTGCGGTAGTGAAAGAACGCTTCGAGCCGAGGCATCTCGCGAGCCAGGAAGCGACGGTCCTGGCACACGCTGTTGCCGCACATCGGCGACTTGCCCGGGACGGCGTACTGCTTCAGAAACTCCAGCGTCCGCGTCTCGGCCTCGGCGCAGGTGACGCTGCTTCGGCTGACTTCGGCGAGCAACCCCGAGCTTGAGTGGTGCTCCTGGTTCCATTCGTCCATCTGGTCGAGCACCTCCTGCGGCTGGCCGATCACAAGCGACGGGCCTTCGCCCAGGATCCGAAGATCCGGCGACGTTACCAACGTTGCGATTTCGATAATCAGGTCGGAGGTGGTGTCTAGCCCCGTCATTTCGAGGTCTATCCAAACCAGATTGAGCGGATCCGGGGTCATGGCTGCATTCCGTCTGTTTTCTTGTTTCCAACGGGTTGTTATTATGCCCGAACGACCATGAGACTGCGCCCGTGCAACCCGCCGACGACAACCGGACGCCGCCCGGCTTTTGCGCTCGCCTCCGCGTGGTTGACGGCATGCGTGCTGACGATTGCCGCAACCGGGGCAGCCGGGGCAACCGGGGCAACCGAGGCAACCGAGGCAACGGACGAAGCGCCGCCCGAGCCGTACCGCCAGCACTGCATCGCCTGCCACGCCCGCATGACGGGCGGCGACGGCGCGCTGCTCTACCGGCGAAAAGACCGGCTGGTCAACGATTACGCCGCGCTGGTCGAGCGCGTCGCCCACTGCCGACGAGGCACCGGCGCAGCCTGGAGCAAGGCGCAGGAAGACGAGGTCGTCCGTTACCTGAACCGCAGTTTTTACCGCTTCGGCGCGCCCCACGGCGAAACGCCCGAATGACCGAGCGCCCGTGCAGACGCCCGCTACCGCACCCGGCGGCAACGCGGGCCGCCCCGACGGCGGCGACGCCGCCCGTCTTTTCGGCGCCGGGAAGCGCGGTGCGTTCCCCCGGCGGGTTGAGTGTGTTTGAATAGGCGCAACGAGTTCCGCAAACAACCCGCCGTTCAGAAAAACATCATGAGTTATCAGGTTCCCGCGCGCAAATGGCGCCCGCGCAATTTCGACGAAGTGCTGGGGCAGACGCACGTGGTGCGGGCATTGTGTAACGCGCTCGAGCTCGGTCGCCTTCACCACGCCTACCTGTTCACCGGCACCCGTGGCGTCGGCAAGACCACGATTGCGCGGATTCTCGCCAAATGCCTGAACTGCGAGACCGGCGTCGTCGCAAAACCCTGCGGCGTATGTTCGGCGTGCAAACAGATAGACGAAGGGCGTTTCGTGGACCTCCTCGAGATAGACGCCGCCTCGCGTACCGGGGTCGACAACATGCGCGAACTGCTCGAGGACGTGAACTACACCCCCGGCACCGGGCGTTTCAAGATTTACCTGATAGACGAGGTGCACATGCTCTCGATAAGCAGTTTCAACGCGCTTTTGAAGACCCTCGAGGAGCCGCCCGACCACGTCAAATTCTTCTTCGCGACCACCCACCCGCAGAAACTGCCGGTGACCATCCTGTCGCGGTGCTTGCAGTTCAACCTCACGCGGCTGCTGCCGGGCGAGATCGAGGAGTACCTCGCCGGAAAGCTCAAGGACGAAGACGTGTCTTACGAAGACGCCGCACTCAAGCAAATCGCAATTGCCGCCGAGGGCAGCGTCCGCGACAGCCTGAGCCTGCTCGACCAAGCGATCGCCTACGGCAACGGCAGCCTGAAAACCGAAGAAGTCGAAACCATGCTCGGTCTTGCGGCGCGCGAAGAAGTCTCAGGGCTGTTGCGTTGTGTCACCGGCGGCGACGCGGCCAAGCTGCTCGAGTGCGTCGAGAACATGTACCGTAAGGCGGTGAACTTCACCGGCGTACTCGACGATTTGATCGAGCTGTTGCACGCGGTCGCGGTGCAACAGGCGGTCCCCGGCGCCGAACCGCCCGCTCAGTTCGACGCCGACGAGGTCGCCGCCGTGGCCGAGACGATGACGCCCGAAGACACCCAGTTGTTCTACCAAATTGCGCTGAACGGCAAGCGCGACCTGCCGTTCTTGCCCGACGCGCGCAACGCGTTCGAAATGACGATGTTGCGGATGTTGAGCTTCCGCCTCGCTGAAGACGCCGAAATCGGCACCGGAACAACCGCCGCCCGGCCCCGAACTCAACCCCGAGCTCAGACCCCGGCCGCGGTACAAACCCCGGTGCAACCCTCGGCGCAGACCCCGGCCCCGACACAAACCCCAGCCCCGCCCCCGACGCCCGCCCCCGCCGACACCCCCCCCCCCGCACCACACCCCCCCCACACCGCCCGCCCCC
>CAYFZO010000014.1:0-57599 GCA_964347615.1 uncultured Chromatiales bacterium
GGGCGGCCAGTTGTTGGTTATCATTGAGAAGCAACTCCTGCAAGTTGCCGAGACCCGAAAATATCCCCGCCGGCAAGGTGCTCAGCTGATTGCTATAGAGGTATAACAACCTTAAGTTGTCGAGACCTGAAAATGCAGTCGCCGGCAAGATGCTCAGCTGATTGCTATAGAGGTATAACCCCCGCAAGTTACCGAGATCTGAAAATGCAGCCGCCGGCAAGGTGCTCAGTTGATTGCTCCCGAGGTACAACTCCTGCAAGTTGCCGAGACCTGAAAAGACACCCGACGGCAAGGGGCTCAGTTGGTTGTTATGGAGAGACAACCACCTCAAATTGCCGAGACCTGAAAAGACACCCGCCGGCAGGGTGCTCAGTTGGTTGTTATAGAGATTCAACGTCTCCAAGTTGCCGAGACCTGAAAAATCACCGGCTTTGAGAGCAGTAATCCTTCTACTTTCTAAACGCAAAGTCCCCGTTACCCCGGATAAACCATCATCCGTTACATTGGCGCAGTTGTTGACGCCGTTGATCCGCCACAAAATCCCGTTTTGAACTTGCAGCGTCCTGTCGCACACGCCTTCCTTGATCACCACACGCACCGCCGCGGGAGAAACCAAGGCATAATCAGGGACGGCCGCCAGCGACACCGTGAACGATTCTCTCGGCGGCTCAATCTTGTCGTCGTCAATAATCAAAAGAAATATTTTGGCGGTCGTCTCACCCGCTGCAATCGTGACGACGCCGGGGGCGGAGTAATCCGAAGCGTCCGCATCGGCGGTATTGGGGTCGCCGTCGACGGTGATATCGTAATTGACGATCAGGTCGGTGTTTATCGTCGCATTGACGGTGACGGTCAGAGTGGCGGCAACGCCTTCTTTAACCTCGAAAACCGAGCCGTTGGCGGCATCGAACGACAGCCTGAAGTCGTCCTCGATGACCCTGTGGCCTGCGGCGTCCAAAATCACGTGACTCCCCAAACTCGTGCTCCGGAGAGGGAACCCGGCAACGTCGGCTATCTCCGCGCCCGCAAGCACCAACGCATCCTCCTCGACGCTGATACCGTCTCCGTCGGCGTCTCCGGATTGGAGCTCGTAGGAGAACACCAGTGCCGAAGCCGTGCCCAAACTCGGGACGTAAGTTGCCGCCCGCGTCGTCCCTCCAACCGTGAGCGTCAACGACGGCCCGGAAACCGAAGTTGACACCTCGACCGCCTCGTCGAAACCGACCGCGACACGGATGACTTCACCGGAAGACGCCAGATACGCATCGCCGACAGCCGGCTTCGAAACAATCTCGACGTCCGACACCGACGGAGCGATGAAATCCAGAACCAGTTCTTCACTCGGCTCGGTCTCGATACCGGAATAAGGGGCTAAAACAACGGCACCAATCAGCCTACCGGGAGACGCCCTTAACCTTATCGGCGCACTCGTGATTTGGGTCGCGGTGAAAGAACTGCTTTCGGTGCTCCCTTTGGGGATTATTATTTCCTCGACCGAGGCTCTGCCGCCTTCCACCGACAAAGGCGCAACAATGGTCGTCAGCGCCGTTTCGTCCACGACCAGTCTAACTTCGGCAACGCCGAGCACGGGCGGGTCCGTCTCACCGATGTAAACAAGTCGTGAGGGGGAGAAAACAAAAGGCGCGCCTGGATTAGAAGAAAGCACCAACCGCTCCAAGCTGACGAGATCTGAAAACACACCCGCCGGCAAAATGGATAGTTGATTGCGTTGGAGATATAGTTCCCTCAAGTTGCCGAGACTTGAAAAAACATTTTCCGGCAAGGCGGTCAGCTCGTTGGAACGGATATCCAAGGTCTCCAAGCTGATGAGACCTGAAAAAACGGTTGCCGGCAAGGTGGTCAGCTGATTACCATCGAGGTCCAGCAACTCCAGGTTGCCGAGACCTGAAAAGACGCTTTCCGGCAAGGCGGTCAGCCGGTTGCTAAGAAGGTACAACCTCGTCAAGCTGCCGAGACCTGAAAAAACATTTTCCGGCAAGGCGGCCAGCTGGTTGGAACGGATATCCAACGTCGCCAAGTTGTCGAGACCTGAAAACACGGTTGCCGGCAAGGTGGTCAGCCGGTTTCCATGGAGGTTCAACAACTCCAGGTTGACGAGACCTGAAAAGACGTTTTCCGGCAAGGCGGTCAGCCGGTTTCCAAAGAGGTACAGCCAAGTCAAACTGCCGAGATCTGAAAATATGCCTTCCGGCAAAGTGGTCAGCTGGTTGTAACTGAGAAGCAACCTGTCCAAGTTTTCGAGACCTGAAAAATCATCGGCGTTGAGAGTAGAAATGCCTCCACGTCTAAGATTCAAAATCCCATCTACCCCGGATAAATGACCGTCCGTCACATCGGCACAGTCTCTGACGTCTCTGATTAACCCCAAAATCCCGTCTCGAACCCGCCGTGTTCTGTCGCACACGCCCTCCTTGATCACCACCCGTACCGTCGGGAAAGAAGCCAGCGTGTAGCCAGCGCTGGGCGTCAGCGACACCGTGAACGACTCACTCGTCGGCTCGATCTCGTCGTCGTCAATAATCAAAAGGACTAGTTGGGCGGTTGTCTTGCCCGCTGCAACCGTGACGACGCCGGCGTTGGGGTCGGAGTAATCGAAGGCGTCCGCGTCGGCGGTATCAAAGTCGTTGTCGTCGCCGATGCTGTAACTGACGTTCAGATTGGTTGCCAGTACCGAGCTGACGGTGACGGTCAGAGCGACGACGTCGCCTTCTTTAACTTCAAAGCTTAAGCCGTCAGTCTCGTCGAACGATACCGTGGTTTGCGCGTGAGCCGCCGGCGCTACAAAGGTCAACGCCGCCGACGTTACTGCCAGCGAAGCGGCGCAGAGAACCGCGCTCGAGCACCAAGAAAAAAAACGCCGAGAAATCATGCAGCGTACTCGGCCGATGCCTCTCTCCTCACAGGAGACGAGGATGCCAGCATTACAGTATCCTCTCTGAAAAAGTGGCGATGGAGCGATATTAAGGTATTTTCTTTTTACCTACAAGCAATTGTACGGGTTCAGGACATATTAAGACAAAAGACCCCCTTTCAAACAGCCGTTCCAAGGCGCTCAAGATACTCCCAAGATACTCCGTTGGAGTGCTCAAAGCCAGCGCCCGGTGCGGGCGGAAGTGATTGTATCTGTACTGACGGGCGGCCCAACCCACGATTGACCGACGCAAAATCCGCCTCGCCTCGGTATCGGGCGTAGAACGCCTCACGCACGGATTCGGTTGACCCGCTCGACGCAACCGTTGTTATCGAGGGCGGCGCGGCGGCAGGACATAAAGTTCAATCCCCCAAGTCCTGACAGTGCCGTCCTGACACGCCCGCTTGTTGACGACCACCAAACCCGGCCATGAACTCGCTGCCATCGTCAACCTAATCCCGCGTATCGGGAAAGCCCCCCCCACTTGACAACTTCTCGACAATTTCTCGGTGACCTCTCGCAAAAAACGTCCGGCGTTGCCTGCGGCGGCCCGGCGGTATGTCCGCTGCACCAGATAGTTCAACACCGGGTCGATGGCCTTGAAGTCTTTGATGACGTGGCTGGGAAGCAGGGAGACCGAGAGATGATCAATCTGAACCAACTCGCCGGACTTTCTCGCGTACTGCCCAGAACGCCGACGTTCGACATGATCGTCGAATTAGCAGCGACGCTCAGGTTTGACGGGGTTGACCCGTCCGTGGGCGCAGAATGAACAAGGCTTGATCCACCTCGCGGTCAAAGTGCCGGCGGCGAAGTCATGACCCCAAACCGGAATGCACCAAAGCATTAATTCGGCGTCGTTCAGATACCGGCACAGCTTTGCGAAACAGTCACTCGCTCCACGGGTGCAGATGAGAACTTGTTTGGGCCGCGGACAAAACGTATAAACCGCACTGCGATGAGCAACCTCCCGGCGAACAAACCTGTACGACACAGCTCCTGCTTTGCGTCTCTTCAGTTATCAGCAAACCGTCAAGCTGCAAGGTGTAAGTCACGGCGCGCCTGGTCTGACGTGTCCGATGGCCGGCAAAACCGCTCGCTACCCGGCAATTGTGCAAACCCGAAGCCATGGTGCATTTCTCCTCGTTGCGAGAGGCGTTAACGCGCTCTTTGACGCTCAATCTGCCGGCACCGTCGCTGACAATTTGAAAACGTCCGGCGGTGCCGGCACGCCTGCCGGCGTAAAACGCTTCGAGGTCGCCGATCGAAATCGGTCCGCGAAGCCCTAGAGGGAAAGGCGCAAAACTCGTTCCCGCCCCCGCCGAAGACGACGCCGAGTCGCTTTTGCTGCAGACCAGACGCTCCTCGACCAGACGTACCGACGCCGCACAGCGTCCGCTCCCCGGCGTCATCAACGCCCGCGTGATTTTCGCCTCGCAGATCTTGACCGCCAAGTCGCCCTGGTCCTCAAGCCCCGCGACGCAGCCACCGAGAGACGGCGGTGCCACGTCGGCGCCTTCCGCCGTGCTCCCGACCCAAACGAAGGTGAACAAACCAACGCAAGCGAGCATCGAAAGCACGATTGATTGAGTGAAACATGAACGCATCGAAAACCTCCTTCATGAACACATAGTGAAAACACCGACGCGCACGCGCAAAGCGGCGTCGAGGGATTGACTCTCGGCACCGTGGACGGTGCTGCGAATACGCCAAGCCGAACCGGCGTCGGTCGCATAGACGCGGAAATACGTCAGCGGCTGTCCGTCGAGGTGGCTCATCTCAAGCGGTACGGTCACGACTTGTGGTACAAGCCCCGCCGGGCAGTCGGGTTTGTTGACGTGATTGCCCGGCGCGGCGACGCCCGCGTACTGCAACGCGCTCGCGAGCGTCTGTCCGCTGCCGAGAATCACCTCGTCCGCGCCGAAAACAGAATTGCCGTTGACGTCGAGGTTTCCTTCAAACAGCGGTTCGGTTTTCGAGACAAACGCGTCGAACGCGGGCAACGCCGCCGGCTTCGGCCAACCGGTCTCGAGACGGCGGACGTCGCCGTCGGACGAGACCGAGGAATTCGGCAGCTGGTTGGCAACGTAGTCGGCCCACGCCGCGTCGCCGGCGCCGAAGCTCAGAGAAACCCGAAACAAAGGACGGATACCGTCCGAATTTTCGCTGCAATCGAAGTAATAACGTCCAATCGGTTGCGCTTCGTCGTCGCTCCCGAGCTCTCCATCGTCTTCCTCGTCGGCGTCGCCGCGGAAAAACACGGTGTCCAGACTGAACGCCTCGGGCGGCAATCGGTCGGTCAACGCTTGGTGCGCGTCGAGGCAGTCGCGTTCCTCGAGCGGCCACGCGCCGGCGTGCGCCAGTGTATAAGCTTGCGCGGCGGCGCCGAGCGACGATATCTCGTGGGCAACGACGTCGGCCTGCACACGCTGGATGCGGCGAATCTCTCCGCTCAGCTGGGGCGCGTAATAACCGGTCGCAATCAGGCTGAGCACCAGCATCACCACCAGCGTCTCGAGCAGCGTGAATCCAGCGTGCTTCACCTCGGAATCTCCCGGTACAGCAACGCCTTGTCGTGCATCGGCAAGGTCGGCGCGAAAACGCTCGGCGCAAGGCGGACCACGCCGCCTTCGCCGTTCGGGTTTGCGGCGTAGACGCCGGCGACGCCGATCTCAAACGGCACGTCGAAAGACACGACCGCGGCGGCCTCGGTCGCGGCGACGCGATAGCGCCCGCCGAACGGCGTCGCCGCGCGCACGGCGTTTTTGTCTTGCGATGCGCCGCGCAAGCGCGCAATCTCGGCGGCGTCGGCCTCCAACCGCCCTTGGACGAGGCTCGAAAGCAGCACCGCGGCACGCGCACGCGCGTCGAAGCTGACATCCAAGAACACGTAGAGCAGACTCAGCAACACCAACGCGACAAGCACTTCGACCACGCTGAACCCCGCAGTGCGCACCTCAAACGCCTCCCGCCGACGTGCTCATGATCGGAAAAATCAAGCCGAAAGCGAGCAACGACACGATCGAGATCGTCACCACGACGCCGAACGCGTACATGATTGCCGCGGCGCGCGTGGTTCCGGCCTGCTGTTCCTCGTGCAAGGAAGTCAACAAGGTGTCGGCAATCTTCAGAAACGTTTCGACTCCGACCTGTGACAAGCCGCCGGCCGCAAGAGTCAGGGTCGGGCTGAAAAAACGCTGGCTCAACGTGTCGCTCAGGGACTCGCCGCGTTTAAGCCCGTCGAAAACGTGCGCCGTCGCGTGCGGGCCGAGCGACGCGGTCAGCGTCGCCTTCTGTTCCTCGAGCGGGATGCCGGCGACGCGAAACGCGCGCCACACGACCAGAAAGTTGATCGAGCGCCTGGTCTTCTCAAGACTCCAAAACGCGCTGAACGGAGGGATCCGCGACACGACGCGGCGAAACCTCCACGCGGCAACCCCCGCGACGGCGATGCCCGCACCCGAAAGCCACCAATAGTCCTTGACCGCCGTCTTGATAAACAGCAGTACGTAGGTCGCAGGCGTCAGATTGACCTGGACGTCGCGCAGACCGCGCAGCATTTCGATCGGTTCGGCGAGCAACAGCGGCAATGAAAAAAACAACGACAAGCTCACGGCAATCAGCAGCACGCCGAACGTGAATTGCTTGGAGCTCTTGCGCCCGATTTCGATGTTTCGGCGCAGATAAACCAGCGCGGTCTCGATCGCCTGCGTCAGCCTGCCGGTTTTTTCCCCCGCTTCGACGATGGCGACGATCTCCGGTGAGAACTCGAGTCGTTGCAGCTTCGCGCTAAGCTCCAAGTCATCGCGCAGAGCCTCCGGACGCCTTTTCGCAAGGCGTTGCAACTCGGGCAGCGAGGCAATCAAATCGTTGACCAACGCGGCGTTGCCGGCGGCAAACAACGCCAGGGCGCGCGCGAGAAACAAGGCTTGGATCTTCACCGACGGCCTGAGCCAGGCGGAGACGTCGGACAGCCACCAGCGACGCGTGACTTTCACCACCCGCGGCGCCGGTACGCCGGCGAGCGCCAGTGCCGCCGACCTCGACTCCGCCGCGACCGCCTTGCCTCGCAGGCCGTCGTCTCCCCAGTAATGTATCGTCCACGCGGACATTACTTGACCGAGTACTTGACCGTCAGGACTTTGTCGTCGTCGCCGTCGGCGGCGACTTGCTCGACCATCGTCGTGTCGGTGTTGTCCTCGAGATAGGACTTGATCGCTTCGGCTTGGGTGTCCCGATCAAACGTCAGCTTGACGCTCAGCGTGTCGGCGGTCGGCGCGTCGTCGCCGCCGGCGACTTCCCAGGCCACCGGGCTGCCTGCACGCACCGAGCCGGTGCTGACCAAGTCCTCGTCCGAAATTCCCTCGAGCGTACGCTTCTGCGCGTACACCGTCATCAGCGCCTCAGGGAAACGCACAACGATTGCGGCTTTGGACGCCGCGATGTCGACCGTGGCGGCCTTGTCGCCGACGTTGGCGTAGTAAAGGCCACTTGCAACCAGCAAGCTGATTAACACGGTTGCGATTAAAATTTCGAGCACTGAGAATCCGCGTTGACGCCGAATGCGCCTCGCGTACGTGGTTGATGATTTCATGTTTTTTTCCTCTCTTAGGCACGTTGATGGGCGGTCTTGACGACCGGGGTTGAAAAAACGTTGGCGACGTTGCGTTGAAGCGGCAGATGCCGTTCACATTCACTCAAGGTGGTCTCGCCGTGCTTGATTAACGCCGCTGCGTTCTCGCGCAGGCTTTCGCCGCCTTCGTCGGTGATGATTTCCTCGAGCGCGGCGACGTCGGTACCGGAAGCAATCGCCCGGGACAGGCGTCGGCTGACGCGGACGCATTCGATCACGACCCGCCTGCCGCGATAGCCGCGGTCACACGCGGCACAGCCCTTGTCGTGCGCGACCCTTAATCTGTCCGACGGCAGAAACAGCCCGGTGTAACCGTCGCGCCCGGTGCACTCGGAAAAAAGGACCTGCTCGGAGCAAGCGGAGCAAACCCCGCGCACCAGCCTCTGCGCGAACACCGCCGCCAGCACCAGCGCCAAAGCCTTGACGTTGACCCCGAGGTCGAGCATACGTTCGACCGCCGACAACGCGTCGCGCGCGTGCACCGTCGCAAACACCAGATGTCCGGTGAGGCTCGCGCGCACCGCGAGCTTCGCGGTTTCCGGGTCACGGATCTCACCGACCAAGATCACGTCCACGTCGCTGCGCATCAGTGCTTTCAGGCCGTCGTGAAAACCCATACCGGCGTTTTCGTTGATTTGAGTCTGATCGATGCCGCGCAAGTCGAGCTCGACCGGGTCTTCGAGCGTCTGCACCGAACGCCAGGGATCGTCGCTGACAATCTTCGCGAGGTTGGCGTACAGCGTCGTCGATTTGCCCGACCCGGTGGGACCGGTAATCAGCACCAACCCTTGGTTCAGACGTCGAACTTCGGCGAACGCGGCTTGCGCACGCGCCGTGAACCCCAGCGCCGAAAAAGACTTCAGACTGCCGGCGTCGTGCACGCCCAAGAACCTGAGGTAGAAAGCCTGGGACGGAGTGCCCTGAACGCTGACCGGACGCATCGCCGCGCGCACTTCAACGCGCCGCCCTTGAGCGTGGTATTCAAAGCGCCCGTCAACCGGACGGATGAAGCTGCCGGTCGCGCAATTCATCATCTTCAACAGCATGTTCGATATGAACCGATAACTCGTCTCTTCGCTGCTCATCGCAATTTCGTCGAGGGTCTGCAACTGCCCGTCGACGCGGGTCCTGACGCGGACGTAATTGGCGGTCAGCGGCGTGACATGCATGTCGGTCGCGCCCTGCGCAACCGCACGTTCAAGCCAGCGACGAATAACCTTCTCGGCCTGTACGCGGTCATAGCCGCCGTCGCTGACCTCGCTCCGTTCGCCAGTGACCGGCAACAGACCGAAACCGGTGAAATCGCGGTACGCGTCGGGTGCGAGCAGCACCGCGGGTTGCAAGCCGGGGTCGAAAGGACACCCGACGAACAAAACGCCGCCGACGTAGCCCCACCGCCCGTGTTCGCAGGCGTGCACAAATTCGCCGTCGCGCTCCTCGCTGTAAATCGGATAGTCGAACGTCTCGGCGAGCGCGCGGGTCAGCGCGGCGGCGGGAACCCCCACGTCGAGCAGCTTCGGCACGACCTGCCGAGGCGATTGCGGGCAGGTCGCGGCCGCAACCGCCGACGGCATCGCCGGCATCGCCGACAACCTTGCGGTCAACTCCTGGAACTTCGCTTTCACGTCGCGCCTCAGAACTCGCCGAAACCACCGGTCGGAACCCGCAGTACGGACGGGGTCCACCGCAACGGCAAACTCACCTCGCCGCGCGGCCCGTCCAACCGGACCCTGTCGAGCGCAACCGCGGTCACGACAAACGGTCCGACCTTCGTGCCGCGACGCACTTCGATTCGGCGGTTTGAATAAATCAGCGACGCGGTGTCGCGGTAGATGCCCACAACGATCGGCAATTCATGCACCACCGGCGCCGGCGCCGGCTCCGGCGTCAGCGCCGGCGGAGGAGGAGGCTCCCCGGACGCGGGCGCCGCCGCCGGCGATTCATGCACCACGGGCGGTTCAGGCTTGTCGACGATGCCGCGACCGGTACACGTGCTGCCGAACCCGTCACATTCGCGCATCAGCCTGACGATGGACAACTCTTTCTCGAGCGCGCGACGCACGTTTTCCAGATGCTTCAAATAAACGTGTTGGCTTTGCAGATGCTCGAGCAGCACCGCGATCTCGTTGCTCAACAACTGCGGCGATGCAAGGTGCCGCGAGGTGCCGCCCGGCCCGGCGACGGTCACCGCAAGCGTCGTCCCGGAACTTGCCTCCGGGACCGGAACGGGATCCTGATCGATGGCTTGGGCTTGTCCCGCGGAAACCCACGCCACCAAGGCAACCAAGGCAACCAGGGCAAAGACTAAAAATTGCCGACGCATTTCACTCCTCCTTCGCACCGAGCACGTAAAAGTTCATCCGCGCAGCGTCACCTTTCACCGCAACCCGGTCGAAATACACCGGCACGATGGTTTGCGCGAGGCGCGCGGCGAGCAACAGGTCGAGCACCGGCCCGCTCATCACTCCGCCCCATTGCACGCCGCCGAACTCGGAACGACCGGCTTGATCGGGCGGCGCACGTGAGAAATCCAAACGTTCGTAAGTGTCGAGATGGCGTTCAAAGCGTTTCCAGTGAGCATGAACCGGGCGTGCCGGACGTTGCGCCTGCAGTCTGTCCACCTCGTGCTCCAGACGCCGCAATTGCTCGGCGAGCGCGTCGTTGCTTTGGTCCGGCTGCGGGACGAACTCAAAGATCGAAACGCCGGCGCCGAGACCCGCCGCACCCGCCAGAATCAGGAACAACAGCGACTTCACCGGCGTGAGCCTCGCTTCTCCGAACGCGGCGTCCTCTCGCGTTCGCCGGCGGCGAAAGCGTTCGGACGCGAGAGCTCCCGAGGTACGGCTCGTTGTTCGTGCAAATCGGCGATACGACGTTCGGCTTGATGCACCCGCAGCGTCAACATCGCGTTGTCGTAATTGAGCTGCGACGCGTACTTGAAAGACGCCATGCCGCTGCCGACGCCCGCGGAGGCGGCAAAAACCATCAAGGGGAGCAGCCTCACCGCCGCCTCCCGCGTAAAGACGTCAAACCGTCGCGACGATGGCCGACCGCGGTGACAACCGTGGACAGCAACGGCGGCAATCCAAGCAGCTCGAGCCCTTCGGTCTCTTCAGCCCGGGTGTGCACTTCAAACGCCGAATGGTCGAGCGGCGTTTCGGGTAAAGTGAATTCCTCGAGCGCGACCGCGAAATGCAGCAAATCGTCGAGCGCTCGGCGCTGGTTCGGCCACGCGCCGATGCGGGTGTCGCGCAATTCGGCTTTGCGCAACACCAGCGCCTTGGCGCGCAGATCGAACGCCTCACGCATGGTTTGCAGACCGGCGTCTCGGTCGGCTCGCTTGACGTCGTAGGCGACCCACGCGGCGCCGAGGAAAGCCACCACCGCGGCAAAGCTCAGCGCAAACCTGAACTTGCGCACCGTGCGTTCGCGCTCGCGTTCGGCGAAAGACAACACCGCCTTGCGCGGCAAGCGCAACCGCCGAACCTCGCACTCGATCACCCGTGCGGTGCCGAGATCGATTGCATAGCCGGCGTTGGCAATCAATTTGCCGTCGCGTATCTCACCGGTGAACAACACCGCGGGCGGCTCCCGGTACAGGTACTGTCCGTCGCCCGCGCCGAAATAAACCGCTTGCAGGCGTTCATCGAGGTCCGCCGACTCCGAATGAAGGAGCACCTGCCAAAAACCGTAAGCCGCAAGCTCGGGATGGCGCTTGCGTGCGCGCTTCAATTCATCCGCCGCGCAATACACCATCGCGGCGCCGAAACGGTCGATCACCACAACGTCGTCGGTCGGCGGCAAGACGCTGGCAACCGCGTCGCGCAACACCACGCAGCGCTGTCCGCCGACGACGGCGACGCCCCCCGGCCGCCACGCGCTCATACCGTCACCTCCCACGGCGTAATCACGATCAACAACTGCCGCGATTCGTCTTTCTTGTCGTGCGAGGAAAGCCACTTCTCCAACACGGTGCCGGCCGCGCGGCTTCTTTCCGAGGCGGCCAACCGCTTCCAACTCAGCCCCCCGATTACCACCGGCCTGCCGCTGCGGGTAATCGCTTGCGAGCTCATCTGGCGCAACGCGATGACCGGCGTGTTGACTCGATTGGCGCCGTCGCCGAGCTGGTCGAAACGCACCACCGAAGACAGGATAGGCACGACCTCGACCAGCATTCGCCCACCGTCGTCGAGAATGCGCGGGGTCACCGCGAGTTCCAGGCCGATTTGCAGACGACTTTGCTCGAACGACGTGGTCGCAACGCCCTCGGTCGCAACCGACTCGATACCCGACAGGTACGAGAACACCTCGCCGGTGTTGAGGTAGGCGGTCGCGGCGTTGGTGACGACCAGCCGCGCCCTGCTTTTGACTTCGACGTCGGTACGCCGCGCGAGGCGCCGAATGAAGAAATCGAGATCGAAACGCCCGCCGTCAAGAACCGCACCGACGGTCCAATCGGTGGCGGCACCGTCTTGCGCAACCGATTGGCGCGCGATTCTGACGAAGTCTTCGTCGTCACCGAAAATCGCGTTGAAGTCAACGCCCGCGGCACGTTGCTCGTCCACCGCCACGTCCAAGATGGCGCACTCCAGACGAACCAAGCGCAGGCTGTCGGTAACCATTTCGGAAAGCCACCGATCAAGCATCGCCATCGGCTGCGGTCTGCCGCCCGCACTGATCGTGCCGAGACGGCGGTTGTCCACCAGCCACGCCCCCGACCCGCGCCGGGCCTCGGGCGAAACCGCCGCTTCGGCGTCCGACGGCGCTTGTCCGCCGCGAAGGCACTCTGCGGTGCCGAGGATGCAATGGGCGTGCGCGACGATCGACTCCCACACCTCGTCGTCCCTGGCGAGCGACGAACTCATCGTGTGGCTTCTCTCGACGCCGCCGGAATCGCCTTCCTCGTCGCCTTCGTCCTCCTCGAATCCGAGGCGCGCGTTGAAATTGCCCATCCCGGCGAGCGCGGGCAGATGCCAAGTGCGCGTAATCATCACCGCGACCTCGACGATGCCTTTTTCCGGAAACAGCTCGATCCGGTAGCCGCTTTCACCTTCAAGCTGCTTGAGGTAAGCCTCGACGGTGACACCGTCGGCGCGCACCGAAATCGGCGCGTTCAAATCCACCAACTCGTCGCGCGCGGCGACCGTCACCGCAAACGGCAACCCCTTGACGATCGCGGTCTGCAGGGTCACGCCGCCGGGCGGAAAATTGACGCGCACCTTGCGCAACAACGCAGGGTGCACGGGCGCGGGCAAAGGTCTGACGTACACCGGCGGGTGCGGCGGCGCCTCGGCGGACTCAAACCGCGGCTCGGCCCCTCCGACGGGAGAGTCCGGTGCCAACTGCGGCCAGCAGCCGCTGACGAGACCGACGGCGGCGACCACGGCGATTACGTCCACGCGCTTCATTGTGAACGTCCCTCGACAATCAGCACCAAGCGTTTATAAGGATAAAAGATGCCTTTCAGCCCGAGACTCAGGCACAACTGATCGAGCGCGCGCCGGCGCGTGGTCTCGGCGTGGAAGACAATCTCCCGCTCCAGCCGCGACGCCTCGACGTCGTAATGCACGCGCCAGCCGTGCGGCACGAGGAAGGCGACCAGTTCGCGCACTTGCGTCGCGTCCGAATGAGCGATGATTTTTTCGTTCAGTCCCGAATCGTCCTCGACGGCGTTCAGCTTGCGCGCCGGCAAGCTCCCGCCCCGTTTGTCGAAGACGCGCGTACGCGGCCTCCACCATGACTTCCACCACGGCGATCCGCGCCCGGCGGGTTCAACCCGCCCCGGCTCACCGGGGACAATATCGGGAGCGACGCTTCGACCGGCCTCGGAACCGAGGTCCGGGTTGACGACCTGACCGGGGGAGTCGTACATCGCGTACGCAACACCCGACCACGCAAGCGCAGCGAGCGGCAAAAGCCGCCGCCATCCGACGCAAACCGTCCTGTTTTGAAACTCAACGTCCATGCGCGCCAATGTAAGGCGCGCAACGCCGTATTGAAGCTGCAAGGCGACGAGTGGTAGCAACGAGCCGATAAAGCCGATCCAAGCCGAAGAAACAAGAGCTTAGCGTCGCCTACCCACCCAAGAGGAACACCGAAAATCGCCGCCGGCGCAACCCGCACCGGCAAGGACCTTGACAAGCGATTTTCAAGCAGGCTTGCGCCGCGCCGGGACAAAACCTCGGGGGAACTTCGGCGGGCATTTCAGGTCGGCTTCATGCCGACGGGCTTTCCCGCGGAGCTGACGCACAAAAAAAAGGCCGCCTCGTGCGAGGCGGCCTTGATGAACGAACGCTTTGGGGCGACGCGCTCAGTTCGTTGTTTGTGTCACCTTAACTTTCTCATCGAGCGAAGGCGCTTCTCCGTACAGCGAATACGCGCCGAAACGCATCTGGTGCGGAAGCCCGAGTTTTTCGGCGAGAAAATCAATATTGATTTTCAGATCCATTTTCTCGTCCTCCTTCTTGGCCTCCGGGTTCCAATGATAGAGCTTGAAGTATTGGAGATCATCCTCGCCTTCCTTGCGGTCCCAGTTGCCGAGCAACGAAGAGGTGAAATACAAGCGCTCGCCGTCCCAGCTTTGGGAAATCATATTGACCTGCTCGCCGATCTTACGTTCGTACAACTGTTTAGCGTTGAACGGGTCGCTGACGTCAAAGTAGCGGGTCTTGCCGTCGAACCAAGTCTGGATCCACAGCCCCTGATCGTCGGCGGTGATCGAGATGTCCACCGGCAACGGGATCGGAGGGTCGCCTTCGTTGCGGGCGATGTCGGCGCTCTTCTTCGCCTGCCACTCGCCGTTCTCGTCCTCATAGATGACCCACAACTCCGAGGTCAGCGCGGTGGTCGTGAAGCAGTAATCGTGTCGTGGGCCCCACGCGCAACGAATTTCCAACGGTGCGCCCGGTACGTCGAGCACTTTCTTCGGCTTGCGGGTGTGCAAATCCCAAATTACGACGGTGTTGCCGAAGCGTTTCATCGCCTCCTCGTCCTTAATCAGCTGACCGAGGTCCATCATGTAGTTTGTCCACCCGGTAAAAGACGAAGTCACCATCACGTTGCGACGAGGCAGTGCGCGCACGTCGTAACCGTAACCGTCGGCGTGGTTGCCGCTCTTGACCGCGCCTCGCAGCTCGCCGTCGGTCGGCGTCCAATGCGCCGTAATGTATTCGCCGTCGTTGGTGTACTCGGCGAGACCGGTGCGCCCGCCGTGATCCTTATTGTTCGACAGGGCACTGATCATCATCCGGCCGGGCAAGGCGTAGAACGTGTGCGGGCCGACGAGACCGCCGGTCTTGTCCACGAAGTTCTTGATGGTTCTGTGCAGCTTGGGCTTGCGCGGGTCGGTGTGAACGTCAAAGACAAAAATATGATTGCTGTCGAGTCCACCCGCCCAGAGATAGCGGCGGTCGTCACTCAAACCCGAATGATGGGCTTCGTTGCGCCCTCCGACCGACAAGGTCGAAACCACTTTGCCGTAGGTCTTGGAATTCGGATTGACGTCGATGGTGACCAATTTGTCCTGCTCGTCCCCAAGCCCTTCGATACCGAGCGTCCAGACGTAGACGTAGTCCTCTTGGCCGACGATTTTCGCCATGTAGGGCGACATGCAGGTCTCGTCGGCTTGAACCGTGGACGCCATGATGGTGAAAGCCGCCACCGACAGGGTAACGCCGGCGCGGGAAAAGATTGAAGATGGTTTCATTTAAGCTCCCCTTGTAAATTTTGAAGACGTGGATGTTTTACCAACCGCCTTGAAAAGCTGCGCACATCGCGCGTTGCAGCCTTAGATTTTACATGGAAGCCGTGCTTCGATGGCGGCTCTTGTCCAGGACAAAATCGGGCAAAACATGCAGGAACCGGTGGCGAACGGCGGTCAATAGGGTAAACATCCCGGAAAAGCGGCTAATCTCGGCTATCTTTCGTGATAATCAGCGACAAAGGTGGAACAAGCCGTCTCATAGAGGCGAAGAGAGGCGCCATCTCTCCTCACCAGCTTAGCGCCTGATCTTGCCGTCGAGCGTCAGCGGCGACATCGGCGCGTCGCCTCCGCCCATGTCCTCGAGCGTCAGGCGCAACGACAAGTCAGAGCCGTCGCCGGCTTTATCCAGATAAGCCGTGATGTGCTCGTCGGCCTTGATGCCGAAACGTTTCAGCAAGGCCCGAATGTCCTGCCTCGTCTCTTCACCCATCGTGTCTCCTCCTTATATTTATATCTCAGCGCCTTCGTGGCGCAACAACCAGCGTTTGGCACGCTGCATCTTCCCTCGCATGTTACCGCAGTAGCCACCGACGCCGCTCGTGGTAACGACGCGGTGACAGGGAATCACGATCGGCACGGGGTTGGCGCGGCAGGCGCCGCCGACCGCGCGCGGTCCCGTGCCGAGACGGCGGGCGAGCTCGCCGTAGCTCAGCGGTTTGCCCGGGGGAATGCGCACAAGCCGCTTCCACACGCGCTGCTGAAAAGGCGTGCCGTCGAGCGCAAGCTTCAACTTGAAACGCCGGCGGGGGTCGTCGAAGTAGCGGCGCAGCTGCTCCTCGACGTCGCGCGCGGCTCGGGTTTGCGGCTTGCCGCGCCGCGCTTGCCGCCCCCGCAAGCTTGAGGCACGGGCGTCGAGATAACGGATTGCCGCGACCGCGTCGCCGCGCATCACGACCTCGATCCGCCCGAGCGGCGAGGCCGTCACGAAACTCGACTCGTCGGGCGGTGCGGAAGGCACGTCGTTTCTCTCCTGTAGTGGCGCGGCATTGTGCCGGTGTTCCCGACTATATTAGGGAAATTATGTACAAAAATCCACAAGGACTTCCTATCAATTTGACGCTTCACGGGTCGACTCACAGGCCGACCGACGGCGCCGGCTCCACGTCCGACCGTTCCACTCCCGGAGGCCGTATTCAATCGCCGCATGACGGCAGCGTTGCGACGTTAACGACGGCAACGCGCGCGTTTTCACACGACGCGGTCGCGCACGTACACCGGCAGCGCCTGCGCGGGTTCCACGACGTCGCCGGCGGCGACCTTCGCCGCCGCAAGTTTCAGCATCGCGCCGGCGCGAGGCAGCAGTTCGGGACGGCACACGCTCAGCCGTGAACCGAGCGCGGGGTACGTCTTGAGGCCGCTGCCGCCGATGCAGCCGGAAAACGTTTCGAGCCCCGTGACCCGTTCGGGCGGCGACGCGCTTTCGTCGCCTTCGGCTTCGGCCAAGCCGCCGACGCCGCGGCGGAAGAAACCGTAATACACCTCGCCCATGCGCGCGTCGATCACCGCCAGCGCACGCCGCTCGTCGCAATCGTCGAACAACTGCTGCGCGAGCGTCGCAAGATCCGACACCGCAACCACCGGCAATCGATGAGCGTAGGCGATGCCTTGCGCCGCCGCCGCCGCAACGCGTACTCCGGTGAACGCACCCGGGCCACGACCGAACGCAAGCGCGTCGAGCGCGTCGGGTCCGATACCCGCCGCGGCGAACAAGGCGTCGCACATCTCAAACAGCAGCTGGTTGTGACGCCGCGGCGCAACCGCAAACTCCTCGCGGACCTCGCCGCCGCATCTCAGCGCCGCCGAACAGGCCTCGGTCGCGGTGTCGATCGCAAGCAGGTTCACCGCGTCGCGCCCGCCCTGAGATAAGGGCGCAGAAGTTCAAGCCGCCCGCAACGCTTCATCGGCGGCAGACTCTCCAGAAAAACCTTGCCGTAGGGCTTGGTCCGCAGCCGCCTGTCGCCGATCATCACGACGCCGTTGTCGGTCTCGTCGCGGATCAAGCGTCCGATGCCCTGGCGCAGTGAAATCACCGCTTCGGGCAACGTCGTTTCCTTGAAGAAGTTGCGCCCCTCCTCGGCGGCGAGGCGCATGCGCCCGCGCGTCAGCGGATCGCCGGGAAAGGCGAAAGGCAGACGATCGATAATGACGCAACGCAGTCCGGCCCCGCGCACGTCAACGCCTTCCCAAAAGCCCGAGGTGCCGAGCAGCACCGCGTCGGGCTCGTCGCAAAAGCGCCGCACCAGCTCGATCTTCGGCGCCTTTCCCTGCACCAGCAGAGTGTAACGGGTCTCGGCGGCGATCTTCTCCGCCGCTTCCTGCAAGGCGCGGTGACTGGTGAACAACAGGAACGCCCCGCCCTCGGCCATCTCGATCAGGGGGTAGCCGGCTTCGACCACGCTCGCGGTGTGCTCGGGATGATTCGGGTCGGGCAACTCCGCGGGTACGTAAAGCGCGGCTTGTTCGGCGTAGTCGAAAGGACTGTCGAGTGCGACGCAGTCGCAGTCGTCGTCGAGGCCGGTGCAAGCGAGAAAATAGCTGAAGTCGCCGCCGACCGACAAGGTCGCCGAAGTGTAGATCCAGTTCGCGTCGTACAGCCGTCGCTTGTCGTCGAGCAACGGCGCGATCTCGGCGGGGCTCGAGTGAAAGCGGAACCCGCCGCGCTCGGCCTGGTACCAACCGACCCGCCCGCTGCCGGCTTCAAGCACCTCGACGAACCGCCGCTTCAGGTCTTCACCGCGTTCCCAAAGGTTATGCAGCTGTTCGGACTGCTCACGGCGGGTTTTCAAGGCGGCTTCCAGATGCTCGAGCGCGGCGGAAAGCGCCCCGCGCGCGGCGGCGACCGCGTCGTTTTCGAGCGCTTTCTCGGTCGCCTCTCTCTCCGGCAGTTTGGCGAGCGCTTTGCCCGTCGTCTTGACCGCGTCTTCCAATTCCTCGGCGGCGCTCAGCAACGCCGGCGTCTTGGCTTCGTCGCCGACGACGCGCAGGTCGCGCAACAGCTGGGTGCACTGACGAGCGCTGAACGAAAGCGCAAAGAACTGATCGGCGACGTCGCCGAGCTGGTGAGCCTCGTCCACGATCACGGTCGCGGCTTCGGGCAGCAGCTGACTGAAACCTTCCTCTTTCAAGCTCATGTCGGCAAGCAGCAAGTAATGGTTGACGACGACCAAATCGGCCTGCAGGGCATGGTTGCGCGCGGCGACGACGAAACACTGATCGTACTTCGGACAGCGCGTACCGAGACAGTTCTCAGGCGTTGAAGTCAGCGCCGCCCACGACGGGTCGTTTTCGCTGAGCTCGTCGAAGTCGCTGACGTCGCCGCCGGAGGTGGTTTTCGACCAGCGGTGAACGCGCTCGACCAAGTCACCGCCGACCTCGTCGAGCGAACGCGCTTTCCAAGCCTGCTCGAGACGTTCGAGGCACAGGTAGTTGCTCCTGCCTTTGAGCAACGCGGCGTCGGCCGCGACGCCGAGCGCCTTCAGCACCAGCGGAAGGTCCTTGGAATAAATCTGATCCTGCAGGTAGCGCGTCGCGGTCGAAATCACCACCTTTCTGCCCGACAGCACCGCGGGCACGAGATATGCGAAGGTCTTGCCGACGCCGGTACCGGCTTCGACCACGAGGTTGTCGCCGCCCTTGATCGAAGCGGCGACGCGGCGGGCCATCGCCTCCTGTTGCGGACGAGCGCGAAATCCCTCGACCAACGACGCAAAAGGACCGTCGCCGGCGAGCAAACGGACGGCTTCGTCGGCGAAGCCGCTCGCGCTTTCACCCCGAGCTGCGACCTCGGCGACGGAACCCGTGCGGTGATTCATCTGTCCTTCTGCTCAACGTGATTCGGCGTTGGATGAAACGACCGACGCCACGGCAAACGCGGCGACGCCTTCGCCGCGTCCGGTGAACCCGAGACCGTCGGTGGTGGTGGCCTTGACGTTGACACAAGAAAGGGCGACGCCGAGCTCCGCCGCGACGAGTGCGCGCATCTCGCCGACGAACGGCGCGACGCGCGGACGTTCGGCGACCACCGTCACATCGGCGTTGACCACGACGAAACCGGCTTCGCCGACCCGCTTCATCGTGCGCTTGAGCAGATCGCGCCCGGCGATGCCCCGGTGTGCCTCGTCGTTCGGATAGTGCGTTCCGAGGTCGCCGAGCGCCGCGGCGCCGAGCAACGCGTCGCACAAGGCGTGCAGCAGCACGTCGCCGTCGGAATGCGCGGCGAGACTGCGCTCGAACGGGACGCGCACCCCGCCGAGCATCAGGCCGCCGTCCTGCGTTTCCCCGTCGGCGAAAGCGTGCGCGTCGAAACCGAAGCCGACCCGGGTCGTCACCGCGCTTCCCTTGTCGCTGCACCGACCGGCGCGTTGACCGCAAGCCACGCCTCGACCATCGGCAATTCGTGCGCATAAGTCAGCTTGACGTTGGCGGGGTCGCCCTCGACCGCAACGACGTCGTGTCCCGCAAGCTCCATCGCCTGCGCTTCGTCGCCGGCTTCCTCGCCGCTGGCGATGACCGCGTCGAGCGCCGCCGTCAAAGCATCGAAACGAAACATCTGCGGCGTCAACGCACGCATCAACCGACGGCGGTTGAGCGTACGATCGACCTCAAGCCCGACGTCCGAAGCTTCACGCACGTACTTCATCGTATCTATCGCCGGCGCAACCAGCGCACCGCCGACGTCGCCGTCGCCGCACGCCTCGATCAGCGCCGGCAGTTCACGTTCGCCGACACACGGACGCACCGCGTCGTGCACGACGACCCAATCCCGAGGCGACGACCACTCGCGCAGGCGCTCGAGCGCGCGACGAACCGACTGCGCGCGGGTTGCTCCGCCGGTGCAAGTCGTCACACGGGGGTCGGCGCCGTGGCGGGTGTGCGACCACCATCGGTCGTCCTCGGCGAGGCTGACGACGATGCGACGCAAACGCCCGTTGCGCAACAACACGTCCAAACTGCGGTCGATCAGGAACTCAGCGCCGGCACGGAGGTACTGCTTGGGCACGGTTGCGTTAAAACGCTCACCGCGACCCGCAGCCGGCATCACGCCCCAGTAGTCACTCATCCAGACCTGCGTCCTCGGGGGGAAACTCGGTCACCCGAAAGAAAGTCTCCCCCTGCTTGACCATGCCGAGTTCCTCACGCGCTTCTTTCTCCACTCCGCCGTATCCCGATTTCATATCGGCCACGTCTCTCGCAAGCGCGCGGTTGAGCACCCTGAGCTCCTGGTTCTCGGCTTCGCTGTCCGCGTTCAAGGCATGCAGCCGCCACAAGTCGATCAGCCCCTGCCGACCCCACAGCCCCGCTTGCAACAGCACCAACAGCGTGAGCAGCGTGGCAACCAGAAGCTTGGCTTTCAGACTCATCATCCTACCCGAGAAAGCCCTCGAACGCGTCGCGCCCGGCGTAAGCGCATTCCCCCACGAGTTGTTCTTCTATCCTCATCAGTTGATTGTACTTTGCGACGCGGTCGGTACGCGACAACGAACCGGTCTTGATTTGCCCGACTCCGGTCGCGACCGCAAGGTCGGCGATGGTTACGTCCTCGGTCTCGCCGGAGCGGTGCGAGACGATGCACGAATACCCGGCGGCGCCTGCCGCGTCGATCGCGTCGAAAGTCTCGCTCAGGGTGCCGATCTGGTTGACCTTGATCAGCACCGAGTTGGCGACGCCCATCTCGGCGCCTTTACGCACCAGTTCAGGGTTGGTCACGAACAAGTCGTCGCCGACCAGCTGCACCTTGTCGCCGAGGCGCAGGGTCAATTCCTTCCAGCCGTCCCAGTCATGCTCGCCGAGCCCGTCCTCGACCGAGAGTATCGGGTACTTGGAGACCCAATCTTCGTAACAGGCAATCAAGCCTTGCGCGTCGTAGGATTTCGATTCGGAGTCGAAGTGATAACGGCCGTCGCGATAAAGCTCATTGCCCGCGACGTCGAGGGCAAGCCACACGTCGTCGCCCGGCTTGTACCCTGCACGCTGCACCGCTTCAAGCACGATCTCGATCGCCGCCTCGTTGGTCGAAAGGCTCGGCGCGAACCCGCCTTCGTCGCCGACGGTGGTCACGTAGCCTTCCTCCTTGAGCACGCTCTTCAAGGACTGGAACACCTCCGAGCCGACGCGCACCGCCTCGGCGACGCTGCCGGCGCCGACCGGCACCACCATGAACTCTTGCACGTCGGTACTGTCGGCGGCGTGCGAGCCGCCGTTGAGGATGTTAATCAGCGGCACCGGCAGCCGCGGGCGGCGACCTTCGGCGAGGCAACGGTACAGCGCACGTCCGCTCCCGGCCGCGGCGGCTTTCGCCGCGGCGAGCGACACCGCGAGCAAGGCGTTGGCGCCGAGACGGCTCTTATCGGGGGTCGCGTCGAGCGCAATCAAGCGTTCGTCAAGTGCGCGCTGGTCGCAGGCGTCGAAGCCAATCACGGCACGGGCGATTTCACCGTTGACGCCGGCAACCGCGCGGGTGACGCCCTGACCGTTGAATCTTGCCTTGTCGCCGTCGCGCAATTCGACCGCTTCACGCGAGCCGGTCGAAGCCCCCGAAGGAACCGAGGCACGACCAAGCGCCCCGGATTCGGTGACGACGTCGGCTTCGACCGTGGGGTTGCCGCGCGAGTCGATGACTTCCCGCCCGCGCAGTGAAATGATCTTGTCCATAATCCTTCCTGCATCGCCGCCCGGCGCAAGCACAACCGGACGTGCCTTGGTTGCACTACACGCTCGCCGGGTCGGCTTTGACGACGGCGTCAATCTCCCTCAGGCTTGCGAGCAACGCTTTCATGCGCTTCAGGGGCCAGGCGTTCGGCCCGTCGCTCAATGCTTCGTCCGGCCGCGGGTGGGTCTCCATGAACACCCCCGACAAGCCGACCGCGACCGCGGCTTTGGCGAGCGGCGCAACGAACTCGCGCTGCCCTCCGGATACCGACCCCTTACCGCCGGGCAGCTGCACCGAGTGGGTCGCGTCGAAAATCACCGGACAGCCGGTCTCCCTCATCACGACCAACGAGCGCATATCGGAAACCAAGTTATTGTAACCGAAACACGCGCCCCTTTCGCATACCATCACGCGCTCGTTGCCCGCGGCGCGCGCTTTCTCAACGACGTTCACCATCTCCCACGGCGAAAGAAACTGCCCTTTCTTGAGGTTCACCGGCTTGCCGCAAGCGGCGACCTTACGGATGAAGTCGGTTTGGCGGCACAGGAACGCCGGAGTCTGCACAACGTCAACGACGCCTGCGACCTCGTCGAGCGGCGTGTCCTCATGCACGTCGGTCAGCACCGCGACCCCGAGCTCGGTGCGAATCTTGCGCAGGATTTCAAGGCCCGCGGTCAGGCCCGGCCCGCGGAAGCTCCGGTGCGAGCTGCGGTTCGCCTTGTCGAACGACGCCTTGTAGATGAAAGGAATGGAAAGTTCCGAAGTCAGCCGCTTCAATTCCGAGGCAACCTCCATCGCCAGCGCCTCGCTTTCGATGACACACGGCCCGGCGATCAGAATGAACGGACGTTCAAGGCCGACTTCGACGTCGCCGATCTTCATCCCGCGCGGTCGAGCTGCAATTCGGGGCGACGGTTACGCGCGTACTCCATCCCTGCTTTCACGAACCCGGCGAACAAAGGCTGGCTTGTGCGCGGCGACGAGGTGAACTCGGGGTGAAACTGGCAACCGATGAACCACGGGTGCCCGGGCAGCTCGATCAACTCGACGAGGCTGTCGTCAACCGATTTGCCGGCGACCTGCATACCGGCGTCTTGCAACGCCTCCAAATAGCGGTTGTTGAATTCGTAGCGATGCCGGTGGCGCTCGGCGATCGCGTCGTCGCCGTACAAAGCGCGGGCGCGCGACCCCGGCGTCAGGCGACAAGCCTGCTCGCCGAGGCGCATCGTGCCGCCGAGGTCGGAATCCTCGGTGCGGTACTCGACGTCGCCGTCGCGGTCGCGCCACTCGGTAATCAAGGCGATGACCGGGTGTGCGGCGTGCGGCGCAAATTCGGTACTGTGCGCACCTTCAAGACCCGCAACGTTGCGGGCGAACTCGACCACCGCAACCTGCATCCCGAGGCAGATGCCGAGATACGGCACGTTGTTCTCGCGGGCGTAACGCGCGGCCTCGATCTTGCCTTCGATGCCCCGGTCGCCGAAACCGCCGGGCACCAGGATCGCGTCGGCGCCCTCAAGCGCTCCCGCACCTTCGGACTCGAGCCGTTCCGAATCGACGTAGACGATCTCGACCTTGGCCGAGTTCTTGAGGCCCGCGTGGTACAAGGCTTCATTGACCGACTTGTAGGCGTCGGTGTAGCCGACGTATTTGCCGACCATCGCGACCTGCACGGTCGCATCGCAGGCTTGGCTGATGCGCGCGTGTTCCTCGACCACTTTGCTCCACTCGCCGAGGTCGGCGGGCGGCAGGCGAAGACCGAGCTTTTCGACCAGGATCTCGTCGACTTTCTGCGCGTGAAGGCGCAACGGCACTTCATAGACGTTGGCGACGTCTTGCGCGGTAATCACCGCCTCTTTCCTGACGTTGGTGAACAACGCGATCTTCGCGCGTTCCTCGCCGGACAGCAGACGTTCACAACGACACAGCAGCACGTCGGGCTGGATTCCGATCGAACGCAGCTCCTTGACCGAATGCTGGGTCGGCTTGGTCTTGAACTCTCCGCTCGCCGAGATGAACGGCACCAAAGTCAAGTGCACGAACGCCGCGCGCCTGCCCAACTCGACGCCCATCTGGCGGATTGCCTCGAGGAAAGGCAACGACTCGATGTCGCCCACGGTGCCGCCGATCTCGACCAGCGCGACGTCGGCGTCGCCGGCCCCCCTGCCCACCGCGGCCTTGATCTCGTCGGTGACGTGAGGAATCACCTGCACCGTGCCGCCGAGATAGTCGCCGCGACGTTCCTTGCGGATGACGCTCTCGTAGAT
The DNA here is from genome assembly GCA_964347615.1 of uncultured Chromatiales bacterium. Lineage (GTDB taxonomy): Bacteria > Pseudomonadota > Gammaproteobacteria > Poriferisulfidales > Oxydemutatoraceae > CAYFZO01. The sequence continues at coordinate 24,244 of CAYFZO010000014.1, forward strand.
CTGCCCGGTCGTGTAGTTATTGTGCCCGCCGGCGCGAAAAGTGACAAAACGTTCGTAATGGCCCAGATCCATGTCGGTCTCCGCACCGTCGGCGGTGACGAACACTTCGCCGTGCTGGTAGGGGCTCATCGTCCCCGGGTCAACGTTGATGTACGGATCGAGTTTGGTGAGACTGAGGCGAAGACCGCGCGCTTCAAGAATAGCGCCGACCGACGCTGAAGCGACACCTTTGCCCAGAGAAGAAACTACGCCGCCCGTGAAGAAGATGAATCGGGTATCAGCCGCCATGGCGGGCTAATATACCACACGAGCGGGCGGCGGGATTGCCGCCGCGAACTCGTCAATTACCGCCCCTTGAAGCCGCGTCCGCCGGTGAGTTCCAGACCAAACGCAACTCGTCGCCGAGATAAATCAAAGGCACCCTGTCGCGCTCCCACGGCGGTACGCCGAGTTCCTGAAAAACTTTCTTCAGCGGCTTGTGAAAACGCCCGCCGGCGAACGCGCACTTTTCACCGCCGCGACGCAAACGCACGCTCAGCGACGGTACGACGCCGAGTTCGGGCGCCCTTTCGGCGAGCTCGCGCCAACTCAGTCTGGCGGGGATCTCAGGCAACTCAAGGTCGGCTCCGCAAGGCCAACGCCACGCGCCGCGGTCGGCGGGCGGCACCAGCGGCGCCATCGCGTACAAGCGTCCGCGGTAGTGACGAACTTCGGCGCCGGGCCAGTTGACCAGCGCTCCCGAACGTGCGGTGCCGGAAAGCATCACCGCAATCAGGCGAAGCAGTTGCTTTTCCGACGGCGTCGGCAAACCCGCTCGCTTGATCCAATAGCGCAGGACGGCTTTGCGTTCGACGTCGTCCAATGCGAAACAGCGCTCGACCGACAACGCCCCGCCGGTCACAAGGCAATCCCGACAGCGCTGCTGCGCAAACCGTCGAATCAGCTCGCTGGCGGCGGCTTGATGCCTGGCGGCCCGCGACAAGGTTTCGCGCCACGCGGGCCAGCGTTCATGCAAGCTCGGCGCGAGTATCCGGCGCAGGTAAGCGCGATCGTAACGCAAGTCCTGGTTCATCGGATCTTCGATCCATTCAAGTTGATGATCCCGTAAATAACGCCTGAGCTGCGCACGCGACGCGTCGAGAAAGGGACGGACGATTTGGCCGGCGCCGAAACGCGCGCAAGCCGGCATTCCCGCGAGCCCCTCAGGACCGCCGCCGCGCAACAGCTGCAACAACAGAGTCTCGGCTTGATCGTCCCGGTGGTGGGCGGTCATCAATACGTCGCCGCTCCGCATCGCCGCTTTCAACGCCGCGTAGCGCGCGGCACGCGCGGCTCCCTCGGGGCTGACCCCACCGCGGGCGGCAGCGTTGACCTGCAAGGCCAGAAAAGCCGCGCCGAGCGTCGCCGCCTGGCGACGGCAAAACCGTTCCCATTCATCGGCGGCGGGGTCCAAACCGTGGTTGACGTGCACCGCGACGACCTCGACGTCGCGCGCCAGGAAGCAGTGCAAGGCTGAATGCAACAACGCGGTCGAGTCCGCCCCGCCGCTGTACGCAATCAACGCCCGACGGGCTTTCAACTCGAGAAGCAGCTGAGCGACGCTCTCATGCAGCACGCTCATTCCGATACACCCTCCAAAAACACACGGTGATTTTAACCTCGGCGGTCGAACCGGACGGCGAGGCCAAGCCGATAAGCGGTGAAAACCTCCCCAAGATCCACGCGAGCATCCCAAATTCGCGCGCCGACGGCGAAAACAAGCTTCTCCTCGCGCCTTGCGGAACCCGCCCCCATAACGAAAACCACCTCGATCCGGCGCTGCAAATCAGGAGCCTTGCATCCGTTGCTTCAATACCCCAACGCACTTTCAAAAAGGAATACGGGCTTCCCCTTGCATGTAATAATCAATAATGTTATGATATAACATTACCTAACAGCCCACAGGAGGATTTTTCGTATGCCCCTCTTCAAGAAAACAGCAAAAAACCTGGTTTTTGCCGCCGTGCTTTGCACGCTGGGCGCCGCACCGGCTTTCGCGGACGCGGGAGAAGGCGACGCCGAAGCGGTGAAATTGAAATTCAACCGTCTCGAGGCACGCAACCACGACGGCGAAAACTCGTACTTCTGGAACCTCGACTTCTGGGCTGGCGGCGACGTGCACAAGTTTTGGGTCAAAAGCAAAGGCGCACGCGCCAGCGGTGAAACCGAAGGCGCTTTCTTCGAAATGCTTTACAACCGCACGATAACGCCTCACTGGGACTTTCAAGCCGGATGGCGCAGGGAACAAATGCCCAAACCCGAACGCAATTGGCTGACGCTGGGGTTTGAGGGCGAGGCGCCGTACGCTCTTGAGGTTGACGCCGCACTGATGCTCGGCGAGAACGGCCGCTCGGGCCTGCGCGCCGAAATCGCACGCGAGCTCACGCTTGCACCGAAATTGACGTTGGAGCCCGAAGTGGAATTTTTTATCTACGGCCGCAACGACCCGGAAATCGGCTTGGGCTCGGGCTTGTCGAAACTCGAGCTCAGCCTGCGCATGCAGTATGAACTTCACCGGCAGCTTGAGCCCTACATCGGACTCAAATGGGAGAAGAAGTACGACAACACGGCGGATTACGCTCGTGAAGAAGGCGAAGGAACCGAGGAATTCTTCGTGCTCGCCGGCTTGCGTTTTTGGTTCGGGCAATGATTTGCCCGGCTCGCGCCGGGACGCTTCATGGGTCAGACAGCGGGGGTGAGACGGCGGCGGCGTCTCCGCGCGAAGCCGTAGCGACGGCGACTTGCAGCCTTAGGTAGTGACGGGAGCGACGGCGGAAGGCCGACCTCAAACGTCTCGTCTCCCGTCTCAGTGCAGCCGACGGCGTTGCCCGCGCCGTTCGAGCCACACGCTCAACTGCGGCCAGAGATTGTCCAGCAGACGCTGTTGAGCGACGGCTTTCGGGTGAATGCCGTCGGCTTGCATCAACTCGGCGTGACCGGCGACGCCGTCAAGAAAAAACTCGACCCATGGAAGCGAATGACGCGACGCGAGTTCGGCGTACAACGCTTGAAACGCTTCGGTGTAACGACGCCCGTAGTTCGGAGGCAACCTCATGCCGAGCAAGAGCACTTCGCTGCCGGCGGCCTTGGTCTCGGTAATCATCGCGTCAAGGTTGTCCTTGATACGGGCGATCGGGTAACCGCGCAAACCGTCGTTGCCGCCGAGCTCGAGGATCACGAGGACCGGGGCATGCTTCTCCAGCGCGGCCGGCAGTCGCGCCTTGCCGCCGCCGGTGGTCTCCCCCGAAGCGCTGACGTTGACGACCTTGTAGCGCCCGTCCCCCGCCGCGTCGAGCCGACGCTCGAGCAGATGCACCCAGGATTGCTCCGGCGTCATGCGGTAGGCCGCGCTGACGCTGTCCCCAACGACTAAAATGACCTCGGCTTGAGCCGAAACGACAAAGCCCGCGAACGCCGCCGCGGCTAAGACAAGAGGTGAAAAGACAAGGCGGAAAGACGAATGCAACACTGGACGACCATCATAACATCACGAGAGGCGTTGCAGGCACGGGCGTAAAAGTTAAGATGGCGGACCCGTCGACGCCCGACGGCACCCACACGGCGTGAAACCGCAACAGACGAGCATGCAAATTCAATCCGACGCCAAACGACCCGCTTCGTCGCGCCATCCGAACGCCGCGCCGGGAGGTAACGACCGAGACGGCGGCGACGTCGTCATCCGTTGCCGCGGCCTCGGTAAGACGGTCAACTCGTCAGCGGGAGGCTTGACCATCCTCCACGACGTCAACCTCGACGTCCGCCGCGGCGAAAGCATTGCCGTCGTGGGCGCGTCGGGGTCGGGAAAGTCAACCTTGCTGGGGTTGCTGGCGGGCCTGGACCTGCCGAGCCACGGACGGGTCGTTCTCGACGGACACGACCTGACCGCGCTCGACGAGGAAGCGCGAGCACGGGTGCGCGGCGAATGCGTCGGCTTCGTGTTCCAGTCGTTTCATCTGCTGCCCGGCCTGACGGCTTTGGAAAACGTGATGTTGCCGGCGGAGCTCAGGGGAGACGCAAGCCCCGAACGCGCGGCGCGCGAACTCCTGAAGCGCGTCGGCTTGGAACAACGCATGCAGCACGTCCCGAATCAACTCTCCGGCGGTGAACAACAACGGGTCGCACTTGCACGCGCCTTCGCTTCGTCGGCGAAAGTGTTGTTCGCCGACGAACCGACGGGCAACCTCGACACGGAAACCGGGGCGACGGTCGGCGACCTCCTGTTCGAACTGAACCGGGAGTTCGGAACGACGCTGGTGTTGGTGACGCACGACCCGGACCTCGCCGGGCGCTGCGAGCGCCGAATCGAGATTCACTCGGGACGGCTGACCGCCGCGCCCGCAAAGTGAGCGCCCGATGACGCCGGCTTTGCACCTGCTGCGGCGAGAATGGCGCTCGGGCGAGCTGTCGCTGCTGTTTCAAGCGTTGGTCGTCGCCGTCGCCACCGTGACAGCGACGGCGTTGTTCACCGACCGCTTGCAACGCGCGCTGGTCGCCGAAAGCACGGCCTTTCTCGCCGCGGACCGCGTTGTCGAAGGAACCAAGCCGATTCCCGAAGCGTGGTGGGATGAAGCCGCGGGCGTCGGGCTTCAGCGCTCGCGCATGGTGCGGTTCCTGTCGATGGTGTTCAGCGGCGAGCGCGCGCAGTTCGCGTCGGTGAAAGCTGTTGACGACGCTTACCCGTTGCGCGGAAACCTTGAAGTATCCACCGAGCCGTTCATCGGCGCGGTCACCGTCGCCCACGGACCCGCGCCGGGCGAAGCGTGGCTTGAGTCGCGGATTGTGCCGGCGCTCGATACCGCGGTCGGTGAAGAAATCGAAATCGGTGAAGCGGCTTTCCGTGTCACCCGCGTCATCGTGCGCGAACCGGACCGCGGAAGAGGCTTCGAGAACGCCGGCCCGAGGGTCATGATGCACCTTGACGACGTTGAACCGACCAAAGTAATTCAACCTGGAAGCCGCGTCACTTATCGCTATTTGTTTGCGGGCGACCCGGCGGACCTGGAAAAGTTCGACGATTTCATGCGAGCACGCGTCGAGGACTCGGGAATGCGCTACTTCGACGTGCGCGACGGCTTACGGAACGTCGGCAACGCGTTGAGCCGGATCGAACGCTTCCTGCTGCTCGGCAGCCTGCTGGCCGTACTTTTGGCCGGCGTCGCCGTCGCGCTGACGGCGCGCCGCTACGCCGCCCGGCATCTTGACCACGTGGCGATCATGAAAACCTTCGGCGCAACGCCGCGGCACGTCACCCGGTTGTTCACGTTGCTGACGGCGGCGGTGTTCGCGCCGGCCGCCGTCGCGGGATTGCTCGTCGGCCTCGGCGTACAGGCGTTGATTACGCTGCTGCTCAACCCGTGGATTCCCGTCGAACTGCCGGCACCCGGGCTGCGACCTTTCGCAACCGGCGTACTGACCGGAGGGCTGTGCCTGGCGGCGTTCGCCTTGCCTCCCGTGCTGCAACTGCGCAGAGTCTCGCCGATGCGGGTCATCCGCCGCGACTTCAGCGGCGTCCGATTCAGCGTCGCCGCCCAGTATGCAGCCGGCGGGGCCGGGCTGGTCACATTGTTACTATGGTACAGCCGCGACCCGCGGTTGACCGTGGTGATTCTCGCCGGCGCACTGGTCACGCTGGCAGGGTTCGGCGGCTTGACCGCGATGCTGCTGAAATCCGGACGAGCGCTCGGCATGCGCGCGGGCAACGCCTGGCGTCTGGCGCTGTCGAGCATCCAGCGGCGCAGCCGGGAAAATACGCTGCAAGTGCTGGCGTTCGGCCTCGTCATCATGTTGTTGCTGACCTTGACGTTGGTTCGCAGCGTACTGATTGACGAATGGCGGGCACAACTGCCCGACGGCGCACCGAACCACTTCGTCATCAACGTCGCCCCCGGCGAGGTCGAACCGATAAAGGCAACCCTGCTCGGCGGCGCGGTCGACGTGCAGCCGTTTTACCCGATGGTCCGAGGACGTATCGTCAAGGTCAACGGACGCAACGCCGAAGAGCACGAGAAAACCGAAGGCGACCCCGAACAACCCGCACCAAGCATCGATTCCGAACGCAACCTGACCTGGTCGACGCCGCCGCCCGGCGGCAACCTGGTTATCGCGGGAGAGTGGTGGCCTGAGAACCACGCCGGGGAAACCCTGGTCTCACTGGAAAAAGACTGGGCTGCGCGCAACGGCCTCAATCTCGGAGACCGCCTGGACTTCCTGATCCAAGGGCAAAACGTCACGGCACGGGTCGCGAGTATCCGCACGGTCGACTGGGACACCCTGCAGCCGAACTTCTACGTCGTGTTTTCACCCGGAGGACTCGACGCTTTCGGCCATACCTACATGACGTCTTTCTTCCTGCCGCCCGGAATGAAGACCTTTCTGAACGAGTTTCTCCGCACTTGGCCGACCGTGACCGTAATCGAGGTCGACGCGGTCATCGAACAGGTCCAGTCGATCATCGACCGGGGAACGCTTGCGATCGAGCTCGTGCTCGGGCTGGTGTTGATTGCGGGCGCGTTGGTTTTCCTCGCCGGCGTGCGGGCAAGCATGGACGAACGCGTGAATCAACACGCGATCATCCGCGCGCTCGGCGCAAGCCGCCGGCTGGTGATGGGCAGCTTGATCATCGAGTTTTGCGCGCTCGGGCTGCTCGCCGGACTGCTCGCCGCCGCCGGCGCGGAACTCAGCGTCTGGATGCTGCAAACCCAGGTGCTCGACGTGAAGCACGTCCTGCATCCGTGGCTGTGGCTCGCGGGCCCTTTGATCGGCGCGACGGGCGTCGGCGTCATCGGCGTACTGACGACCCGCCGTCTGGTCCGCGTACCGCCGATGCTGACGCTGAGAGAGTCGGTCTAGCCGTGGAAAACGACGAGACGGACGGGGAACCGCCCGGTTACGGAATATCATCAAGCAATCGCTTGGGGAAGATAACCGGAAAGAATGAACTGCAACGTCGAAACGGTCTATTCGCTCATTGATCTCAAGAGTTTCTCTTCTTAATTGACCCAAAAGTCAAATCGGCGGAGAGGGAGGGATTCGAACCCCCGGACCGCTTGCACGGTCAACGGTTTTCAAGACCGTCGCTTTCGACCACTCAGCCACCTCTCCCGGAACCGCCGCCCATAATGGCACAAGTCGGCGTCGTGGGCGGCAACGTGGGGACAAGGCCCTCCAGTGCCCATACCAGCGCCGGCGAAGCCCAGACCTTGACCGAAGCGCCCCGCGGGTCTGAAAACGCCTTGAAAGACGCCGCCTGACGCCGCCCGACACCACCTTGTTTTTTTGCGAATCCCCCCCACTTTTGCTAGACTGAAACGCATAAACTTTCAACTCCCGACAAAGAGGTGAGAAAAATGGAATACGCTACGACACAATCACGCGCCGCGGTTCTCGCAACCAACAAAGTCATACGCAACACCTATCTGTTGCTGACCATGACCCTGCTGACTTCCGCGGTCACCGCGGGCGTTGCGATGATGAGCCGCGTGGGCTTCGTAAATCCGATCCTGATGTTGGTGGTCTTCATCGGCATGCCTTTCGTCATCCACCGTATGAGAAACAGCGTTTGGGCCTTGCCCGTCACGTTTCTGTTCACGGGCTTCATGGGGTACGTGCTCGGCCCGGTGCTCGGCTTCTACCTCGGATTGCCGAACGGACCGGAGGTTGTGACAGCGGCGTTTGTAACCACCGCCGCGGTGTTCTTCGGGCTGTCGGGATACGCGTTGATGACGCGCCGCGACTTCAGCTTCATGGGCAGTTTTCTCTTCGTCGGCTTGCTCGTCGTGCTCGGTGCAATCATTCTTAACCTGTTCATCTCGGTCCCGGCGCTGTCGCTGACGATTTCGGCGGCGGCCGTCATCTTGATGAGCGGCATGATCCTCTACGACACCAGCCGAATGGTGCACGGCGGAGAAACCAACTACATCGTGATGACCGTCTCGATGTTCGCAAACATCTACGTGCTGTTCGTGCACTTGCTGAACCTGTTCTCGTTTTTCGGCAGCAGCGAATAAAAAAACCTTCCACCGGGAACGAAAAGGCGCCGCTTCAGCGGCGCCTTTTCATATCCGAGAAAACAACAAAGTCCGGTACCGGAATAAACTTCCAATCTTTCGATGTCGATAAAAAGCTTGTTTCGAAAACTAGCTATTGTGGGACTGATCCTGCCGAGTCACTTCGGTCTGCTGAGCTTGACGTTCGGGGCCGAATGGATGGAATTGTTTTATCGCCGGCGCGGAACAAGCCTGTTGCTGTCCGCGTTGGTCATCGCGGTCGCCTACGCCGGCTTGTCCGCTCTTTTCAAGCACCCGAGCAGAAACAAAGAAAGCAAATTCACGATCGCGAGCTTGGCCGTGCTCGGCGTCGCTTTCCTCTTGTACGGCGTGTTTTTCGCCGAGCAGCAATTTCGGCAGATCATCGCTTCGACGGTCCTGTTCGTCGGAGTCGCCGCTCTTGCGGCTTTTCTCGATTCCAGGAAAGAGAGCATCGGGTGGAGAAACTTGGGACGCATCCTGATTGCCGGGTTGCTTTTCTCCGCCGCGGCTTTCTCCTACACCTACCGCCACCTTATCTTTTATCCGAAGACCCCCTTAACGAATTCTCTCGAAGAAACCAAGTTCAAGTCACGAAACCATTCCTTACACACCACTTTCTATGGCGTTGACCTTACCAAGTACTACGTGACCGACTATCGCCTGCCGGCGAGAATATCAAACGTCCCCAGCTACATCAGCGCGTTAGACAACAAGAACTTTCTCTTAATTGGCCGCTATGGAAACATCTACCATCTTAGCTTAAGGAAAAAAGAGAAAAACGAGCCCGCCGAAGAAAACCTCTATATCAGAAAGTTATCCGCGACGTTTCCCATCAATTACCGTGAACTGTACGCTTCGGAAACGGGGAAAAAAGTAACAAAGGCTTCCTTCAGGGTAAACGATATATACACCGGTGCGGAAAACGGCAAGCAGGTTTTATACGTCGGACACCACTTTTACAACGTTGAAAAAGACTGCTTTACGCTGCGGATTACGAAGTTGGCCGGCGACGTTTCGATCCTGCTCGAGAACAGACCCTCACCCGAATGGCGTACGCTTTATGAAACCACCCCCTGTTTCAAGCTTCAGAAACCAAAATTTGTTTTCACCGGCAATCAGGCGGGAGGAAGAATCGTCGGACTGGACAAGGACAATCTGTTGTTTTCGGTCGGCGACCACGAGTTTGATACGCATGTACTGAAGAAAAATTTTCCTCAAGACCCGAACGCTTCTTACGGAAAAATCTGGAAGATCAACCGCCACAGCGGAGCAGCCGAGATGGTTTCAACCGGACATCGAAATCCGCAGGGGCTGTATCATGCCCTCGACGGTTCGATCTGGGAGACCGAGCACGGCCCCGAAGGCGGCGACGAACTGAACAGGATAAAATCCGGGCGTAATTACGGCTGGCCTCACGTAATTTACGGGGCGAGTTACGGCAGGCACTTCTGGCCACCGGGGATCGAACAAGACGGACACGCTCACTATGAGAAACCGGTTTACGCGTGGACGCCGTCAATCGGCGTATCCAACCTAATCAAGATCGAACAGGATCTGTTTCCGCTGTGGAAGCATGATTTGCTGGTCAGCTCGCTTAAGCGAAAGACGCTGTTCCGGTTGCAAATGCACGGAGATCGCGTCATCTACAGCGAACCGATCAGACTCAATCAGAGAATCAGGGATCTGACCGAAACCCCCAACGGAGAAATTTTCGCATGGACTGACAGGCAAAACCTGTTCCGGTTGCGCCCTGAATCATCCTTGCCGCGAAAGAACGAAACCCTCGCTCAAGCCGGCAAACGGCTGTCCTTCAAGTGCGTCGGCTGCCACGGCGTCAAACCGAATTCCCCTCAGGGCATCGGCCCCAACCTGCATAAAGTCTACGACCGGCGAATTGCGGCGCTCGCCGACTACGACTATTCGCCCGCGTTGCAGGCCAAAGCCTCGGAACGCTGGACTCGTGAAAACCTCGACTTGTTCCTGCAAGACCCCGGATCGTTCGCGCCGGGAACCACGATGCAGATAAAGATCCCCGACGACCACGAGCGCCGGGCGCTGCTGCATTACTTGGAAAACAGCTGAGTGGATTACTTCGCCGGCGCGGCGGCGCCGTCAACCGCGACCACCTTGTCGCCGACGGCAACGCGCCCGCTGTCGTGCGCAACCGCGGTCAATCCGCCGTGCCCGCACACGGCGTCGAAGCCGCCCGGCCCGATGGTTTCCTCCATGCGCCGACACGGAGCGCAATCGCCGGTGACCTCGAAGGTCACGCGCCCGATGCGAAACCAGCCGCGCTTCAACGCGCACAGGTTGACGCCCGAAACGACGAAATTACGTCTCAGCGAAGCGGGGTCAACCGCGTCAACGCCGGCAAAGTGCGCAATCAGAGGCAGATGCTCGTGCTGCACCAGCGTTACCTGACGCTTGCCGCCGGCGTGTGCGGCAGCGTGGTCGCCGACGATACCGCGTCCGGCGACGATTTCGGCGAACCTGACCGATGTAACCGCGCCGCGGCGCGCCCGGCGGATCCCGACCCATTCAAGGCGCCCGGCGGCATTCGCGCCGCACGGCTTCGACCGACCTCCCGCCATCACCCGGCAACGGGTTCGAGAACGTCCCGCCCGTCCATGTAAGGCGCGAGAGCCGCAGGCAGGTGCACGCGCCCTTGCTCGTCCTGGAAGTTCTCAAGCAGGGCGACCAGCGTGCGTCCGACCGCAAGACCGGAACCGTTGAGGGTGTGCACCAGCTCGGTCTTGCCTTTGCTCGTCCGCACCCGCGCTTTTATCCGCCGCGCTTGGAAGTCGGTCATGTTGCTGCACGATGAAATCTCGCGGTAACAGCGTTGGCCGGACAACCATACTTCGAGGTCGTAAGTTTTCGCCGATGCAAACCCGAGGTCGCCGGCACACAACTCGACGACGCGGTAAGGCAGCTCCAGCGCCTGCAACACGGCTTCGGCGTGGCCGGTCAATTCATCCAGCGCCGCCGGAGAACCCTCACGCCGCACAATCTGCACCAGCTCGACTTTCTCGAACTGGTGCTGGCGAATCAGCCCGCGCGCGTCTTTCCCGTAAGAACCGGCTTCCGAACGGAAGCACGGCGTGTGCGCGACAAATTTCATCGGCAAATCGGCTTCTTCCAATATCGAGTCCCGGCAAAGGTTGGTCAAAGGCACTTCGGCGGTCGGTATCAGGTAAGAATCGCCTGCACCAAGCGCAAACAGGTCTTCCTCGAACTTCGGCAGCTGTCCGGTGCCGTGCAGACAGTCGGCGTTTGCGATGTACGGCACGTAGACTTCGCGGTAACCGTGACGCCCGACGTGCAAATCGAGCATGAAACGAATCAGCGCGCGTTGCAGTTTCGCCAGTTCCCCGAACAACACCGTAAAGCGACTGCCGGCGAGTTTCACCGCGACCCCGGCGTCCATCAACCCGAGCCCTTCGGCGACCGCAACGTGGTCCTTGACGTCGAACGGAAATTCCGGCGGCTCGCCCCAGCGCAGCTTCTCGACGTTGTCGCTCTCGTCCTTGCCGTCGGGCACGGCGGCGTCCGGCAAATTGGGCAGGTTCAGCAACGTCGCCTCGAGCGCCTCCTGCGCTTTCGTCAATTCGCTTTCCAGCGCCTCCAGCCGCCGCTTGAGGTCCGCGCCGGATTGCAGCAACTCGCGCACGTCTTCCCCCGCCGATTTCGCCGCGCCGACGGCTTTGGCGTTGAGCCGACTTTCGTTGTGCAAGGCTTCGACTTCGACCTGCAAGGTCTTGCGCCGCTCTTCCGCTTGCAGATAGGTGCGGCGATCGAACTCGACGCCTCTGCGCTTGAGTGCAGCGGCGACGCGTTCAAAATCGCCGCGCAGTAACTTCGAATCGAGCATGGGACGATGAATCAGACGAAGGCACGCCCCAAAAAGAGACCGGCGACCACCGCGGCGACGCACAGCAACAAGCTCAGCAAAACGTTCATCGCGCCGATTGCCGCGTCACCGTTCATCAAATGCTCGACCGTCTCGAGAGAAAAAGCCGAAAAAGTCGTGAACCCGCCAAGGACGCCGACCAGCAAAAACAACCGCGCTTCCTCGGGCAACGTCGCCCCCCCCGCGACCAAGCCGGCGACCAAGCCGGCAAGAAACGAACCGCCGGCGTTGACAACCAAAGTCGCATAAGGAAAGGCCGCCGCGTCGGACGGCAGCGCCAAACGCACGCCGTATCGTGCGGCGGCACCGAGACCGCCGCCCGCGATGACAAGAAGAACTTTCACGATTTGCCTATAATTGAGCCGCACATAATGCAACAAACGCCGGAAAAATCCAAGTAAGCACACCCCTTTTCACCGACGACGACACGCCGAAAGACTACACGCCATGTTTGAAAATCTCCCAACCCTGTTTCCCACGCACCACTTCGAAATAAATAACATCTTCCTGATTTACACCGGCGCGGCGGTGCTCGCGACCGTGGCTCTGTACACGCGGCAGACCATGATCGTCGCCTACATCGTGCTCGGCGTCGCGCTCGGCCCCGTCGGTGCCGGCCTAATCACGAACACCGAACACATCAACGAAATGTCCCACGTCGGCATCATGTTCCTGTTGTTCTTGCTCGGTCTTGATTTGTCGCCGATCAAACTGGTGAAAATGTTGCGCTCGATGGTGCTGGTCACCGGTCTCAGCTCCTTTCTGTTCGGCGGTATCGGGTTTGTATTCGGATTGTTGTGGGGAGCCGCCACAATGGACGCGCTGATTATCGGCGTGGCGTTGATGTTCTCGAGCACAATCATCGGTCTGAAATTGCTGCCGACCACCGTCTTGCACCACAAGCCGACCGGCGAAACCATCATCAGCGTCCTGTTGCTGCAGGACGCGCTTGCCATCTTGGCCTTGCTCGGGATTCGTCTCGCGGGGCACGATTTTTCCGGAGTCGCGGCGGCGACGCCGCTGGTCGCACTGCCCCTGCTCATCGGCGTCGTCTACCTCGTACAGAAACACGTCATCAGCCGCTGGTTCGAGAAGTTCGACACCATCCGCGAATACCTGCTTCTGCTGACCATCGGCTGGAGCATCGGCGTCGCCGAACTCGCCGAGTTCATCGGCTTGTCAAGGGAAATCGGCGCCTTCATCGCGGGCATCACGCTCGCGGCCAATCCGGTCGCGTTGTACATCGCCGAATCCCTGAAACCGATCCGAGACTTTTTCCTGATTATCTTCTTCTTCTCGTTGGGAGCAAGCGTCAACCTGGACGTCACGTTTGACGTCGCCGTCCCCGCGTTAATCCTCGCGGCCCTGATCATCGCCTTGAAACCCGTGACGTTCAGCGTCCTGTTGCGCGCGTCGGGACAAGACCGGCATCGTTCTCTGGAAACCGGCGTGCGCCTCGGGCAAGGCAGCGAGTTCTCGCTTTTGGTCGCGGCGCTTGCGATGGAAATCGGAGTGATCGCGCTGGAGACGGGCGCCTTGATCCAAACCGTCGTTCTGATGACTTTCCTGGTCTCGCCCTACCTGATCGTGATGCGTTATCCGACGCCAATCGGGCTGACCAAAGAGCTGCGCCGCGATTGAGACAAGCACCGGCGCGGTGCGCGCGTTACCACGCGCGTCATCCTTTGGGTCTCATCTGAGGAAACAGAATCACGTCGCGAATGGATTCCGCGCCGGTGAACAACATCACCAGGCGGTCTATGCCGATGCCTTCGCCCGCGGCGGGCGGCAAACCGTACTCGAGCGCAGTGACGTAGTCTTCGTCGTAGCACATCGCTTCCTCGTCGCCTTGAGCGCGCTCTTTCATCTGTTCTTCAAAGCGCCGGCGCTGGTCGTCGGGGTCGTTGAGCTCGGAAAAGCCGTTTGCAATCTCGTGCCCCGCGATGAACAGCTCAAACCGATCGGCGAGATTCTCGTCGTCGTCGCTGCGTCTTGCGAGAGGAGAAACTTCGGCGGGATAAGCGGTGACAAACGTCGGCTCCTCAAGCACGTGCTCGACGGTCTTCTCAAACAACGCCGCGAGCAGACGCCCGCATCCGGCTCCGGTGTCGAGCTCGACGCCTTTTGAAGCCGCGAATTCGGCGAGTGCGGCGCGGTCGGTGAGATCGCCCGCGTCCAGATCGGCGTTGTTGCGCAACACCGCCTCGGCGACGCTGACGCGCGCGAAAGGCTTGGAGAAGTCAAACCGGCGCCCGCGGCTCTCGAGCACCGTGCCGCCGCATACTTCAAGACACAGCGCCTTGAGCAGGTCTTCGGTCACATCCATCAGATCCCGGTAATCGGCGTACGCCTGATAGAACTCGAGCATCGTGAACTCCGGGTTGTGACGACTCGAAACGCCTTCGTTCCTGAAGTTGCGGTTAATCTCATACACTTTCTCGACGCCGCCGACCACCAAGCGTTTCAGATACAGCTCGGGGGCAATTCTCAGGTACAGATCCGCATCCAGCGCGTTGTGATGGGTCACGAACGGCCGCGCCTTCGCTCCGCCCGCGAGCGGTTGCATCATCGGCGTCTCGACCTCGAGAAATCCGCGTTGGTCAAAATAGCGACGGACAAACGAGATGATCCGAGAACGGGTCTCGAACACCGCGCGCGCCTCGGCGTTCATCATCAGATCGAGATAACGCCGGCGGTAACGCGTCTCGACGTCGGTCAGACCGTGAAACTTTTCAGGCAAAGGCCGCAACGATTTGGCCAACAGACGCAATTCATCCGTTTCGACGCTCAGCTCGCCGGTCTTGGTCTTGACCATCACTCCGCCGGCGCCGACCAGGTCTCCGACGTCCCAAGTCTTAAACTCCCTGTAGACGTCCTCACCGACGCGGTCAACGCGCACGAACAGCTGGATATCACCCGACGCGTCCCGCAACTTGACGAATCCGCTCTTACCGATTACCCGAACCATCATCATACGGCCCGCCACCGAGACCCGCGCATTTTCGGTTTGCAACTCGGCGACGTCGAGCCCCCCGTAGCGGCGATGCAGCGCCGCCGCCAGACGATTGCGACGAAAGTCATTGGGGAAAGCAGCGCCACCCCCTGACTTCTGCCGCTCACGCAACGCGTTGAGCTTCTCGCGACGGCGTGCAATCAACCGGTTTTCGTCGCGTTCGCTCATTAAACCCCGCGCTTCAGGCTCTCTTCCATGAACGGATCGAGCCTGCCGTCGAGCACGGCTTGGGTGTCACCGGTCTCAAACTGCGTGCGTAAATCCTTGATTCTCGACTGGTCGAGCACGTACGAACGAATTTGGCTGCCCCAAGCGATATCATCCTTCGACGCTTCTACGTTCTCCTGCTCGCTTTTGCGTTTGCGCATTTCAAGCTCATACAGCTTTGCCTTCATTTGCTTCATCGCCGTTTCCTTGTTCTTGTGCTGCGACCTCTGGTTCTGGCACTGCACCACGATCGCGGTCGGCAGATGGGTGATTCTGACCGCCGACTCGGTCTTGTTCACGTGCTGCCCACCCGCACCGCTCGCGCGATATACGTCTATGCGCAGATCCTCGGGGTTGAGGTCTATCTCGACGTCGTCCTCGACCTCGGGCGACACGAACACCGCGGCGAACGACGTATGGCGGCGATTGCCCGAATCAAAAGGCGATTTCCGCACCAGGCGATGCACCCCGGTTTCGGTGCGCAACCAACCGTAAGCGTAATCACCGCAGATTTTCACCGTCGCGCTCTTGACGCCCGCGACTTCGCCCGCCGAGGCTTCGATCATTTCGGCTGAAAAACCCTTGCTCTCGGCCCAGCGCAAATACATGCGCAACAGCATCTCGGCCCAGTCCTGCGCCTCGGTGCCGCCCGAACCCGCAGTGACGTCAAGAAACGCGTTGTGCGCGTCCATCTCGCCCGAAAACATTCGCAGGAACTCGAGCGACGCGACTTTTCCGGCGAGCTCCTCCAAGTCCTTCCCGACGCTGTCCACCACCTCGGCGTCTTTTTCCTCCTCGGCGATTTCCAAAAGTCCCGCGCTTTCGTCGAGACCGCACTGGAGCTCGTCAACGGCGTTCAGCGTGCGTTCAAGAGCCGCTTTCTCGCGCCCGATCTCGGCGGCTTCGGGGCTTTGCCAAACCTCAGGGTCTTCCAGGCGGCGCGATATCTCGCCGCAACGCGAGAGTTTGGCGTCGTAGTCAAAGATACCCCCTCAGCGCTTGAACGCGCCGCCCGAGCTCTTTCAAGGTCTGTTTGACGGAAGTCAGCTCAAACACGGGAGACTCCTACTCGATCACCTCAAGGTAACGGATGTTCAGCAGCGGCGCGCGGCGCCCGTTGTATTCGTCCGCCGCCAGCAAATACGCGATGCGAATCTTGCTCATGCCTTCGTTCACCGGATACTTCTGCATGTTATACAGGATGCCGCGTAACTGCACGTCTTCTCCTTCGGGACGCAAGGTCATCTGCAAGTGGCGCTCGGCAATTACACGGCTGTTTTCGACGTCGAAGACACCGTCGAAAACAGGCTCCGGAAAACTGACGCCCCACGGTGCCGCGGTTCGCAATTCGACCGCGTTCTCAAATGAAAAATCCCCCGGCGCCAGCATCCCGTCGCTGAACAGGCGGCATTCAAGCACGTCGTTGTCCATCAGCTTTGCCGCTTCTTCCTCAAACGCCGTCTTGAACCGGTCGAACCCATCGTCCGCCACGATCAGTCCCGCGGCCATCGCGTGACCGCCGAAATGCAGAATCAGGTCGGACTCGCGTATCGAGATGCGCTCCAGCAGGTCCCGGACGTGCACGCCAGGCACCGACCGTACCGAACCTTTGATGCCTCCACTTGCGGTTCGCGTGAACACCGCGCACGGACGATGAAACCGATCTTTGAGCCTCGACGCGAGCAAACCGATCACACCTTCGTGCCAAGCCTCGTCGAACAGGCAAATCCCGTTCGGGACTTCCTCCTCGTCTATCAAGACTTGCTCGATGGAAGACAATGCCTGGGCTTCCATGTCCTTTTCGACCTTACGGCGTCTCTGATTAATCACGTCAAGCGACGTCGCCAACTTCATCGCCTTCCCCATTTTTTCAGCAAGCAGGCACTCGATACCCGTAGATATATCCTCAAGACGTCCCGCGGCGTTGATTCTGGGTGCAACGGCAAACCCGAGGTCCGAGGTGGAAATCTTCCGCAGCGGCCTGCGGGAAACCGACAGCAAAGCCTTGATTCCGGCGCTGCATTTGCCGCTGCGGATGCGCCGCAGGCCCTGCTCGACCAAAATCCGATTGTTGTCGTCCAACGGCACGACGTCGGCGACCGTCCCGACCGCAACCAGGTCAAGCAAAGAATCAAGACGCGGCAGGTTGCCGAATTCAAAGTGCCCGCCTTCGGCGAGCCGACGACGCAGCGCGGTAGCGACGTAAAACGCAACGCCGACGCCCGCCAGCATGCGACTCGGGAAATCCGATCCTTTGGAGTTCGGATTCACGATGGCGGCGGCGGCGGGCAAAACCTCACCCGGCAAGTGATGGTCGGTTACAATCACTTCGACGCCGTGATTTTTTGCAACTTCGACCCCTTCGACGCTCGCGATACCGTTGTCCACGGTGATAATCAAATCGGGTTGCTTGGCTTTGACCGCCGCCTCGACAATCTCGGGCGTCAATCCGTAGCCGAAACGAAAGCGATTCGGCACCATGTAATCAACCTGCTCAAAGCCGAAAGCCTTGAACGCTTTCATCAGCAGCGCGGTACTCGTTGCTCCGTCGGCGTCGTAGTCGCCGATAATGACGACGCGGCGGTCGTTCAGGAACGCCTCTTCGAGTATCTCCACGGCGGCGGTGATGCCGGGCATGCGGTCATACGGCAACAGCCGCTTGAGGTTGAAATCGAGCGCTTCGGCGGAAGAAACGCCGCGCGCGCTCAGCACCCGCTTGAGCAACGGGGAAAACGACGCACCCTCGAAAGTTGCACCGTTGCTCTCACGACGCACCAGTTTGGGTTTGACAGGCTCCAACATTTTCGACAAACAACGACTGTGAAAATCATTAATCCGGCCTCGGCGACACAAGCGCCGGCGGCGGCATTGCTAAAATCGGCGATGCAGTATCATACAAACGGCAAGCGGCTTACAAAAATATCTTTGGCGACCAACGAACACCGCATCCGACGACGGACGACATCATGAGCGAACGCATTCTCTTCGTGACCGGAAAACTCGCTTATCGCAGCTTGTGCAAAGTACTCGAAAGCATCCAACCAGCCGATTTCACCTATATAGTACACGAACTCGGCATCAGTGTCGCGTCCCTGATGACGAGCAAGCTGATCAAGGCACGGCTGAAAGACACGTCCGGCGCGGACCGGATTGTCCTGCCGGGCAGGTTTCGCGGCGACCTCGGCGATTTGTCCGCCCATTTCGGCGTGCCGGTGGTGCGCGGGCCCGAGGAATTGAAAGACTTGCCGACGTTCCTCGGCAAGGCCGCTGCGCCGCCCGACTTGACGCGCCACGACGTCAAACTGTTCGGCGAGATCGTTGACGCCCCGGACCTGTCGCCGCCGGAAATTCTCGCTGTCGCCGAACGCTACCGCAAAGACGGCGCCGACGTCATAGACATAGGCTTTCTGCCGGACACCCCGTTTCCGCATCTGCAAGACGCGATTACACTGCTGAAAGAACGCGGCTTCAAAGTCAGCATTGACACGCACGACGCCGAAACGCTGATACGGGCGGCGGAGTACGGCGCCGATTACCTGTTGAGTTTGAAGCCGGACGGCTTGTGGGTCGCCGACGAGGTCGAAGCGACGCCGATTTTGATTCCGGAAACGCCGCAGAAGCCGGAAACGCTGTACCGCGCGGTCGAAACACTGCTCGAAAAAGAACGGCGGTTCATCGCCGACCCGATTCTGGACCCGGTACACTGCGGCCTGAGCGACTCGATCGTGCGCTATTCGCAACTGCGACAACGCTATCCGGAAATAGAGATGATGATGGGAATCGGCAACCTGACCGAACTCACCCACGCCGACAGCGCCGGAGTCAACGCACTGCTGCTCGGAGTTGCATCCGAGCTCGGCGTACGCAACGTATTGACGACCGAAGTCAGCGAACATTGCCGCAAGGCGGTCAAGGAAGCCGACCTTGCACGACGCATCCTGTTTCACGCGCGCGGCGAAGGTATGCCGCCGACCGGCGTCCACGACGGTCTGATGATGCTGCACGAAAGAAAGCCTTTCCTCTACGACGCCGGGGAAATCGCCGAGTTCGCACAAAACGTCAAAGATCGGAACTTCAGAATTCAAGTCGCCGAAGACGGGGTGCACGTCTATAACCGTAGTCTGCACAAAGTGGCAACCGACCCGTTTGACCTTTATCCGGACCTTGAAGTGTCCGACGACGGCGGACACGCGTTTTATTTGGGCGTCGAACTCGCCCGCGCGCAAATCGCGTGGCAACTCGGCAAACGTTACAATCAAGACGAAGAACTCGGGTGGGGGTGCGCAGTTGAAAAAACCGCCGAAGACTTGACTCGACAAAAACAAGCGGGCGTAACGCTGAAAGAGAAACTGAAAAAAGCGAAAGACAAGCGCGCCCCGAGCCGATGATCCAAGAAACCATCGTCACCACGCGCAACCCGGACGGCAGCGACCACCTCGCACCTATGGGGGTACACGTACACGGTGAAGAGCTGGTGTTGGCGCCGTTCAAGCCGTCAACGACGTTGGACAACCTGTTGCGCGAGCGCTGCGCCGTCGTCAACTACACCGACGACGTCCGCGTCTTCGCCGGTTGCGTGAGCGGGCGCAAAGACTGGCCGTTGACCCCCGCCTCGAAAGTCAGCGCCGAACGCCTCGGCAACGCGCTGGCGCACGCCGAAGTCAAAGTCGCGGAGGTTCAGAACGATGAATTGCGTCCGCGCCTGCGGTGCGAAGTCATCCACCGGGAAACGCACGCGCCTTTTCTCGGATTCAACCGCGCGCAGGCGGCTATAATAGAGCTGGCAATACTTGCCAGCCGTCTGAACAGACTGCCGTGGGAAAAGATCGAACGCGAAATCGCCTACCTGAAAATCGCCGTGGACAAAACCGCCGGGGAAAACGAAAAGACCGCGTGGGGCTGGCTGATTGATGAAGTGCAAGCATTCAAGCAGAGAAAAAACATTCGATGAGCAAACTTCTCGCAAGCGTGCGCAACGTCGAAGAGGCGCGCGCGGCGTTGTCCGCACCGGCCGACGTACTTGACCTGAAGGAACCCCGCCGCGGCGCGCTCGGCGCGCTCGCCCCCCGCACCTTACGCGAAATCGTGAACGCGTGCGCCGGCGAACGCCCTCTCAGTGCCACCGTGGGCGACTTGCCGCCCAACCCGACGGCAATCGCTGAAAAAATCGAGGAAGCGACGGCCGCCGGAGTTGACTACGTCAAAATCGGCTTCTTCGACTCGCGTTACTTCGAAACTTGCGCCGGCGCGTTGACCCCCCTTGCAAAGCGGCACGCGCTGATCGGCGTGTTGTTCGCCGACCGCTTGCACGATTTCGAAGGGCCGAGTCGGTTGCTTAAACGAGCGGGCTTCACCGGGGTAATGATCGACACCGCCGACAAAAGCCTGGGGTCGGTGAGAAAACTTGCGGACGAACAGACGTTGCGCCGTTTCATTCTCACTGCACGCGAATTGTCTTTACTGTGCGGTCTCGCCGGTTCTCTCACCCTTGAAGACGTCGAACCGTTGGCCGCGCTCGGACCCGACTATCTGGGGTTTCGCACCGCGCTGTGCAAAGACCGTCGCCGGGAAAGCGCGGTTTGCGAAAAAGCCGCCGCCGAGCTTGCCAGAAAGCTAAGCGGCGCGTCGAAACTCGCCGCCTGAACGTTTCATAAGCCGACTCGACGGCAGCCCGCCCAATCAAAGAAAGGCTTTGGCGACGTTGTCCCAAGCGAAAAAGACAAACCCGGAGAGCGCGAGAGTGATGATCGCCGCTTGAAAGCGTAATATAGCCCGCATACTGGCTATATCCTTACCCATACCTATCAAATCGTACTTGTCTATCACTTTCTCGATCTCTTGATGGAAATCTTCCTTGGTTACCATCTTGGTCTCGAGGGTTACCATCTTGGTCTCGAGCCTGGCCTCGAGGGCGGCAAGGTCGCTCTTGGTCGCCATGTCGGCGATGTCGTCCTTGGTCGCCATCTTCGCCTCAAGCTTGGCCTCAAGGGCGGCAAGGTCGCTCTTGGTCGCCATGTCGGCGATATCGCTCTTGGTCACCATGTCGGCGATGTCGCTCTTGGTCACCATGTCGGCGATGTCGCGCTTGGTCGCCATGTCGGCGATGTCGCGCTTGGTCGCCATATCGGCGATGTCGCGCTTGGTCGCCATATCGACTATCGCCAGCGAGACGGTGGTATGAACCTGCTCGCCGATGATTTCGACCACGGCTATCGCCTGATCTTCAGATATGCCGGTTTTCACCAATTTGCGCGCCTGCTCCCGAGTGGAGCTCTGTTGTATTGTTTGCGATGGTCGCATATTTCTCTCCTTGACGTCAAAAGTTAAAGGAATCGCAAAATTACCTGTAGAAGAGCGCGTTGGGGGTGCTTTCAGGACAAACGGCGGCATCCAGCCGACAAGCGAGATTGCAGCCGCAGATTACCCACGAAAACACCGAAAATCAGGGGTTCACCGCCGATTATCGGGCAGAAATCGGCAGGCTTCGCAGGAAAAATCCCGGTCCAGCCACTGGTCGGCGCCGACCAACGCGCAACGCAGCTTGGTGCCGTGCGCCTTGAGCGTATCCGGGAAAGCGACGTCCACCATCTCCAGAGAAGACTTCAACGCGTCGGGCGACGCCGACTTGACCAATATCAGCCAATCGGCGTCGAGCTGGCCGGCAAGCCACGCCGCAATCGAGTCGGCGCTCACGTCCCAGCTCGCCGCCAGTTGCCCGTCGAGCGAGGTTTCACCGGGCAGCCACACCCGCAACGCGTCGCCGGAAGACGGCATTTCGATCCGCTCGGTAACCGCAAACCCGCCGAGCGCCGCGAGCAGGCGACCGTATTGGCGCATCCCGAGCAACGCCATCGCATGCGCACAACGGTCGTCAAACTTCCACCTCTTTTGAGACGCACGCACCTGGTCGGCGAACGGCCCGCCGCCGGGCACGATCAACATCGACGCGTCAAATTCGCCCGCGCGAAGCACCGTCTCCTTGAGCCGCGGCGAGTCGTGCAGACTGCCGCCTATCTTGACAACCCATTTCACGGCGAACCGAACAAGTCGAGCAGTGGCGAGACTTTGTCGAGCGTTTCCTGATATTCGTTTTCTCCGTCGGAATCCGCGACCAATCCGCCGCCCGCGAAAAACGTCAGCTTCCCGTTCCGGTGTACCGCGGTACGAATCGCAACGTTCAGATCCACGTCGCCGTGGCGGCTGAGGTAACCGATCGCACCGCAATACACGCCGCGCCTGTGCGGTTCGAGCTCCTCGATGATCTCCATCGAACGCAGCTTGGGCGCACCGGTGATCGAGCCGCCCGGAAAACACCCTTGCAGCAAATCAAACGCGTCCTTGCCCGCTTGAAGCTCGCCTTCGACGGTGCTCACCAAGTGATGAACGTTGGCGAAGCTCTCGACGTCGAACAGATGGCTGACCTTGACCGATCCGGGACGGCAGCTCTTGCTCAGGTCGTTGCGCAGAAGATCCACGATCATCAGGTTCTCGGCACGGTCCTTGGCGCTGTTGCGCAACGCCGCGGCTTCGGCAAGGTCTTCGCCGGGGGTCGCCCGGCGGGGGCGCGTCCCTTTGATCGGTTTGGTCTCGACGTGCCCGGCGCGCACGTGCAGAAAACGCTCCGGAGAAAAACTCAGCACCTGAAAGTCGCCGAACTCCAGATAAGCCGAAAACGGCGCGGGGTTGACTTCACGCAAGCGGCGGTAGGCGTCCCAGGGGTCGCCCTCGACCGGAACGGAAAACCTTTGGGCGAGATTGACTTGGTAGCAGTCTCCGTCGCGAATGTAACGCCGCACCCGCTCGAACTTTTCAAGGTACTCCGCCTTGCTCATGTTCGCGCGTACTTCGCCGCGCGTCTTGAAACTACGCGCCGACGCTCTGCCGCCACCGTCCTCAAGCACCGCGCACGCGTCTTCGAACGCGACACCGCCGCACCCAGCACCACGACGGGCGTCGCGTAAACCAAGCAAAGTGGTCTGGCGTGCGTCGTGATCCACCACCACCGCCCAGTCGTAGATTCCGAGCATCATCTCGGGCAGACGCTCTTCGTCTTCGGCGATCTCGGGCAAGATCTCGATCCGCCGCCCGAGGTCGTACCCGAAATAACCGATTGCGCCGGTCAGGAACGGATGAGTGCCGAACACTTCGACCGGTTCGATGCAGTCGCGCACGACCTCGAACGGGTTGCGACCTTCGTAGACCCGCTCGCCCTCCGCGTCGCTCACCGTGGTAACGCCGCCGCGACTGCTGACCCAAGCGGACGGCGCCGCCGCCAGCAGATCGAAACGCCCGCGGTCGCCGCGCGAGCGCCCGCTGTCGAGAAACACGGCACCTTGCAAGCCGGCAACGCGGTCAAACAGCTCGGCGCTGTCTCGCTCGTAGGGCAAAGACTTGACGAATAAACGCTTCATCAACGTCCGTCGCCGATTAAACACGCCAAACTCACCGCGCTCGCGCAATCGCCCGCAAGCCTCACGTCAGCCGCAGGTTCGACGTCGAACAGGTCGGTGAAGTCAACGTAGGAATGATTGCAACGACGCGCCAAGTCCCGGAGCAGAAACCGCCCTGCCCCGGCACCGACCAGCGGCGCGGCGCGGTCAACGCCGGCGTCGGCACGGACCTTGCGGTACGCCGCTTCGATCTTGCGCGTCTGACGCTCGGCGAGCGCGTGCGCGTGCACCGTCCAATCGCGTTCGTCACCGGCGTCACACCCGAACATCCGCGCAAGCCGCCGCGCGCTCGCCGCCGGCGTTTTCGCGGCCCCGTCGCAGCTCGGATGCAAATCGGCGCCTTCGGGCAGCTTGCCCAGCACGCGATAAACGTCGGCCGTCGTGGCGAACAACTCCGCAACAAGCGGCAACTCCTGCGTTCCGAGGTGTACGCTCGCGGCAAGCGCCGCGACCGGCGTACGCACGACACCGGTATAAATCAACTCGCCCGACCTCATGCGCCGGTAATCTCCGAAGCAAGACGTTGCGGCGCCTTGCGGCGTGAACGGCACGACGTCGGTCGTCGTGCTGCCGACGTCCACGAGCACGCCCACGCCGAGCAGCTTACCCAGACAAGCCGCGGTCGCGTGCCAGTTGGCCGACGCCACCCTGCCGACACGGCGCACCGCAACGTCGGCATCGAGAAAACCGGCACCGCCGACGTAGACCTTGAAAGGTTTCTGCAAGCACCGCCCCGCTGCCTCGATCAGGCGCTCGACGCCTTGGTCGCGGTCTGCAAAACAATCAGCCGATTCCCCGGTCATTGTCACCGCGTGTTCGGCACGCGTAGTCCCGCCCAACGCGGTCTCGACCTGCCGCCACGCTTGGTCGAGCACGGCGCCGCCCCGCCACATAAGGCACGGCACCTGTGCCACCGTCGCCACGGCGCCGCCGTTGACGCGCGCCGCTTTCAAGTGCGCGCCACCGAGATCCCAGCCGACGCGATCGCCGGTCACGGCGCCACCCTGACCGTCGCCGCGGCGGCGAGGTCGAACCGCGGCGGCGACGCGCGCGCAAGCAAGGAGAGCACGCAAGCAGCC
This sequence comes from uncultured Chromatiales bacterium, assembly GCA_964347615.1. GTDB lineage: Bacteria > Pseudomonadota > Gammaproteobacteria > Poriferisulfidales > Oxydemutatoraceae > CAYFZO01. The sequence goes on from CAYFZO010000014.1 coordinate 48,969, forward strand.
GGATTGACGCCGAGCGAGCGATGCAAGCCGGCGTACGACGTCGTCAACCTCGGGTTCACCTCGAGCACGCGAACCCCGCTCTCGCACAAGAGAAAATCCACGCCGACGTGCCCCGCAAGACCGGGAATCGCTTGTCGCAGCCGTTTCGCCATCGCGTCAAAATCATACGCCCGTTCCCGCAAGCCGTTGACGACACAGGCTTTCAGCGAAAAGCCGTCGCGGGTACGCTCGATTTCCTGAAAGTTGAGCCCGGCGACGCAGTGTGCGTCGGCGCCGTACAGGACGCTCATGCTCGCGGCGCGACCTTCGACGTACGGCTGTATCACGTCGCCGGCGCGCGCAGTCTTCCGTGCGAGCGCGGCGGTGACGAGACGCGCGTTGTCGCACCCCACGCCGTCGTCAGGCTTGACCACGACCCTTTCCTCGGCGCCCGCCCGTTCGAACCGCCGATCGCCGATGCACCAAGTCTCGACGCACGGCACGCCGACTTTTTCGAGCGCGTCCGCCGTCAAGCGCTTACTCGAAGCACAACGTACCGCCGCCGCCGAGCTGTTCAGCAGCAAGCGCCCGCTTTGTTCGCACAGCTCGCAGAGCTCGGCCAAGACGCCGCCGGTCTCGGGCGCAATCGGCCAAAACGCGTCGGTGGCGCCAATCAGCTCACGTAGGCGCGGCGTCCAGTCTTCGTTCTTGTCGATCAAGTGCACCTTCGCTCCGTCGAAAGACGCCGGCAGGCGCCGGTCGCGGGTCAGCGACAGGCGCACCCCGGGAACCGCGGTGAGGTCGCGAGCGAGAGCGCGCGTCATCAGCTCACCTTCACGACGCAATTCGTCGGGCAAACAGGCGGAGGCGCGGTCCCCGCACAACCCCCCGCCGGTAAAATACTCGACAATCAAGACGTTCAAACCAAGACCGGATCGTTAAATTGCAGTTAATCCCCGCGTTGGACATCAAAGACGGCTGCATCGTGCACGCCGCCGGCGAGCGGCAAGCGTACCGCCCGCTGCGTACGCCGTACTTTCCGTCGCCCGACCCCGCGGACGTCGTACGCCGGTTGTCCGAGCGGTTCAGGTGCGCGACATTCTACATCGCCGACTTGAACGCCGTTGCCGCCGACGGAAACAACGAGGAACAAATAAGCGAGGTCACGCGTGAATTCCCGGACTTCGAATTCTGGCTGGATTCAGGCGTCGGAAACCGGGCAGACTTCGAACGCGTACGAAGCACCCAGCCGTCGTGCGTCCCGATCGTGGCAACCGAAACCTTGACCGACGCGGAACTGCCCGCGGCGTTGTGCGCCGAACAAAAGCGTTTCATCCTGTCGCTCGACTTCGGTCCCGACGGCCTGCTCGGCGCCGACGAGTTGCTCGAACGTGCCACGGATTGGCCGGGTACGGTTATCGCATTGTCGTTGCCTAGGGTCGGAACCGGCGCCGGACCCGACTTGGAGACCGTCGCCGCGGTACGCAAGCGACGCGCGGGACAACGGATCGTTGCAGGCGGCGGGGTGCGCAACCAAGACGATCTCCTGCGACTCGCGCGCGCCGGCGCCGACGCCGCGCTGGTCGCGAACGCCGTGTACACGGGCGGTATCAAGCCGCCGCTGCGAGGGTGCGCCGCAAGGTTTTCAGTCTTCGCCGACGATGGTCAGACGCGGAACGACGCGCCCGCCGGGTAAGAACCGACGCAGGTTCGAACGCCCCAGCGCAGGCGACGTGAAATATGAAGCGCCCGGCTCGACGAACTCGTGCATCTCGTCGAGAGAAGGACCTTGGAAGCAGCAATACGACTGCGTGGTTTCATAAGTCTGCAATTCATGCAAGTTGGGCAGATATTCGATCAGACGTCGCCAGATAAAGAAGTTGATCAACTCGGTGCTCGACCGCCACCCGAGAGCGGCGTCGGCGAAGTTCAGGTGCCGGTGGTCGAGGTTCTCTATGACTTCGCGTTGCACCACCGCTTTCAGATAACCGTAGTCCACGACAAAGCCGGTGTAAGGGTCAACGCGATCCTTGACCTTGACCACAAGATTGTAGCGTCCGCCGTGCAGATTTGCGCACTTTCCCGGATGGTCGGTGATGAAGTGCGCCGAGTCGAAAACCATCTCCTTCGCGACCACCGCCGACGGCGCGTCCTGATAAAAACGCTCGGACGCGCAAGGAATCCTTGACATCTTCGGACGCAACGCACCGAGCAGCGCCTGCGCGTCGGCAGTGGTCAAGGTGCGCAGGTAGGCGCCGTCGCCGGCAACCGGCGCCAAGGACTTCGTCTCGACGTCAAAATCGCTCTTGAACCGCCGTGCCAGCGCCGGCGCCAAACCGCGTTGAGAAACCGGCAGGAAAAGACAACCACCGTAAAAGTCCGAGCACAATGCGGTCAAGATCGACGCAAACAACGGAAACTCGGACGCGGACAGGCTTTCGATCTCGACGAAATCGGCTTCGGACAGGTTGCCGCGCAACGCCAGCAGCTGGTTCTCCGCGGTCACGCGATGCGCGCGTTTGTCGAGCGAATAGCTTTGGCGGAAGTGAAAACCGTAATCCTGAAGATATTGCACCAGCCACAGCAGCTGATCGAGACGACGAATCTCGCCGGGGACGACCCACAGACGCGGACGCTGCTCCAGCATTCCGGCGGCGTGCACCGCCGACAATGCGACTCGCGCTTTGCGCCGCACCTGCGACGCGCGCGGCGGATGGTCTCCCGTCGGCTCGCGGTTGAGCAAATGCCGAGGCGTCACCACGTCAAGCGACAAACCGTGGCGTATTGCGTACTCCTGCAGCGTCAAACCGCAACACGCGGCGAGATGCTCGTTGTCGACCTGCGCCGGGGAAGCGTTGCATTCCAAGCATTTATCCATCGGAAAGCCCTCTCAGCAAAAGCTGCAAGATACTCCATTGAGGGAATCAAATCCAACGGCTGCATGGGTTCAGGACGCACTGAGACAGAAGGGAGACAAAAAGCTCCTCTTTCAAGCAGCCGTTCCGAGGCGCTCGAGATGCTCCATCGGGATGCTCAAAGCCGGCGCCCAGTGCGGGCGGAAGTGATTGTATCGGTATGGATGGGCGGCCAGCCTACGATTGACCGACGCCAAATCGACCTCTCCCTGGTATCGAGAGTAAAACGCCTTGAGCACGAGTTCGGTTGCCCCGCTCGACGCAGCCGTTGGCAAGAGGCTACTCCAGCGCGCCTTCCAGGAACACCCTGATTCTCAACGTCGTGCCGGACGACAGTGGTCTCACCGTAATCGGAAGCTCCGTGTCTCCAACCAACTCGACGTCGTCGCTGCTCACCTCCAAGACACCCGTGCCCGGCGCCCCGGCGATGATTATCACCGTCGCCGTCGGCGAGCTTTTGCTCAGGGAAATCTCAACCGCTGGAGCTCCCTCTGCCAACTCTGTTGAAGGATCCGTCGAGACGCTCAAATCACCTTCCTTCACCTCCACCAGCAGCACCACCTCTTGATCCGGAACCGGCCGGTAAGCGTGACCATCCGCTTGCAAGCCGAGAGTCACGCTTTCCGTACTGTGCTCCGTCAGGCTCAGCCCAGAGGGGGAATCGAACCTCACCATAACTTGGGGCGTCGTCGCTTGCAGCCTCAGACTCGACGGCGTCGCCAAAGCAACGCCCGAGGACGCGGTCACCTCCACCGACACTGACGCCGTCGAGTCGGACGCCGCCGTCGCTGACACCGTCACCGTCTCGCGCGACCTGTCCGCGTCGAACACGATTTCATGCCGCGTGGTGCGACCGGTGCCGAAAGCGAACCCCTGGTCTGAAATCACCAGCGTCACCGTCGTCCTGCGATCCGCAACCAACGACGGGGTAATCGCCACCTCGAACTCCGTGCTGCGACCCCGCTGAATCTCCACCACTGCCGGATCGAAACGCAACGACGCCTCTTGCAACACCTCGATCGGCAACGTCGCCGCTTGCACCTCCCCGGACAATTCGACCCCGCTCAACCCCCTCACCCGCAGCTCCCCGACGGAAACCGCGCTCTCCGAAGCCGACACCGTCACTTTCGCCGTCACGTTGACTGCATCCAAACTCACTTCCAGAACTTGCGGGTTCGGCGTACCGCCTTGCAGGCTCAATCCTTCACCCTCGACCGACACCTCGAACACCGCCGTCCGACTCCCCGACAAAGTAAAGCCGGTCAGGCTCAACTCCACTGCCCTGCTCTCTCCAAGATTCAGCGTCAAAGCCTCTCCGATCTCACCACCGGCAGGCCTCAATCCAAGCACCACCCGAGGCGTCGTCACCTCAAGCGTTGCCTCAGAACGGGCGCCAACGGTCACCCCCAATCCCTCGGAGACGTTCACCGTTGACGCGGTGACCCGAGCGCTGCTTCCGATGACCGCGTCCGTTGACGCGAACACGTCGACGACAGCCCGTTGCCGGGTTTCTCCCAGCCTCACCTCCGTAACCGACGAACCGCCGGCAAAACTCAAACCCGCGTCAGCCGGTTCCATCGTCAAACGCAACGTCACCGCCTGCCCCTCGCCCAGCGGCGGATCGGTTTCCACGCGGAGCGTCGCACTGCTTCCCTGCTGAACTTCGACCGGCAGCGCAGGAAGCACCACCACGACTTCGCCTGAAAATTCGGTTACAACCCGAAGCGACGGAGCCTCACCGACAACGACGACGTTTTCGCCCTCGCCCGACGCGGATAAACCGGACGGCAAATCCAGATTCGGGATCGACGCACTAAGCTGAACCTGGATGCTTGAATCCGTCGCGGTCAGAATCAACTCATTCCCCCCGACCAAAGCCAAACCGTCGGCAACGCTCAACGTCGCCGTCACCCGCTCGTTCCCTACAAGCGACGGAGACGTCGCCACCGTGATTTCCGTTGACTCCCCCGCCACGATCGCAAGCGTCTCCACCGCTTGACCCGCGTGGTCGGAAAGCGACAACTCCACGCCACGAACCACCTCAACCGCCAAAGGCATGAACGATATCTCCGCGTTCCCGATCGACGTGCCCGACTTCTCCAAGAGCACAACCTCCGTCGAAACCGCACCAGGGGCCGCGGTCACTGTCACCAACACCGTCCTCGCCATCGAACTCAACGTCGCCTCAGGAGGACTCACCTCAAGGTTGCCGGCAACGCCCGAAGTCAATTCCAGCACCAACCGCTCGTCTCCTTCCAACCCGGGTGCCACACTCAACGAGACTTCCGTCGAGACCGTCTCAGCTGCCACGCCACCGCGAACCAGCCTCACCATGCTCGGCTCGAACGAAACCGTCAACTCACGCGGCGACACCACCACCGGCAACGACTGCGGTCCGCCGATCAACTCCGCCCCGCTCAACGCCGACACCACCAAGTTCCCGGATTCCGCGCGGCGCGTCGCACTCACCCGCACCGTTGCCGACTGCATCGTCTCGGTCAGCGTCACGCGCGACGAACTCACCGCCAACTCACCGTCGTCCACCGAGACCTCGAGAACTATCTCCTGATTCTCAACCGGGGAATATCCGTCGAGGCGCAACTCCACCGGCACCTCACCGCCCGACAACAGACGCAATTCATCGGCAGGAGAGAGCACCACTGCCACCTGCGGGGTCGTCGCTTGTAAACTCAAACTCGGCGACGGTGCCAAAGCAACGCCCGAGGTCACGTCTACCTTCACCGATACCAACGCCATCGAGCCGGGCGCCGCCGTCGCTGACACCGTCACCGTCTCGCGCGACTTGCCCGCGTCGAACACGATGACTTCATGCTGAGTCCGACCGGCGCCGAAAGCGAAACCCTGGACGAAACCCTGGTCTGAAATCGCCAGCGTCACCGTCGCCTTGCGATCCGCAACCAACGACGGCTTGATTACCACCTCGAACTCCGTGCTGCGACCTCGCTGAATCTCCACCAAATCCGGGTCAAAACGCAACGACGCCTCTTGCAACACGAGAATCGGCAACGTCGCCGCTTGCACCTCCCCGGACAATTCGACCCCGCTCAACGCCCTCACCCTCAACTCCCCGATGGAAACCGCGCTATCCGAAGCCGACACCGTTACTCCCGCCGTTACGTTGTCTGCGTCCAAACTCACCTGAACCCTCGTCATTCCGCCCGACAACGTCAAACCCCCGCCCGCAATCGACACCTCGAACTCCGCCGTTTGGTTCCCAGACAAAATAAAGTCGGTCAGGCTCAACTCCACTGCCTTGCTCTCTCCAAGATTCAGCGAGAAAGCCTCTCCGATCTCACCGCCGGCAGGCCTCAATCCGAGCACCACCCGAAGCGTCGTCACCTCAAGCGTTGCCTCATAACGGGCGTCAACGGTCACCCCCAATCCCTCGGAGACGTTCACCGTTGACGCGGTGACCCGAGCGCTGCTTCCGATGACCGCGTCCGTTGACGCGAACACGTCGACGACAGCCCGTTGCCGGGTTTCTCCCAGCCTCACCTCCGTAACCGACGAACCGCCGGCAAAACTCAAACCCGCGTCAGCCGGTTCCATCGTCAAACGCAACGTCACCGCCTGCCCCTCGCCCAGCGGCGGATCGGTTTCCACGCGGAGCGTCGCACTGCTTCCCTGCTGAACTTCGACCGGCAGCGCAGGAAGCACCACCACGACTTCGCCTGAAAATTCGGTTACAACCCGAAGCGACGGAGCCTCACCGACAACGACGACGTTTTCGCCCTCGCCCGACGCGGATAAACCGGACGGCAAATCCAGATTCGGGATCGACGCACTAAGCTGAACCTGGATGCTTGAATCCGTCGCGGTCAGAATCAACTCATTCCCCCCGACCAAAGCCAAACCGTCGGCAACGCTCAACGTCGCCGTCACCCGTTCGTTCCCTACAAGCGACGGAGACGTCGCCACCGTAATTTCCGTTGACTCTCCCGCCACGATCGCAAGCGTCTCCACCGCTTGACCCGCGTGGTCCAAAAGCAACAACTCCACGCCGCGAACCACCTCGACCACCAAAGGCATGAACGATACCTCCGCGTTCCCGATCGACGTGCCCGACCTTTCCAGCGCCACAACCTCCGTCGAAACCGCACCGGGGACCGCGGTCACTGTCACCAACACCGTCCTCGCCATCGAACTCAACGCCGCCTCAGGAGGATTCACCTCAAGGTTGCCGGCAACGCCCGAAGTCAATTCCAGCACCAACCGCTCGTCTCCTTCCAACCCGGGTGCCACACTCAACGAGACTTCCGTCGAGACCGTCTCAGCTGCCACGCCACCGCGAACCAGCCTCACCATGCTCGGCTCGAACGAAACCGTCAACTCACGCGGCGACACCACCACCGGCAACGACTGCGGTCCGCCGATCAACTCCGCCCCGCTCAACGCCGACACCACCAAGTTCCCGGATTCCGCGCGGCGCGTCGCACTCACCCGCACCGTTGCCGACTGCATCGTCTCGGTCAGCGTCACGCGCGACGAACTCACCGCCAACTCACCGTCGTCCACCGAGACCTCGAGAACTATCTCCTGATTCTCAACCGGGGAATATCCGTCGAGGCGCAACTCCACCGGCGCCTCGTCGCCCGACAACAGACGCAATTCAACGGCCGGAGAGAGCACCACTGCCACCTGCGGGGTCGTCGCTTGCAAACTCAATCTCGGCGGCAAACCCGGCGGCGGCGCCAAGGCAACGCCCGAGGTCACGTCTACCTCCACCGATACCGACACCGTCGAATCGATCTCCGCCGTCGCTGCCACTGCGACCGTCTCGCGCGACTTGCCCGCGTCGAACACGATGACTTCATGCTGAGTCCGACCGGCGCCGAAAGCGAAACCCTGGACGAAACCCTGGTCTGAAATCGCCAGCGTCACCGTCGCCTTGCGATCCGCAACCAACGACGGCTTGATTACCACCTCGAACTCCGTGCTGCGACCTCGCTGAATCTCCACCAAATCCGGGTCAAAACGCAACGACGCCTCTTGCAACACGAGAATCGGCAACGTCGCCGCTTGCACCTCCCCGGACAATTCGACCCCGCTCAACGCCCTCACCCTCAACTCCCCGATGGAAACTGCGCTATCCGAAGCCACCACCGTTACCCCCGCCGTCGCGTTGACTGCATCCAAACTCACTTCCAGAACTTGCGAGTTCGGCGTACCACCCTGCAGACTCAGCCCCTCACCCTCGACCGACACCTCGAACTCCGCCACGTGGTCGCTCGACAGCGTCAAGTCCGGCAGGTTCAACGTCACCACCTTGTCCGTGCCCGTATTCAGTACCAACTCGTCTCCGGACGCACCGCCGACAGGGATGAGGTCGAGAGCCGCACGAGGCACCGCCACTTGCAAATTTAAACTCGGCGGCAAACTCGGCGGCGGCACCAGGGCAACGCCCGAGGTCGCGGTCACGTTCACCTCCACCGACACCATCGAGCCGGGCGCCGCCGTCGCTGACACCGTCACCGTCTCGCTCGACTTGTCCGCGTCGAACGTGACGACCTCACGCTGCGTGCTCCCGCCGACGAAAGCGAAACCCTGAGAAAACCCCGGGTCTGAAATCGCCAGCGTCACCGTCGTCCTGCGATCCGCAACCAACGACGGCTTAATTACCACCTCGAACTGCGTACTGCGGCTCCGAGGAATCTGAACCACCGCCGGGGTGAAACTCAACGACACTTCTTGCAACACGCGAATCGGCAACGTCGCC
>CAYFZO010000015.1:0-43842 GCA_964347615.1 uncultured Chromatiales bacterium
GCGACCGTTCGCACAGGGGTGGGTCGAACGTCTGCGCCTGCACCGAGGTGAATAAGCCCATGAATAAGCCAGTGAATAAACTTGGAACCGCGCCGAACGTGACCGCCGAAACAACGCGCACACAACCGGCACGCAATCGACCACGCAATCGACGTGAGAGCGGCTGGAAGTGAGCCCCCATGTCGTCCGGCTACTCCCTATAAAAAAAGGGGGGAGGTCCGGCGGAAGCACCATAGCGAACGTCGGCTTCAGCCTTGACCGGCGGCACGGCAACGGCGAAAAGCCGTTCGCCGAAGCGATTCACGGTTGCCGTCCGGGTTGAGTGATACGCCAATGACACGGCGGTCTCTTTGGGGATAGGCGGTGCCAAGCTGCGGTCGGCCGCGGTCGTCGCGGACAACCGCACACTTGCCGTGGCCCCGAGCAACGGCAACCTCGTATCGTGGTCTCCCCTGCCTGCGTCCATCAAGCACCCCCCAAGAAGCAGTCTCATTATATTAGAAACTATATATGGGTTCAGGACATAAATGAGACAAAAAGCCTCCCTTTCAAACAGCCGTTCCGAGGCACTCAAGATACTCCGTTGGGGTGCTCAAAGCCCGCGCCCGAAGCGGGTTTTTACCCTTGCTTCATACCTCTCTGAACCCATACAACCCGTCGGAACGTGGAGCGGCTTGGGTTTCGGCATCAGCGTTATCAAAGAATGACGTCCCGCCGCGACAAGAGGAGCCGCAAGGAAAAGCGGCTGCCGTCGCACCGCTACACGCGGGCGAAGCTCATGCACGGGAAGACGCACAAGAAACTGCTGCACGCGCGGCTGGACTGGTGCCACCAAGTCTCGCGCGAGATTGCAAACAGATATAACGTCGCTTACTTGGAAGACCTGAACGTCAAGGGCATGACCGCCAGTGCAAAGGGAACAAAGGAAGCGCCGGGCAAGAACGTGAAGGCAAAATCAGGTTTGAACCGGGAGATACTGAATACGGGCTGGCGCGGATTCGGGCAGTGCTTAAGCTACAAGATGAGCGTCTAGAAGGTAGCGGCGGCTTATACGAGCCGGCGCTGCAATGCTTGCGGGCATGCTGAAAAAGCAAATCGCAAGGCGCAAAGTAAATTCGAGTGCCGCTACATGCGGCCATCGGGACAACGCGGACGTGAATGCCGCGTTGAACGTCACGTCCGAGAATGGAGCCTCCGGGAATGGGGCAGCTGGACGTGGGGGTGGCGACGTCGGTCAGCCCGTGAAGCGTCAAACCGATACGGAATCCTTTGCGGATTTATGCATTTAATTCCAAAAAAAAGCCCCGGCGGAAAAACCGCCGAGGCTTTTGTAAACAAGATGGTGAAAAGCAATCAGAACCCTTTGAAGGGATGCTCCTCACTGTCTTTCCGCGCCGTCGCTTCGGCGGCGGTCGGCTTGCCGCTGACCGCGTTTTGGATGGCCATCTTCGTCGCCTTGTAGTTGTTGTCGTAAATGGCTTTGTCGTCCTTGGCTTTCCAATCGATGAACACGCCGACGCAGATGTACAAATCGTCGGCTTCCGCTTCGGAAATGACGCCTTCGGCGACGCTGTCTTGCACCGCCTTGGCGACCGCCGCCTGCGCGGGGCCGAACATCTGTAACGCCTGGGGCGCACCCTTGATGGTCACTTTGTTGAACATCATCGTGTTGGGTTTGCAAGGCAGGTTCGGCGCAATCACGGCCAGCAACGAGGTAAAGCCGTCCTTGTTGTTGACGAGCCCGTTACAGAAAGCCGTCTCGGCGGCGGAACCCCGCGGTCCCAACAACAAGTCAATATGCGCAATTTCCGCCATCGTGCCGGACGGATCGTTGTCATTGACAAGAGCCTCGCCCACCATCACTTTGTTTATTGCCATTGATTTTCTCCTTTTTGTTTATTTATTAAGAGTGTTTAACAAACCGGGCGACACTCAAACGCCCTTGCTCCGACGGCGGTTTCCCTCCGCCCGACCTTCGGCTTCAACCCGGTTCAGGCCGGCGATGAAAAGACTCGCCGCCACCAGGTCAGCCGTTGTGCCTGGATTAACGCCGTTACGCTTCAGACGCCGGTCAAACTCAAGCAATCGCGGCTTGATTTGTTCGGGATCATCGGCACCGGCAAAAAGCTCACACAACGTCGCGGCCTGCACGCTGATTTTCCGCGCTTCCTCGACACCGTGCTTGCGAGCAACCAAGCTGTCCGGATATCTGCCGAGCAACGTCAGGTAGACGCCGACGGCAGACCAATCAGCATACCCCCATTTGGCGTGAAACTCAAGCAAGACGGGGACGGCTTCGTCGAACAAAAGCCGGTAGCCGCAGGCGTATTGCGCCGCGATTTGGTCGCGCTCACGCGCCAGCGACATCGCGTCGCGCAGGCTGACCTCGGGTTCGGTCGACAGGTCGGCCTCCCCGATCTTCCCCATGCCGCCCGGTTGCGCCGCGCGGATTGCACGGTACACGAGCACCGCGTCGGCGATCGTCGTACGTTCGAGCACGTCCTCAACCGCCGAACGCAGCTCCCGCGGAGAATCCAACGCCGCTTGTATCAGCGGCGCACACAACAGGATGATACCGAGGTTCGTGTTGGTCCCGACCACCGCGCGCGTCGCGGCGGTCGCGGCGAGAATCCGCTCGCCGAGCGTCACGCCGGAACGACACATCGCCGGCGCGCAAGCCGCGGCGCTGCGCGTGAAGTCTTCGACGCACATCCCGTGGCCCGCGCCGTGCAAGCCGACGTTACCCGGCTTGAGCGCTCGCACGTCGGTCTCGCAAACCTCGACGAACAACGCTTCAAGCGCCGCGGACCGGCTCTTCACCGCGACGCGGCGCCCAAGCGGCGCATGAAGTCGCAAACCAGCGCGTCGGCGACGTCAACGTCGCTGACGCTTTGCAGTCCTTTCCAAGCCGGGATGCTGTTGACCTCGGTCACCCACCAAGCCCCGCCGGCGTCACGCATCAGGTCAACGCCGGCGTACGCCATACCGATCGCTTCGACCGCGGCGACCGCGAGCGCCTGCATCTCCCCGCTCGCTTCGGCGACGCGGCATTCGCTTCCCTGCGCAACGTTGTTGATCCAGTGCCGCCCGACGCGCTCCATCGCTGCAATCGCGCGTCCGCCGACGACAAACAAGCGCCAGTCGTGCCAAACGCCGTCTGCACCGTCGACGAAATCCTGCAGATAATAAACGCTTTCGTCCGCGAGCTCGGGCGGCGGCTCACCCGGCGCCGCCAACTGCAAACCCTTGCCTTGTGAGCCGAACACCGGCTTGACAATCAGACGCTTGCCCGCACGCGTCGCTTCGTCGATCAGGTTCAAAGCCCGCTCCCGCGAAGCAACCGCGCAAGTGTCCGGCGTCGGCACGCCAGCACGTTTGAGCAGAAAACTCGTCATTACCTTGTCCACGCTGCGCTCGATCGCCCCCGCGTCGTTGTAGACCGGTACGCCGAGGCGTTCCATCGCGTGGAGAACGTCAAGGTAGAAGACAACCTGCTCGAGCGACCCGCCGGGTACGCCGCGCACGAACACGCCGTCGGGCGGCACGTCGTCAAAACCGGGTATCAGCCAGCCGCCGGCGCCGGCGCGGGTCGAGAACTCGCAATCGGTCAGCGACGCGAGACCTACGCGGCAACCGCCGCGGGCAAAAGCGCCGGTCAGCTGGTCCGCGTGCCAACCGGCGTCGTCGGTAATCAAGGCGATCTTGAAAACCGCCTCCACGGCCATCCTCGAAACCCTCCGCGAAAACTACTTCGAGAACGATTTGGCGAGCAAGTCGAGGCTGGTCCCGCCGGCGTGAAAGCTGCGCCCGCTCGGCAAATGCGTCACCGCAACCTTGCCCGGGCTGAACAGCATCGGGTCGATCTGAAAGAAATCGTAGTCGTATTGCTTGAACACTTCGGCGAACGGCTTGCCGTAATCCTTCGAGGTGCGGCTCGGCAGACTTTCGGCGAGATCTTGCGCGTCGGCAACGTCGCCTTCGACGAACAGCTGCACCTGCCCGGCGAACAAGATCGCGTCGTTGGTGCGCCCCATCGCTTCGATGAAGTCGCTTGCGGGCGGCGCCAGAGGTGCGCTGCCGGCTCCATCCACGACGTTCTCGAGCGCAAAGCCGAGCTCGTGCGCCTTGTGCAGGGCGACTTCAAGCACGCGCGCGACCACCTGAGTCGAACCGGCCAAGCTGCGCGTCGGCGTCATGACGATCGTAACCCGATCGAGCGCAAGGCCGGAAGACTCGGCGACGTAATCAAGCACCTCGTCGGGCGGCGGACTGTCCACTTCAAGCACCAGTACGCAAGCTTCGGCGTCGTCACGATACTTGAGCTCGTCGAACAACGGCTCCTTGCACACCAGTGCCCGCCCCGGCCCCGAACCCAAGGCGTGAAAAGCATCTTCGCCCTTGCCGTGCGACAAGCTCCAACCGGCGTACTGCGAGCCGAGACAGGCGAGCACCGGGTTCGACGAATGGACGTGTACGCTCAACGGCCAGTCGGGCGCAACTCCGAGATGCGTCAAAGAGACCCGGCCGAGTCCGCCGAGACAGATCTCGGCGATGATCCGCCCCGCCTCAAGTCCGCCCGGCACCTCGATGCCGGCGTCAATCAACAAGGCGCCGCCCGACGAGCGCGAACTTTTCAAACGCAACGCCGCTTGGTCGTCGCACAAGGTCTTGACGAGCCCTTGCACGCGCCGGTTGACGCTGACCTCGGGAAACAGATAGTTCGACCGTGCGGTCACGCGCCCGCTCCGTTCACGATCGGGCGGTCCGCCGCAAGGTCAAACCGCGTAAGCAACGCCCGCACCGCGTGCTGTACGCGCGCAAGCGCGTCCGCCACGCTCGCCGCGCCCGCGGTCAACGTGCACACGGGTTCGCCGCGTTCGAGACGCAGCGCACCGGCGGGCAGGTCGCAGGCGCCGTCGGGCCAGTCGAAATCGCTCGGAATCGCAAGCGGGAACGGCGCGTACAGCACGGCGTGCGCGCGCGGCGGTGATGCGGGCAGACCGGGCAAAGGCGACCGCGGCGAACGGCACGCCTCGAGATGCGCCGCGAACAAGGTGCCGACGTCGTCTTCGTAGAGCTGCATCGTCGCGCTCGGACGAGGGTTGAGCTCGAGCAGATACAACTCGTCGCCGCAAAGCATATAGTCAACGCCGTTGACGCCGGTGAGGGAAAGCTCGCGTGCAAGGCGCGCGGCGTAGTCTTCGGTGTTCTCGCGCAACGCCTCGCTCAACGCGCTGCGGTTCACCGCACCGCCGTAACAGAACGGGCGGGCCTCGTCGTGACGCGACTGCCACTGGGTGTTCCAACCGACGCTCGCAATACCGGTGCGGTTGGCGAGAAACAAATGCGACGTCGCGACACCGGGCAGGTAAGCCTGCCGATAAGTGCCGCGGCGCGGCACGGAAAAATCCACCTGTGCCCCGCCCGCGCCCACCCGCTTCGACAACGCGGGCACACCGGCGCCTTCGCCGGGACAAGGAACGCCGAGACGGCGCAGACGTTCGACGAAGCGAAGCCGGTCGCGGCACAACGCAAAGACTTCCGGCGCGTTGCCGTGCACCTCAAGCCGGCGGGCAAGCCAAGCAATCAGCGCCGGGTGCGCGTCGAGCCCCGGCCCGACCACCGCACCGCTGAGTCGGCGCTCATTCAGCAAACGCTCGCAAGCGCTGCGCGCGGCCTCAACCTCGAGCCCGCGGTCGGTCAGCGGCACGCGCAACGCGCAGCGCGCCGACGAACGCACCTCGGCGTCGGCGAAACCGTCCACGGCACTGAAAGCCAAGCGGCGCGCCGCGGCGGGCTCGGCCAGAAAGCGCGCACTCGAGGCGACCAGCAACAGCTCGCCTTCGCCGCGTGCGCCGAGGCCGTCCATTACGCTCAATCGTTGCGCCCGGCGGCGTATTCGCGCGCGGCGTCGCAGGCGTGCTCGAAATGCAAATACAGCGGCTTGCCGGCTTCACGCATCTTCTTCAGAAGCCGGTGCTGAGACTGATATTTGACGTTGCCGATCGCCAACGCACCGATACTCAGCGCACCCGACGAAGAATACTCGTTGGCGGCGCCGTCGTGGTGAACGTCAACGCCGGCGATACCTGAAGGTGGCACCGCGTTGACGTCGGCGGCGGCTTTGAGCTGCGTCGCGGCTTTGACTTCCTCTTCGCTCATCACTTGGATGCCCGCCGCGGCGACCGCGAGCACGACGTCGGCGCCGGGCAGCTCGCGCGCCTTGGTGTCATTGTCGCCGGGATGAATCACGCCGCCCTGCTTGAGCAACGACGCGCATCGGTCGACCGCCGCCTGCGCCTTTTCCATCTTGCGGCTCAGCAAAAACACCTCGGCACCCGCCCCGGCGGCAAGCACCGCAACCGCGGTGCCGACCGGGCCGGTACCGCCCATGACCAGCACCTTGCACCCCGACAAAGCGGTGCCGTATGCCTTCTGCAGGTGCTTTTCCACCGCGACGATCATCCCCGCGGCGGTCGTGAAAGCGCCGCTCGGGTCGGCGAAAACCGAAATCTCGAACGGCGGCACCATGGACTTGCGCGCAACGTCAAGCATCTCGAGCGCGGTGAACATGTCGCGACCGCCGATAAACACCCCGGTACGCTTAACGCCGTCCGGCCCGCGGGAAAAGATTGCGTCCTGCACCAAAGCCTGAACTTCGCCGGTTTCGACCCCGGTATAAGGAATCACCTGCTCCCAACCCGCGTCGACCGCCATGTTGACGTCAAACGGGCTGACGTTCTTCTCCGAGGTCAACGCGTGCAGAATGAAAGATTTTTCCATCGTTTCTCCTTGTGAGTGAATGATACGGAATCACGGACGCTTCGACGCAGCAAGCCGGGCATTATAGCGGCTTCAAAACGCCCGGCGACGATGAAAGGCGCGGTTTCGACCGAACCGCTCGAACCTGCCGGGTCAAGCGGGCGGCGAATCCGAAATCGCCGCCCCGGTGTTGGCGACGCGAACGACCGACAACCCGACGTCCGCCCCGCCGGGGAAGCCTTGCTCGACCATCGAGATCAGGCGGCGGGCACCGACGTCGTCGGGAGCGAAGACGAAACCGGTCGGCCCCCAAGAACTTTGGCCGACGCCTTCGGCGCCGCGTTCACGCAGATATTCAAGCACCCGCCCGACTCTCGGGCTGGCGTAACGCCCTCCCTGCACCGCCGCGAAATAATCGCCGATGCAGTCCTGCAGGCGCGTGACCGCCGCGACAAAAGCCGAAAAGTCGGCTTCGGCGGCACCCGGCAACAACTGCATCAACACCACGCGGCTCAAATACCCCGCGCAGCTCGACGAAAACCTCGGCAAGACGTCGAAAGCACCGGTCTCCGCCGCGCCGTGCACACCGACGGTTTCATCGTCGGTAACAAGCACCACGCGCCACGAGTCGGGCAACGCAAAACGGGCAAGCAACGGCGGCGGGGCGTCGCTTCCGCCTTTGCCGCCGTCGACGATCACGCCTCCCGCCTCAAACGTGCCGACGCCGATGCCCGAGCGGCGCCCGCGACCCATGACGCGGATAATCTCGCGGCTCGACGGGCGCAACCCGCTCGAACGTGCAAGACCATGCGCCAGCGCCAACGCCAACTGCGTTCCGGAACCGAAACCGCGGTGATCGGGAATCGCCCTGTGAACCTCGACGCGCGCCGGGCGCACGTCCCGTTGCAAGCGCAAGAAGCGCTCGGCCACGGCGTAGGTGCGCTCTGCGTCCTCGCCGGTGACCTCCAGCGCGTCGGCGCGGCGCACGCTCAATTCCAAGCACGGCTCGGCGACGGCGACGCCGACGCCGCCGAACCTGCGCCCGAGTCCCCCATGCACGTCGATAAACCCCAGATGCAAGCGCGACGGCGCCCTGACCCGGCAAAACCCTTTTGAAACCTCTGTTGAAGCCATGGCTTTCCTTTAGAACGATTGCCGGTGCAGGCGTCCGTCGCGAGTGCTCCGCCGGCGGCGATCCGCTGCTATTATATGAAGAGCAAAACGTATCACCAAACCCACCGAGGAGGGAATCATGCCGAAATACGTCATCGAAAGAGATCTGCCCGGCGCGGGCAAACTATCGGCGGACGAGATGAAGGGCGTCTCACAGAAGTCCTGCAGCGTCCTGAAGAGCTTGGGGCCGCAGATCCAGTGGGTCGAAAGCTATGTGACCGACGACAAGATCTACTGCGTCTACATCGCTCCCGACGAAGCCATAATCAAGCAACACGCCGAGCAAGGAGGCTTTCCGGCCAACCGCATCAGCGAGGTCAGGACCGTCATAGACCCGACGACTTCGGAATAACGCGACGTTTATACGTCGTCGAAGATACAGCCGTTGACGGTCAAAGTCACGGGAAAACCCGTGAGGTCGCGCATCACCGACGCCGCCCGGCTGTCGTTAAGCAACGCAACCACCGCGTCGCGGTCGAGGCCGGCGACCGCTTCGCCGTGGACGTTGAAACGGTACTCGGCGCCGTCGGCCTCGATCAGGAAAGAACGGCCTTCGCCGTCTTTCCCGTACGGGACCTCGCGCTTGATTTCAACCTGCTTGAAATGCGTTTCGAGATAGGCCTTTACCGCGTCGCCCAATACAGCCGCGTCTATCACGTCATGACCCTCCTTCACGTTGCTGCACGACGTGCCCCCCCGGAGGCGTGTCGTGTTCCCACTCACCGACCGACGCCGCAAAGGCGTCGGCAACCAAGGTCGCGACGCTCGCTCCGTTGAGGCTCGCAAGAAACTCGCGCAACGCCGCTTTCTCTTCCGCGGTCAGCCCCAAGGGACGAATCAGCGGGCTGAGGTTCTCGTTAGGTACGCCGCCGCGGTCGTAAAGCTCGATGACTTCTTCCAGGCTCAGCAACGAACCGTTGTGCATGTAAGGAGCGGTCAATTCAACGTTGCGCAAAGTCGGCGTGACGTACTTCCAGCGGTCGGCGGGGTCGAGGGTAATCTCGTACAGACCGACGTCGTTTTGCCGCGGTTGCTGTGTGACGCCGCGCACCACGTCTCCGTCAACTTCGGTGAAAACCCCCGGGGCCAGCTGCACGCGCGTCTTGGGCGAGCCTTTGCCCATCGAATCGCCGTAGCCGACGCCGGTGTTGTGCCACCGGTTGTCGGTGAACAGCGCCCAGCGCTCGCCGACCAAGTGACAGGCGGCACACCCCCCTTTGCCGGTGAAGATCTCAAAGCCCCGCTTTTGCCGCTGCGACAGCGCGCCGGCCTCGCCCGCGTAACGCCAGCGGTCAAAAGGCGAGTCCGCCGCGAGCAGTGCCCGCTGATATTGCGCCAGCGCCTTGCCGATGGTTTCGATCGAGACGCCCTCGCGTTCGAAAACCCGCTCGAACAAACCGTCATAGTCCTGAAGCGCGCGGATTTTTCCGATGACGTATCCGACCGAGGGGTTCGCCATTTCATTACGCGCAAGCAAGGGAGACCACACTTGGTTCTCCAAGGAAAATTCGCGCCCGTCGTGAAACAACCGAGATTTATACGCGACGTTGAACAACGTCGGCGCGTTGCGTCGCGTCCTGCGCCCTTCCAGACCGATTGCAGTCTTCAACTCGTTGTTGGTGAATCCCATCTCGGGCACGTGGCAAATCGCGCACGACATCGTGTTGTTCAGCGAAAGCCGCCGGTCGAAGAACAGCTTGCGCCCGAGCTCGATGCCGGCTTCGGTCTGGGGGTTGTCGGCGGGAAACGGCACCGCGGGCAGACCCAGAGGCGGATTCCGGGATATCCCGATCAGGTCGGCTTTGGCACCGCGCCTCTGCTGCAGACTCTTCGACTTGGTGACGAAGTCGGCGGATTCATAACCTTGCCGATCGTCGCCCGAACGCGGCAAATCAGCGGCGGCGGCGGGCACAAGGACTTGTGCAAGAAAAATGAAAACCGCGGCGGCGGCGCAGGGGCGAAAGAGAATCAGCACGAAAGGCCGCGTGATGACCTCAACTCTCGGCATCCATCAACAGGCTTTCGATGTCCGCGAGCAACACGTCGGAGTGCAGGAAACTCGGGCTGTAGATGTTGCGTACCCGCCCTTGCTTGTCAATCAGAAAGACCCGCAACAAGTGGGAGAATTTTCCGGTCGCCTCGTGGTTCCGGTTGAACTCGGGGAGCACGAACTGGCTGTAAGCCTTCAACACAGGGGCGAGGGTCTGCTTGGACTTCGCCACCATGAAAAGCCATTCGGCGCCGTCCGAGCCGCCGCCGGCGGCGGCCTCAGATCCGGCGTGGCCGGCGTGGCCGGTGTGCTCGCCGTGACCCGCGTGGTGGACGTGTCCGCCGCCGGCGTGCTCTTTCTCATATTGACGCAAGACGTCCGGAGTGTCCTTTTCGACGTCGAAACTGAAACTGATCATGCGCACGTTATCGGCGAGGTCGGGCGCTTTCTTGAAGTGGTCCTGCAACCGATGCATCACGAAAAGCGACAGCGGGCAGCCGTTGATATCGTCGCAGGAGGTGTACATGAAACTCAGCACCGAGATCTTGCCCCGCAGGAAATCGCCGAGGTCAGCGGCGGTGCCGTCGGCCTGGAGCACCTCACCGCCCGCCGCGGGGCGGATAATCGGCAAATCGTAGGTCCCCGGCTTCGGTGGCTGATAATCGAGCTTGCCCCAACCCGGCGCAAGCACCTCGACGGCCTCGCCTTCCGCCCCCGCGCCCGCCGCGGCGCAGAACAGCGAAACACCCGCAATCCCCGCGGCCACGGCGCGTTTGAGTCTCATCGGTCGGTCGTTTGTCATCATCCTCTTGATAATAACACAGGCGCTTCGGGCGAAAAGCGCAGACGTCCAACGGTTGTCCATCGGTCGCCCGGCGAACGTTACAAGTGCAATAAAAGCTTGGGAAAGTTTGGAGCGGGCGAGGGGAGTCGAACCCCCATTGCCAGCTTGGGAAGCTGGAGTAATAACCGCTATACGACGCCCGCTCGGCCTGCAACCGCAAACGCGAAAGTACAACCGCAACGCCGCGGCGGCGAACCCGCGGAAATCAGCGCCTGCTCAGTTTCTCCTTGATCCGCGCGGCCTTGCCGGTCAGACCGCGCAGGTAGTAAAGCTTGGCGCGGCGCACCTTGCCCCGGCGCTTGATCTGAATCTCGGAAATCAACGGACTGTAGGTCTGGAAAACGCGCTCGACGCCGACGCCGTAAGAGATCTTTCTGACCGTAAAGGAGGAATTGATCCCCCGGTTGCGCCTGGCGATTACGTTGCCCTCGAACGCCTGAAGGCGCTCGCGGTTGCCCTCCTTGACCTTGACCTGAACGACCACCGTGTCGCCCTGAGCGAAGTCGGGAATCTCTTTTTGCGCCGCTTCGGATTCGATTTGCGCGATTAAATCAGTCATCTTCGCCACTTGCCGTTCTTGAGGGAAACGCCAGTCCGTTCTCGCTTGCGTACTCGGACAACAGCTGTTTTTCCTCTTTGGTGAAAACTCGTCCCTGCAATAGATCAACCCGTCGTTGCAGGGTCCTGCCCAACGATTGCTTCAGCCGCCAGCGCCTGATCGCCTCGTGGTCACCCCCGAGCAGAACCTCCGGGACGGCCTTGCTTTCGTATTCGGCGGGACGAGTATAATGCGGACAATCCAAAAGTCCAGTCATGAAAGAGTCCAGACCCGCCGAATCCTCGTCGCCGAGTACCCCTTCGCGCTGACGCGCGACCGCGTCTATCAGCACCATCGCCGCGGGTTCGCCGCCGCTGATCACGTAGTCCCCGAGCGACCATTCCTCGTCCACCTCGAGTTCGGTCACGCGCTCGTCCACGCCTTTATAGCGCCCCGACAGCAGCACCAGCCCGTCCAACGCCGCGAGCCGGTTGACTCCGGCCTGGTCGAGCCTGCGCCCCTGGGGGCTTAAGTAGACGGTGCGGAAAGCGCCTTGCTGGCGCGACTTGGCCCGGCGCAAGGCCTCGCACAAAGGCGCGGCCATCATCAGCATCCCAGGACCGCCGCCGTACGGCTTGTCGTCCACCGTGCGATGCTTGTCGCCGGCGAAGTCGCGCGGACTCGAAGCGCTCACCTCCAACAGACCTCTTTCAATCGCGCGCCCCAACACGCCGTAGCGCGTGAACGATTCGATCATCTCCGGAAATACGGTAATGACCTCTATCTTCACGTACGCCACTCCGCACGCCATTCGACTTCGATACGCATCTCGTCCAAATTGACGCCCTTGACGTAGTCGCCGCTCACGTAAGGTATCAAGTGCCGCACGCCGTCGCCCTCGACCACCAGCACGTCGTTCGCCCCGGTCTCGAGCAGACGCTTGACGTTCCCCAGCCGCTCGCCGGCGGTGCTCACCACCTCAAGACCAATCAGCTGAAACCAGTAGTATTCGTCCGGCGGCAGGTCGGCGAACCGCGTCTCCTCGATGGTGACTTCGCGCCCGACCAGAGCCGCGGCGGCGGTGCGGTCGTCGATGCCTTGAAACTTCGCGATGACCCCGGCGCCGCGACGGCGCGACGATTCAAGCAACGCAAACTCAAACGGCGCCTCGCACAAGACCACGCGCCACTCAGGATACGCGGTAAGGTTCCACCGCGGACGGGTGTAGGAATGGATCTTGACCCAGCCGGCAATGCCGAACAGGCCGACAATTTTCCCGATTGGAACGTGCCGGGCGCTCACGCCGAACCCGCCGAAAAACCTCAGGCAGCCGACGCCTTGTCAAATTCCTTGATCAACGAAGTAACCCGCGGCGACAACTTGACGCCTTGCCCCAGCCAATGATCGACACGCTCCTTGTCGAGGTGCAACCGTGTCTCCTGCCCTTTCGCAATCGGGTTGAAATAGCCGACGCGCTCGATAAAGCCGCTGTCGCGCGGTTTGCGCGAGTCGGTGACGACGATGTTGTAGAACGGACGCTTCTTGGCGCCTCTTCGGGAAAGACGGATAACGACCATGGTGTCTGCGTGAAATTTCGTTTCAGCGTTGAAATCGGCGACGAATTATAGCACCTGCTTCGAGAACCGGCGGAAATTACGGCTCGCCCCTTGCGGTAAGACGCCGCGCCGGGCGACACCCCGGAACGTAACCCGGGCCATGCCGACGTCGGAAACAAGAGGTGGTCGCGGTGAAGCCGGATAACGCCGTACCGCCCGTCGAAGAAAACCCAAGGTGCCGGACCGCCCCTCGCCGTCCGACCTGCACTTCCGGCGTCGCATCCATGCAATCTTTCGTATAATGGCGGCGCGACCGCCGCACGATGGCCTTTATGGAATTTGAAACGTTCAGTCTGCTCGCTTTCGTCCTCTATCTCGCCAGCGCGGGCGTGCTCGGGATGCGATTGAGACACGGGACGGCGTCGGTCGGCGTTGTCGCTTTCCTGTTGTGGCTTTTCGCGCTCGCCGGACACGCCACGGACGTGGGCGTCTCGATGTTTACGCCCGAGGGCGTCAACCTCGCCTTTTTCAAGGCGGGCTCGGTTACGGCGTTGTTGATCGCCGCGATCCTGTTGTTCAACTGCCTGCGCAAGCCGCTGGCCGCCGCGGCACTGTTCGTGCTGCCGGCTGCGGCCTTGTTCGTCCTGCTCGGCAGCCTCGACGACCACCGCGTGGTGGTCGCGACAACCGGTGGAATGCACGTCACACACGTATTGTCGTCGCTGCTGGCATACAGCGTACTGGGTTTGACCGGCGTGCAGGCAATCACGTTGCATTTCCAGAACCGCGGCCTCAAGAAAACGGACACCGGACTGCTGCTGCGCGCGTTGCCGCCGCTCGACGCGATGGAATCCTTCCTTTTTCACCTGCTCACGCTGGGATTCGCCTTGTTGACGTTGAGCCTGATTACGGGGTGGATTCACCATCACGACTTGCTCGCCCAGCACCTGCTGTACAAAACCATCCTGAGTGCGGCCGCGTGGCTGATTTTCGCGGCGCTGCTCCTGGGCCACCTGTTCTCAGGCTGGCGCGGGGCGATTGCGGTAAGGTTGACGCTCACCGGTGCCGGCTTGCTCGTCGTCGGCTACTCCGGCTCCAAATTCATGCTCGAATACGTCCTGCAGCGCGTCTGAAGACGCCTGCCCCGTTCCCGTGACCTGAGGGACGCAAGGAGCAACGCAGAACAAATCCGGGCCTCGTCATGATTCTTGAAAACATCTCAACCGCGACGTTGTTTTCGGTGCTGCTCGTGCTGTTCGTGCTGTCGGCTTTCTTTTCAGGCTCGGAAACCGCGTTGATGAGCGTCAACCGTTACCGCCTCGCAAACCTTGCGCGACAAGGAAACAAACGGGCGAGCTTGGTCATGCGCCTGCTGGAGAAGCCCGACCGCCTGATCGGCTTGATCCTGTTCGGCAACAACCTTGCAAACATCCTGATCGCTCAACTCGCGACTTTTCTCGGCTACCGCCTGTACGGCGACGCCGGCATCGCCGCCGCCACCGGTATCCTGACTTTCATGATGCTGATCTTCGCCGAGCTGGCGCCGAAGACGCTGAGCGCCCTGCACCCTCAGGCGGTGGCGATGCCGGCGGCGCTGATTTACACGCCGCTGATGGTTCTGCTGTACCCGCTGGTCTGGGTCATCACCTTGTTCGCCAACGCGCTGCTCAAGGCGCTCGGCGTGTCGTCGTCCGCCGAAACCGTGAACCCGCTGAACCGCGAGGAACTGCGCACGGTGCTGGCGAGCTCGGGACGCCACATCCCGGAACAGTATCAGGACATGCTGCTCGGCATACTCGACCTGGAGAAGAAGACGGTCGAGGACATCATGATTCCGCGCAGCGAAATAGTCGGCATAGACCTTGAAGCCGATCTCGACGAGATCGAGGAGCAACTGCTGAACACGAACTACACGCGCATCCCGGTTTATCACGGCGACGTCAACAAGATCACGAGCGTGATTCACGTACGCGACGTGTTGCCGCTGGCCAAGGAGAACGAGATGACCAAGGAAGCCCTGATAAAGACCGGGCACGCGCCTTTCTACGTGCCGGAGAACTCGACCCTGCTGCACGCTTTGGCTGAGTTCAAGAACCGCAAGCGCCGGCTGGGCCTGATCGTGGACGAATACGGCGACGTGCAAGGCTTGGTCACGCTCGAGGACCTGCTCGAGGAAATCGTCGGAGAATTCACCAGCGATCCCGCAACCTACGACCTCGACGTGGAGCGTCAACCCGACGGCAGCGTCATCGCCGACGGCGGCTGTCACATCCGCGAGCTGAACCGCGCGCTCGGCTGGCGGCTCAACGAAGACGGCCCGAAGACAATCAACGGCGTGGTGCTCGAGTACCTGGAATCCATACCGGAGAAAGGCACCTGTATCCTGCTCGACGGCCACCCGCTAGAAGTCATCAAGACCCGGCAAAACGCCGTCAAGGCGGTCAGGATATCGCCCAAACTCCCCACGGCCGAGGAAGAAGGCCGGTAAGCGACGAGGCGCGGAAATGAGACAAAACCTGTGGCGAATGTACG
Organism: uncultured Chromatiales bacterium; assembly: GCA_964347615.1. Classification (GTDB taxonomy): domain Bacteria; phylum Pseudomonadota; class Gammaproteobacteria; order Poriferisulfidales; family Oxydemutatoraceae; genus CAYFZO01. Next base: position 15,396 of record CAYFZO010000015.1, read on the forward strand.
ACGCCGCGGTGCTCGGCAAACCGGCGGTGACGCTGTTCTGCCTGGCGCTCGTCGTCGCGTGCCTGACGTTCTTCGCGCCGCGTTTCAAGCTCGATGCGTCGGCCGATTCGTTGGTCCTCGAAAACGACGAGGACCTGCGCTACTACCGCAGCGTGAACGCAAAGTACGGTTCCGACGACTTCCTGATCGTCACCTACGCCTCGTCCCGGAAGTTGTTCACGCCGGAGGCGCTGGCGAAGCTGAAAACCCTGCAGGACGAACTCGCCGCGCTCGACGGCGTCAGCCGGGTCATCAGCATTCTCAACGTGCCGCTGTTGAACAGCCCGCGCGTCCCGCTTTCGGAATTGTCAAAAGCCCCGCGCACGCTCGAGACCCCCGGGGTCGACCTGCGGCTTGCAAAACGCGAGTTCCTTGAAAGCCCCCTGTACCGGGACCTGCTGCTCAGCCGCGACGGACGCGTGACGGCGCTGCTTGCATACCTGAAACCCGACCGGCGCTACGAGACGCTGCTTGCCGAACGCGAACGACTGCGCGCACTCAAGCACGACGAGGCGCTCGACGCGGCGCAGGCGCGGAAGCTGCAACGGGCGGAAGAAGACTTCAAGGACTACCATGCCGAGTACGCGGCGCGCGCGCGCGAACGCGTCGCCGAAGTGCGCGAAGTCATGGACCGTCATCGCGCCGAGACCCGCATGTTCCTGGGCGGGGTGTCGATGATCGTCGCCGACATGATCAGCTTCATCCAAAGCGATCTCGTCAACTTCGGCACCGCGGTGACCCTGTTCCTGATCCTGACCTTGCTCGTGATTTTCCGCCGAGCGCGCTGGATCGTGATCCCGATGGCGTGCGCCGGACTGGCGGCGGCCTTGACGATCGGCCTGCTGGGGCTGCTCGACTGGTCGGTCACCGTCGTGTCGGCAAACTTCGTCGCGCTGCTGCTGATCATCACCATGTCCATGACCATCCATCTGGTGGTGCGCTACCGCGAAACCCAAGCGCGCCATCCCGACGCCGCCAAGAAGATGATGGTGCGCCAAACCACGCACTTCATGTTCGAACCGTGCGTGTACACGTCGTTGACCACCATCGTCGCTTTCGCTTCGCTGCTGGTCAGCGGCATCCGCCCGGTCATCGATTTCGGCCAAATCATGATTATCGGCATCTTCCTCGCTTTCGCTCTGGTGTTCACCTTGTTCCCTGCGTTCCTGATGAGCCTGCCGAAAGGTTCGAGCAAGACGGAGAACGACTTCACCACGGCACTGACCATGAGCCTCGCGGGCTTCACCCGCAGGCACCATCGCATGATCGTACTGATTGCGGTCGCCGCGGCGGGCGCCGCGGCGGCAGGCGTCGCGCAACTGAAGGTCGAGAACCGCTTCATTGATTACTTCAGCAAGGACACCGAAATCTACAAGGGCATGCTCGAGATAGACCGCAAGCTCGGCGGCACCACCCCGCTCGAGTTGATCCTCGACGCCCCGCCCGAAACGCCCGCCGCCGAAGATACCGCCGGGGACGCCGCCGAAGATACCTTCGGGGACGACGAGGACTTTCTCGAGGATATCTTCGCCGAGATCGGCGTCGAAGAGCAGACCGAATACTGGTTGACGCCGTACAAGATAGGCGAGATCAAACGCGTGCACGACTACCTCGACGCCCAACCTGAAATCGGCAAGGTGCTTTCCTTGGCGACGTTGATCCGCCTCGCCGAGCAGCTCAACAACGACCAGGCGCTCGGCGACGTCGAGACCATATTTCTCAGGAAACTCCTGTCGCCGGACATAAAGCGCATCCTGCTCGATCCGTACCTGTCGGAGGACGGAAGGCAGCTGCGCTTCAACGTGCGCGTAATAGACTCGGACAAGACGCTGAGCCGCAAGGAATTGATCGAACGCGTCGAGGGCGGCATGGAAAGCCGGATAGGGTACGCAAACGACCGCTTCAGACTGACCGGGATGCTGGTGCTCTACAACAATATGCTGCAAAGCCTGTACGAGTCCCAGATCCTCACGCTGGGCATGGTGTTCCTCGCAATCATGCTGATGTTCATCGTGCTGTTCCGTTCGTTCGCGCTCGCCGCCGTCGCAATCGCCCCGAACCTGCTCGCCGCGGGCTTGGTGCTGGGTTTCATGGGATGGATCGGGATTCCGCTCGACATGATGACGATTACGATTGCGGCGATCAGCGTCGGGATCGCGGTGGACAACACGATCCATTACATCGTGCGATTCAAGCGCGAGTTCAAGCACGACCGCCGCTACGTGCAGACGATACAACGCTGTCACGGCAGCATCGGCAAGGCCATGTACTACACCTCGGTCACGATCATCGCCGGGTTCTCGATACTTTCGCTGTCGAACTTCGTTCCGACGATCTACTTCGGTTTGCTGACGGGGCTCGCGATGTTCGCGGCCCTGGTCGCGTCGCTGACGTTGCTGCCGTCGCTGCTGATGCTGTTCAAGCCGCTCGGCCCCGACGTGGGCGGATCCGCCGCGTGAAGCTCCTGCCCAAAATGACCCACAGCGGGTTGGCACCGACTTTCGGCGTCGAGGCCGGCGACCAGTTCGGAACCTCACGCTCGGTCCGGGTCGCGGGCGAGTCCGCGCTGACGTTGGTCGTGGACGGAGGGGAGCTGGTGACCCTGATGACGCTCGGTACCCACCCGGAAGAGCTTGCAATCGGCTACCTGCGCAACCAGCGCTTGATCGAGAGCGTCGCGGACCTCGAATCGGTGAGCGTTGACTGGGAACGCGAAAGAGCCGACGTGGTTACGCGGAAAGGACAAGGCATCGCTCAGGAGCTGCTGGCGAAACGTACTGTCACCACCGGTTGCGGGCAGGGAACGATCTTCAGCTGCACCCTGGACAAGCTGTACGAAAGCCGCCTGCCCGACGTCGAGCTGCGCCAGTCGGTAATTTACGCGCTGATGCGTGAAATCAGCCGCCACAACGAGATCTACAAAGCAGCCGGAGCGGTACACGGTTGCGCACTGTGCCGGGACAGCCGGATCCTGAAGTTCGTCGAAGACGTCGGGCGACACAACGCCGCCGACGCCGTCGCCGGGATGATGTGGCTCGAAGATCTCGACGGCGCGGACAAGATCTTCTACACCACGGGCCGGCTGACCTCGGAGATCGTGATGAAAACCGCGCAGATGGGCGTCCCGATACTGCTGTCGCGCTCGGGCGTGACCAACATGGGGCTTGAGCTCGCGCGGGACCTGAACGTGATGATGATTGCCCGCGCCAAAGGCAAGGCGTTCCTGGTCTACAACAAGCGGGAAAACGTCGTCTACGACGAGAAACCCGACCGCGCGCCGGGATAGCGCCGGGATAGCACCGGCGCCCCGGTCAAGCCGACAGGTCGCCGACCAGCGCCTCGCGCACGCTGTCCGGCAAGCTCACCGCGCAAACGTAGTTCTCATGATCGCAGCCCGCGCTGATCGCCGCGCCGCCCGCGGCGGCCGCGATTGCGCCGGGCGGCAGTTCAAAGCGCAGGAAGTGCACGGCTGAGGTCTTGTCCTCGGTCTCGCGTTCCAGATCCTCGTTGGAAACCGCGAACACCTTCCCGCCGTCGCCGACCTTGACCCAAGTCAACCGGTCGATACCGATCAGTTTGGCCAATTGCGCTTGACGCACCGCGACGTCCTCGTATTCGATCATCATCGTCGCTTTCCAGTTGCCGCCGTCGGGAATCAGCGGGTTGTAGGCTTCGAGCTCCTCGGCGACGCCGTCGGCTCGAAAGATCTTCTCGGCGCGGAGAATCTCCTGAATCTGGTATTGAATCGTCACGCGGTCCTCGAAATGCAGGGTGACGTGTTCGCCGACCGCGACGACGCGGTTCTTCTTGTGCGCAATGACCCGCTTGCGGAACTCGGCGCGCGCGACGTCGTAGTCCTCGAGGCTCATCAGGTCGGAACGCGTCAACGGCTGCATCGGTGTACGGGGCGGACGCCCGGTCATATCCCGTAGGCGGTCTTGAGCAGCGACATCGGCTGCAACGAGGTCACGGCGGCCTGCATCAGCGACGCGAGGTGGCGCCGCGCCAAGGTGCAGTCGCCGGTGAAGTAATCCGGGGCGCACTGGTCGGCCTTGCGCGCCGCGGGACGACCGATCTTCACCGCCGCGGCACGGCATTCGGACCTCATCGCGTAGGTGCCGTCGTGTCCCGAGCAACGTTCGATCACCGTCACCTCGGTGTCGGGCACCAGCTGCAGCAACTCGCGCGTCTTCAAGCCGACGTTCTGCACCCGGGTGTGGCACGCCGCGTGGTAAGCGACTTTCCCGAGACCACGCTTGAAGCCGACGTCGAGCAAGCCGTCGCCGTGGCGCAACATCAAGTATTCGGCGGGATCGAAAACACGGCTTTTCAACCGCTGCACCGCCGCGTCATCGGGAAACATCAGCGGCAACTCCTGCCTGAACATCAACACGCACGACGGTACCGGAGCGACGACGTCGCAGCCGTCGTCGAGCAATCGGCCAAGCGAAGCAACGTTGGCCTGCTTGAGTTTCTCGACCGCGTCGAGATCTCCGAGCTCGAGCTTCGGCATCCCGCAGCATTTCTCGCCGGAAACCGGCAGCACCGCGATGCCGTTGTGCTCGAACACGTCCCTCAGGTCGGTTGCTTCCTCGGGCGCGTGGTAGCGGCTGAAGCAAGTCGCAAACAACGCCACCTTGCCGGTCGTGTGCGACCCGGCGACCGGCTTGATTTCGGCGCGGCGGCGGCGCAACGACTTGCGCCTGCCCGCGGGTGCGTAAAGGGGCAGCACGGCGTCGGCGGAGACGCCCAGATGCTTGTCGAGCCGGGTACGCAACGGCTTGGAGTCGATCGCGGCGTTGACGGCCCGGGTGACCACCGGAATCCCGGCGAGCTTGCCCGCCGCGTCAATCGAGGTGAACAGCTTGTCGCGCCGGACGGCGCGGCCCTTGCGGAAAGCAACGGCCTTGGCTCTCAACATCAGCTTCGGGAAATCCACCGCCCACTCGTGGGGCGGCACGTACGGACACTTGGTCATGAAGCACAGATCGCACAGGTAACAATGCGCCGAAACCTTGGAGTAGTCGTCCTTGCTGACGCCGTCCACCTCGAGCGTCGCTGACCCGTCCACCAAGTCAAACAAAGTAGGGAAAGCGTTACACAGGTTGACGCAACGCCGACATCCGTGACACACGTCGAATACGCGCTTGAGCTCCTGGTTCAGCGCTTCCTCGTCGTAAAACGCGGGGGATTTCCAATCGAGGTTATGACGGACGGGGGCACCGAGTCCGCCTTCGCTTCCGCTTGACCCAGCCATGACCGTTCCGAGCTTGCGATTCAGGCAAGCGGTTGCCGCCGGAATTGCTCCGGCGGCAATGGATGAACCTTACTCGAGGCCGTCGAGCGCTTTCTGGAAACGGTTGGCGTGCGAACGTTCAGCTTTCGCCAGCGTTTCGAACCAGTCGGCGACTTCCTCAAAACCTTCTTCGCGGGCGGTTTTCGCCATACCCGGATACATGTCCGTGTACTCATAGGTTTCCCCCGCAATCGCCGCCTTCAGGTTTTCCTGGGTCCCGCCGATCGGCAGCCCCGTCGCCGGGTCGCCGCACTCTTCAAGGTACTCCAAGTGGCCGTGCGCGTGGCCGGTCTCACCTTCAGCGGTCGAACGAAAAACGGCCGAGACGTCGTTATATCCTTCGACGTCCGCTTTGGACGCAAAGTACAGATAGCGACGGTTGGCCTGTGATTCACCCGCAAAAGCGTCTTTCAGATTTTGCTCGGTTTTACTGCCTTGTAGTGACATGTTGTCTCCTCATTGAAAGATAGCGTGATAGGCACACCTCAGGAAAGGCATGGTATAATAAAAAGAAACAAACGACAATAAGCTTTTGATTAGTTATATCTATAATCCTGATTGATTTCCCCGAAAATATCACCCATTAGATACCCGTACCGACGTCGCGCAAGCAAGGAAATGTCTCCTCCCCAAGATAAGCAAGGCAAGGACGATAGCAAGCCGGTTGATTTCGAGAAGACCCTTGCCCAACTTGAGCACATCATCGCACGACTCGAGGAAGGCAACCTGCCGCTCGAGGAGTCGGTGAAACAGTTCGAACAGGGAATGGTGCTGCTCAAGGACTGTCAGAAAACGCTGAACCAAGCCGAACAGAAAGTCAAGATACTGATTGAGAAAAACCGCGGTTTCCAAACGGAAAACTTTGAAGAGCAAGAGAAAAAATAGCTCCTCGGAAACCGAGGGTTTCCTGAGATCCTGTTCAGAGAGAGTAGAAAAAAAGCTCGAGGAAAATTTCCGGGAAAGGCGAACCCACGGCGGTTTGATCGAAGCCATCCGTTACTCGAGTCTCGGCGGCGGCAAGAAAATCAGGCCGGCGCTGGTGTACGCCACGGCGCAGACGCTCGGCTTGGCCGATGAAAAAGTGGACGACGTCGCCTGCGCAATCGAACTGATACACGCTTATTCGTTGATTCACGACGACCTACCCGCGATGGACGACGACGACGTGCGACGCGGGCAACCGACGTTGCACAAGGCGTTCGGCGAAGCGCTCGCGATTCTCGCCGCGGACGCGATGCAGACGATGGCCTTCGAAATGCTCGTCTCGTCGGCGACGCTCGACGACCGTTGCAAGATCGAAGCAACCCGGATGCTCGCCGAGGTCGCCGGCACCGAAGGCATGGCCGGCGGCCAGGCCCTGGACGTGACGTTGGCCGACGCTGCACCTGACATCGGCACGGTCGAAACCATGCACCGCTTGAAAACCGGACGCCTGATGTCGGCCTGCATACGGATAACGCTGCTTTGCAGCGAGGGACATTCGAATGAAACCCGGCAAGCGCTTGAAAATTACGCGGATAACGTGGGCTTGTGTTTTCAGATAAGAGACGACGTCCTGGACCTGCAGACCGACGTCGATTGCGAAAAGAAGGCAACTTACCCGGCTCTGCTCGGCGTAGAGGAAAGCAACAAGGAACTCCGCCGCGTCGCCGATTTGTGCTTGGCCGGACTGGCACCGCTCGGCGAGCGCGCGCAAACCCTGCGCCTGCTGACCCGCTACATCGTCGAGCGGGAGATCTGAAATGCACGACGGGCAAGAAAACGGGCGCCGGGCGGTGTAAGTTACTCCGATGGCCGCGACGAACAGCAAATACCCGTTGCTCGACAAGGTGGATTACCCGGCGGATTTGCGTGGGCTGGCGCAAGACCACCTCCCTGATCTGTGTCGGGAGATACGCGAATACCTGATCGAATCGGTGGCCTCGTGCGGCGGGCATTTCGCCGCCGGCCTCGGCGCGGTCGAACTCACCGTCGCCCTGCACTACGTCTTCGACACCCCCCGCGACCGTTTGGTCTGGGACGTCGGACATCAGTCTTATCCGCACAAGATACTCACCGGACGCAAAAACGACGTCACGACGGTCCGTACGCTCGGCGGCCTTGCCCCTTTCCCGCAACGCAACGAGAGCGAATACGATACTTTCGGCGTCGGCCACTCGAGCACTTCAATCGGCGCCGCAACCGGCATGGCGCTTGCGGCGAAGCTGCACGATGACGCCCGCAAGGTCGTCGCAATCATCGGCGACGGCGGCTTGACGGCGGGAATGGCGTACGAAGCGATGAACCACCTCGGCGCGGTCGGCGCCGACGTTCTGATCGTGCTCAACGACAATGAGATGTCCATCTCGCCCAACGTCGGCGCGATGAGCAACTATCTGACGCGCATCCTGTCGAGCCGACTCTACGCCTCGGTCGTCGCCGGGGGCAAACGCCTTCTCGACCCGCTGCCGCCGGTCAGAAAGCTCGCTCACGAGACCAAGGAGCGTCTCAAGGGCATCATCGTTCCCGGCACCTTGTTTGAAGAGCTCGGAATTCATTACTACGGCCCGGTTGACGGGCACGACGCGAACAACCTGGTCAAGACCCTCGCCAACCTGAAGCGGCTGACCGAACCGCGCTTGTTGCACGTCGTCACGCGCAAGGGGAAAGGATACGAGCGCGCGGAAAAAGATCCGGTCGGCTACCACGCGGTCAGCCGCTTCGACCCGCGCCGGGGGATGGAGAAAAAACCCCCGCCGCCGCAACCGACTTACAGCGAAGTCTTCGGACGTTGGGTTTGCGACGCGGCGGAAAAAGACGAGCGCCTGGTCGCAATCACGCCGGCGATGCGCGAAGGCTCGGGCCTGGTCGAGTTCGAGAAAAAGTTCCCGCAACGCTACTTCGACGTCGGCATCGCCGAACAACACGCGGTGACCCTCGCCGCGGGGCTCGCTTGCGAAGGCATGAAGCCCGTGGTCGCAATCTATTCCACGTTCCTGCAACGCGCCTACGATCAACTGATTCACGACGTCGCGATTCAGAACCTGCCGGTGACGTTCGCCGTGGACAGAGCCGGTCTCGTCGGCCCGGACGGACAGACGCACGCCGGCAGCTTTGACCTATGCTACCTGCGTTGCGTACCCAATATGATCGTCATGACGCCGCGCGACGAAAACGTGACGCGCCTGATGCTGAACACCGCGTTCAGGTGCGACTCTCCGGCGGTGGTGCGTTACCCGCGCGGCACCGGCCCGGGCGCAACGGTCGAAGGCGGTTTCGACTGCGTCGAAATCGGGCGCGCCGAAACCCTGCGCGAGGGCCGCGGCACGATGATCCTGGCGTTCGGCAGCCCGACCGCCGCCGCGATGCAGGTCGCCGACCGCCTCGACGCGGGCCTGCTCGACATGCGCTTCGTCAAACCGCTCGACCACGAAGCGATTGCCGCCGCCGCCGCGACTTACGAACGTTTGGTTACGGTCGAAGACAACGCCAGAAGCGGCGGGGCCGGCGGGGCCGTCAACGAACGTCTGGCGGAGCTGGGCACGGAAATCCCGGTCTTGAACCTCGGTCTTCCCGACCGCTTTCAGGAACACGGCAGCCGCGACGAGCTGCTGCGTGAAGCAGGACTCGACGCCGAAGGCATCGAAGAAAGCATACGTCGCTTCATCGCCGGCGGTGAAAAACCGCCGGTCACAACTTGAGCCGACGCAGGTAATCTCGAAACACCCCCCCTATCTGAGGGTCGCGCAACCCCACTTCGACGTTGGCCGCGAGATAGCCGAGCTTGCTTCCGCAATCGTAGCGCGTGCCGCGATAAAGATACGCCAAGACGTCACCTTGCTTGACCTCCTTGTTGATCGCGTCGGTCAATTGGATTTCATTGCCGACACCGGCGTCGGTCTCGCGCAGATGGTCGAATATCCCGGGTTTGAGCAGGTACCGCCCCATGATCGCCAAGTTACTCGGAGACTCCTCGGGCTTGGGCTTCTCGACCAGTTCGGAGACCCGCCACACGCCGTCCACCACGGGTTCACCGTCCACGATACCGTACTTATCGAGGCTGTCGCGCGGGACCTCTTCGACCGCGACCACGTTGGCGCCGTACTCCTCGTACGCTTCGATCAGCTTGGAGACGCAGTTGTCCTCATCGTCGGTGACGCCGACCAGGTCGTCGGCGAGCAATATGACGAACGGCTCGTCGCCGATTGCCGGCTCGGCACATAAAATAGCGTGTCCCAAGCCCAGCGGGGTCGCCTGGCGCAGGTAAATGCAGGAAACATGGGGGGGCACGATCTCGCGCACCGTCTTCAGCATCTCGGTCTTGCCTTTGCGTTCGAGCTCCCATTCGAGCTCGGGCGCACTGTCGAAATGATCCTCTATCGCGCGCTTGCTCTTGCCGTTGATAAACACGATCGAATCAATTCCGGCGTCCACCGCCTCCTCGACCGCGTACTGAATCAACGGCTTATCCACAATCGGCAGCATCTCTTTCGCGCTGGCCTTGGTCACAGGCAAGAAGCGCGTACCGAGACCGGCTACGGGAAAAACCGCTTTCCTTACTTTATTTTTGAGAACCATGGGCGTTGGTCCCTAACGAACTTCCGTATCGGCTTGACGCTTCAAAGACCGACCGACGTTCCGGTTGCCCGCCTCGTATTTCGGCGTTCCGCTCACCGCCCGAGCGCCTGAATGATTCCGAACCCGGAGGCAAGCACCAGCCTGCGCCGTCGACTGCCTTGCCTTCGCCTCAGTCCCCGGGCGGGAGCAACGGCGGATTGTGCGGTGAGTTTTCATAGAGCTATTTCAAGGAACCATTGTATATAATTCCCTTGTTTTTCACCGGCGCCGAACGGACTCGCCGCGAAAAGCTACGACAATCAAAGCGAGGAACGGATATAATCGGCGCACTATAATTGCAAACGCAGTCAAAAGCAACGGCTGTTGCATCCGTTTGTCGTGGTTTAGATGCTGACACGCGCCCTTAAAAGAAAATACACAAAGCTCCTGGCTGAAGTCGGCGTCACGCTGAACGGCAACGCGCGCCGCGACCCTCAGATTCACGATGAACGCCTGTACAGGCGCATCTTTCTGCAAGGTACGCTGGGCTTGGGCGAAGCCTACGTGGACCGTTGGTGGAGTACCGAAGCGCTCGACGAGTTTTTCGCCGCCGCTGTCGCCCTGCGCAAATACGACAACAAACGCGTCGTCTCGGCGGTTGAGTTCTCCGAAGCACCGCGGGCTTTATTGTCGAACCTGCAGAGCATTCCTCGCGCCTTTCAAATCGGAAAAAAACACTATGACACCGGTAACGCGCTGTTCGAGGCGATGCTAGACAGCCACATGAACTACAGCTGCGGGTACTGGAAAGACGCAAACAACCTGGAAGACGCGCAACGGGCGAAGATGAGATTGACTTGTGAAAAACTGATGCTCGAGCCGGGCATGCGAGTCCTCGACGTCGGCTGCGGTTGGGGCGGAATCGCAAAATACGCAGCGGAAAACTACGGGGTTTCGGTAACCGGTGTTACGGTGTCCTCGAAACAGGCGGATTACGCAAAGCGCTTGTGCCGCGACCTGCCGATAGAAATCCACCTGACGGACTACCGACGTCTGAGCGGACGGTTCGACAGGATCTATTCGATCGGCATGTTCGAGCACGTCGGCTATAAGAACTATGCGACTTACATGCGGGTCATGCATAAGCTGCTCGAAAACGACGGATTGTTTCTGCTGCACACGATCGGGTCCGATTACACGGTCAGGACCGCCGATGCTTGGATTACAAAGTACATATTCCCGAACTCAATGCTGCCTTCGGCCGAGCAAATCACCCGCGCGTGCAATAAGCTGTTCCTGATCGAGGACTGGCAGAACTTCGGTGCCTATTACGACAAAACCCTGATGGCGTGGTTTGAGAACTTCAACGCGCATTGGCCTGAGTTGAAGACCGACTACGACGAACGCTTTTACCGTATATGGAAATACTATCTGCTGATGTGCGCCGGTGCTTTCCGGACGCGGTTAAACCAACTGTGGCAAATCGTACTGTCCCCCAACGGGGTCGACGGCTGTTACCAGTCGCCACGCTGAATTCGAACCCCGAAAAACGAAACGTCGACGGGCGTCGAAAAAACAGGCGGAGCCGACGAAACGGCCCCGCCTGAAGCCGGGCCTCGGGATCGAGGCCCGGGTGAAATTACCGCTTCGGATGCTGTGCCTCGGACGCAGCAGGCGCACCCGGTGAAGCACCGGGTGCCGAAACCGCGCGCGGTTTCGAGTCAGCCATGCTGGAGACGTCGGAAGCACCGGCGTCGGGTTTCAGCTCGTTCAAGATAATCTGATCTCGATTCATCTCAACCGTAGCCTTCCCGATGCCGTGAACTTCGGCCAGCTCATCCACGGATTTGAAAGCACCATGCATCTTCCTGTACTCGACGATAGCCGCGGCCTTGGCGAGACCGACGTTCTTAAGCGCCTTCGCCAACTCGGGCGCGCTCGCTTTATTGACGTTGACCTCGGCCGAAGCACCGGTCCAACCGCCTGCTGCCAGGAGAAGCATGGAAATGATAAAGAATTTATGTGATTTCACGGTTTGGGCCTCCTTACCGTTGGTTAAAAGGAAGCGCCAAAATAACGCCGCCGCGCGGGGAGGCGACGGAAAAAAGGACGAGCGGCGTCAACCAGCCGACAAAAGGAAAAAGGTCGGAAAATCAGGCGGCTGAAGCTTGCGAGGCGAGGCGCTCTTCCTCGTCTTGCAGGGGAACCGCGGGCACGTCCCGCGGCTGAGCCGTGCCCCAGCGGTGGCAACTCGGGCACTGCCAATGCAACTGATGCGCTTCAAAACCGCAACCCGCGCACTGATACGAGTGAATATTCTCCTCGTTTGCGGCGAGGCTTCGGATGACGCCGGTGAGCAGCGCCTTATCCGCCACGCCGCTTCTTTCCTTATGCTCAAGGTACAGCCTCAGCACCGGCAAGGGAACGCGGCGGTGTTCGGTCAGCTTGGAAAAAAGCCTTTCGGCTTCGTTTACGCGCCCGGTTTCGACCAACGCCCGAAAGAGAGCCAGCAGGTAGGACGTGGTGACAACTCTCGGCTTGAGCTCCCTCAGATAGTCAGAAAATCCGGAAACGTGCAGACGTTTGAACGCCTTACTTATTTTCGGCAACAGAAACTTGGTGTATTCCGGGTGCTTAGTGAACGCTTTGAGGTACTGTTTCTCGGCCGCCTTGGTTTCCCCGCGTTCGATATCTATGTCCCCCTTGAGCACCGCGGCGCGCAACGAAGCCAAAGCGCCGGTACCGGGCTTTGGCTTCAGGAGCAAGTCCTCCGCCGCGGCGTAGTCCTTTTGCTGCAGCGCCTGCTCGGCGAGCTCGCAGTAGTAATGGGACACGCGGTCGCTGTATCCGTCAACGCCGCGCTTCTTCAGCTTTTCCGCGTATTCGATGGCCTGCTCCCAACTTTTCTCGATCTCGTAGAGAGACACCAGGTAAGAATAAGCCTCAAGTCTCGCTTGGTCCATATTCATTGAAACGATACAGTTGAAAAAATTCTCGGCACGGTCTAGTAGTCCCGCGGAAAAGTAATCCCGGCCGAGCTCGAGCATCGCCTGAGAACGGTGATAGTCGCTGAGTCGCGGGCGCTCGATGACGTTTTGGTGTATTCGGATCGCTCTTTCGACCTCGCCTTTCTGCCGGAACAGGTTGCCCAACACCAAATGCGTCTCAACAGTGTCCGAATCGACTTCAAACAGCTTGATGAATATCTCGGTCGCCTTGTCGGGCTGCTGGTCGAGCAAGAACCCCAAACCCATAAGGTACTCGGGAGGAATCTCCCGCTTGGGGCCGGCACTGCGCTCCTTTTTGATTTTTGCCGTCGCGGCGAGCCAACCGCTTGCGGCGGCAACCGGCAACAGCAACCACAACCATTCGTTCATCGGAACGCCCCGGGAGTGAAATACACCGGAAGCGAGGCGGAAAAACGTCGGTGGGCGCTCGCGCCGCCCGAAACAACCCACGAAGCGGAACCGGCGTATACGCTCGCGTGCCGCGTGAAAATCGTGTGGTTCATGGTTTCCCCGCCCGGCGCCGCCGGGAGACGATACTACTCCGGCAACAGCTCTCCCGGCGGAGGAAAAGAGTCCTGCCGAGAATCCTGACCGAGCTCTTGCTGCGGAGAAGAAAAGTCCCGTTGCACGGGTGAAGACACGGAAGAAAGCGAGGAAGCGGGGTTTCTGACGCGGTCGCGCAAAGGCTTGCCCGGCCTGAAGTACGGGATGCTCTTGCCGACCATGGCGACCGGATCGCCGGTTTTCGGGTTCCGCGCGATTCGCGCCTTTCTTCGGCGCAGCGAAAAACTGCCGAAGCCGCGGATTTCGATCCGCTTGCCCTTACCCAAAGACTTGCTCAGATACTCAAGTATGTATTTCACCGCGCTGTCAACGTCTCTCACCAGCAAATGTGACTGCTTGGCGCCAAGCCGCTCGATCAACTCCGACTTGGTGATGACTTGACCGTTAACCTGCTGTGCCATGGCGTTTCCCTTGTTGATTCAACGGCGGGCGCTTCACGCGTCGGCCTTCTTCTCCTTGCCCCCTTTTATCTTTTCCCTGAAAAGCCGCCCGAGCAACCCCATCGGCTTCGACTCGCTTTCGGTGTAGCGTTTTATCGCTTCTTTCTGCTCTTCTTTCTCCTTGACCTTGATCGAGAGGTTGAGCACCTGCTTTTTCTTGTCAAAACTGACGAACTTCGCCTCGACCTCGTCGCTTTCTTTCAGCGCGAGATCCTTACCCTCGAACTCCTGCAATGAAATCACCCCCTTGACTTGGTCGGCGAGCGCCACCGTGATGGAGTCGTTGCCGACGGACTCGACCGTCCCCTTGACGACCGTTCCCTTGGGGTGGGCGATGACGTAATTGCCAACCGGATTCTCTTCGAGCTGCTTGATGCCGAGGGAAATACGTTCACGTTCGACGTCCACCGACGTCACCACCGCTGTCACTTCATCGCCTTTCTTGTATTTTCGGATGGATTCCTCGTTGGATTCGGTCCACGATATATCGCTCATGTGGACCAAGCCGTCTATGTTGAAGTCCTCGAAGCCGATGAAGATACCGAAATCGGTCAGCGATTTAACGGCCCCGGTCACTTTGTCGCCTTTCCCGTATTTATCGGAAAACTTCTGCCACGGGTTCGCCTGGCATTGCTTGATTCCTAGCGAGATGCGGCGGCGTTTGTCGTCTATGTCGAGCACCATGACTTCGACCTCGTCGCCGAGGGACACGACTTTCTCGGGATGAACGTGCTTGCTGGTCCAGTCCATCTCAGACACGTGCACCAGCCCTTCGACCCCTTCCTCGATCTCGACGAAACAGCCGTAATCGGTGATGTTCGTAACCTTGCCCTTGATGCGGGCGCCTTTCGGGCAGCTTTTCTCGACGGCGACCCACGGGTCCTGACTCAGCTGCTTCAGGCCCAGCGATACCCGCTTCTTGTCCTTGTCGTACTCAAGCACCTTGACGTCTATCTCGTCGCCGATCGATATGATTTCGGACGGATGCTTGACCCGTCGCCACGCCATGTCGGTAATGTGCAACAACCCGTCAACGCCGCCGAGATCGAGAAAAGCGCCGTAGTCGGTCAGGTTCTTGACCACCCCCTTGACCACCGTGCCCTTCTGCAGGCGCTTCAGGAGCGATTCGCGCTCGGCGCTGTATTCGGTCTCGACCACGGCCTTTCTCGACAACACGACGTTGTTCCTGCGCTGATCGAGCTTGATGATCTTGAATTCGAGCGGCTTGCCCTGCAGATGAGCCGTGCTCCTGACCGGGCGCACGTCAACCAGCGAACCGGGCAGAAAAGCCATGACGCCGCCCAAATCAACGGTGAAGCCGCCTTTGACCTTATCCACGATTTCCCCGCTGATGGCCCCGCCCTTTTCGTGGACTTCTTCGAGATTTCCCCACAGTTTGACGCGCTTGGCTTTTTCGCGCGACAGGCGGGTCTCTCCGAAACCGTCCTCAAGCGCGTCCAGGGCGACCTCGATCGTGTCGCCCTCGCGCACTTCGACTTCTCCCTTTTCGTCCTTGAACTGATGAATCGGAATAATGCCTTCGGATTTGAGGCCGACGTTGACAACGACAACTTCGTCCTGGACGTCAAGCACCGTCGCTTCGATGATGCTCCCAAGCTTCAAGCGGACACTTTGGCTCTGCTCAAAAATTTCTGCAAACGTTTCAGGCATAAGTTTTTTTCACGAGAGTTTCAATTTCTTGCACGGTCGCGGCGATTGATTTTCCCGTCGAATCAATCAGCGCTGTGTCATTCGCGGGCTTCAGCGGCGCAACCGAACGGTTTCTGTCACGCTCGTCGCGAGCCGCCAAGCGGCGATAAAGGTCAGCGAAGTTACCATTTAATCCCCCATCATTCAACTGCTTAAGCCGCCTGCGGGCGCGTTCCTCAAGGTCGGCACTCAAGAATATTTTGACTTTCGCGCCGGGAAACACGACCGTGCCCATGTCCCGTCCTTCGGCGACCAAGCCCGGAAGCCGCCTGAAAGTGTGCTGATAACCGAGCAACTCGGCGCGCAATTGCGGGATCTCGGCGACGCGCGAAGCGAACGCCGCGCAGCTTTCCTCACCGAGGGCCACGGTGACGTCGCGCCCGTTCAAACGTACGCGGGTCGCGCCTTCGCTCGGAGAAAACTCGATGCGCATCCGCGCGACCAGAGCGATCAGCGCCGGCACGTCCTCGACGCTCAACCGCCTTTCGATCGCCAGCAGCGCCAAAGCCCGGTAAAGCGAACCGCTGATCAACAGATGATAGTCAAACCGCTTCGCAATCAAGGCGGCGACGGTGCTCTTCCCGGCGCCGGCCGGACCGTCTATCGTAACCACCGGAACCGTCTCGGAGCCGCCCATCACACCGGCTCCAAATCGAGGCCGACGCCGACCGCGGTCACCGCAAACCCCGGAAAAGAGGTGTCGATACTCTCGCAGCCGTCGATGAGCACGCCGCGCTCGGAAGCGCTTCCGGCCACCGCGAACGACATCGCGACGCGGTGGTCGCCGTGGCTGTCGACCCGCCCGCCTGTGACGCCGCCGCCTTGGATCCTGATCCCTCCGGGGCTGGTTTCGACTTCGACGCCGCAAGCCGCAAGCCCCTCGGCCATGACCTGAATGCGGTCGCTTTCCTTGAATCTCAGCTCCTCCGCGCCGTTCAGTTCGGTCACGCCTTCGGCACACGCCGCCGCGACGAACAAAACGGGAAACTCGTCTATCGCACCGGCGATCAACTCGCGCGGAATCGTAACGCCGCGCAACGACGAAGCGCGTACGATCAGATCGGCGACGGGTTCTCCGCTCAAGCTTCGACTTTCCGTCACTTCGATGTCACCGCCCATCAACTTCAGGATATCGAGTACCCCGGTACGGGTCGGGTTGACCCCGACGTTCTCGAGGTGCAACTCGCCTTGGCCCGACAGGCACGCGGCAACGATCAGGAAAGCCGCCGAAGACGTATCGCCGGGCACTTCGACGCTCGTCGCGCGCAACGGCGCCTCCCCGGTCAACTCGATCCGGCCTCGCGCCGTCGACACGGGTACGCCGAACGCTTTCAGCATCCTCTCGGTGTGGTCGCGCGTCGGCGCGTCTTCGCTCAGCACGGTCGCGCCTTCGGCGAACAAGCCGGCGAGCAACAAGCACGACTTGACTTGGGCACTGGCGACCGGCAGGCGGTAATCGATGCCGTGCAAGCGGCGCACCGGGCGGATTTCGACCGGCGGGGTACCGTCCGCGCTGGTGCGCAGATCGGCGCCCATCAACGCAAGCGGCTCGGCGATGCGCCGCATCGGACGCCGACGCAACGACGCGTCGCCGGTCAATACGCTGGCGAAACCCTGCGCGCACAGCAGGCCGCTCATCAAGCGCAACGAAGTGCCCGAGTTGCCGAAATCGAGCGCGGCGGCGGGCGCTTTGAACCCCCGTTTTCCCGCGCCCTCGATGCGCAGCTCACCGCCCGCTTCTCCCCGGCGCGCTTCGACTTCAACCCCCAGTGCCTCGACCGCGGCCAACGTCGCGCGGCAATCCAAGCCGTCCAAAAACCCCTTTACCTCGGTGACGCCGCGGGCAACGGCGCCGAGCATCACCGCGCGGTGAGAAATCGACTTATCGCCGGGAACGCGCACGTGTCCGTGCACGCGCTCGACGGGCCGCGAAACGAGCCGCACCGAATCAATCCTCGGCGTTCAAGCAACGCCGGTAATCCCGGGCGCGCCCGAACAGCTTTTCCAACTCGGCACCGTTCCCCTCGTCCACCAAGCGACGCAGGCGCTTGAGTTCGGTTTCAAAACCCGCAATCGCTTCAAGCAGCCGGTCGCGGTTGGTGAGGCAAACGTCACGCCACATCACCGGATCGCTTTCGGCGACGCGGGTGAAATCGCGCAGCCCGCCCGCCGCGTATTCAAGCGCCTGCTCACGGTGGCGCGACGCAAGCAACGCGCCGACCAGCGCGTAAGCCGTGACGTGCGGCAGATGGCTGGTCGCCGCGAACAACGCGTCGTGTTCTTCGGCGTCCATCCAGGTTACCAAGGCGCCGACCCGTTCCCACAGATCCGTCACCGCGTCGAGCGCGCTCGCAGCGGTGTTCTCAAGAGGCGTCAACGTTACTTGACGGGACTGGAACAAGTCCGCGCGTGCGGCGCCGGCGCCGCTTTTCTCGCAACCGGCGATCGGATGCCCCGGCACGACGAAAGCACAAGCCTCGGGAGAGAACGCTTCACGCGCGGCGCGTACAAACGCCCGCTTGGTGCTGCCAACGTCGGTGACGACGGTCCCGGGCGAACACGCCGACGCAATCTCACCGAGCAACTCCACGGCGGCGCACACCGGCGTCGCAAGCACCACGACGTCGCAATCGGCGGCCAAAGCGCGCGGCGAGTCGCTGAGACGGTCGACGAAACGTGCGGCGAGCGCCGCCGCCGCGGGGTCGCAAGCGACGATCTCGCCGCGCCAGCCCGCTTGCTTCAACGCAAGCGCAAGCGACCCGCCGATCAAGCCCATGCCGACGATGCCGACGCGAACCTCGCTCACAGCGCCGCCTCCAGCGCTTGCAGAAAACAACGATTGTGTTCGGGACGACCGACCGTAACCCTGAGGTGGCGCACCAGACCGTAGTTGTCGACCGGGCGTACGATGACGCCGCGGCGCAACAAGCGCTCGTACACGCCGAATGCGCCGGTGCCGACTTCGACGCACAAGAAATTGGCGACCGACGGCATCCACCGCAGCCCCAAGCGATCACATCCTTGCTGCAGCTGCTTGAGGCCCTCGAGGTTCATCGCAACGCTTTTCTCAAGATGCGCCTTGTCCTCAAGCGCCGCGAGCGCGCCGCGCTGGGCGGGCAGACCGACGTTGAACGGCTGGCGCACGCGGTTCAGCAACCCGGCGACGGGTGCCGACGACAGCGCGTAGCCGACGCGCAGCCCCGCAAGACCGAACGCTTTGGAGAAAGTACGCGTCACCATCAGGTTCGGAAAGCGCTCGATCCACCCCGCCGCGGCGGGATAGTCCGGTTGAACGACGTACTCGGCGTACGCCTCGTCGACCACGACGAGCACCGACGTCGGTACCCTTGTCAGAAAACCTTCGAGTTCGGGCGCGTCAAGCCAAGTGCCGGTCGGGTTGTTGGGGTTTGCGATGAACACCACCCGGGTGGCGTCGTCAATTGCGGCTGCCATCGCGTCGAGATCGTGACCGCAGGGCATCTCGTCGGAAAGAGCCCGCGCCGGCGCGACGCGGCTTGCGGCGCCGCAAATCTGCACGGTCAGCGGGTACACCGCAAACGCGTGCTCGGAATAGACGGCGTTCTTGCTTTCATCCAGAAAACAACGTCCGGCCAGTTCGAGCAGTTCGTTCGAGCCGTTGCCGAGGGTGACACATTCGGGCGCGACGCCGTGGCGCGACGCGAGCGCCTCCCTCAGCGCCCAACCGTCGCCGTCGGGATACAGCATCAGCTCGTCGCAGCAATCGCGCACCGCCTCGACCGCACCCGGCGAGGGACCGAGCACGTTCTCGTTCGAGGCCAACTTGAGCACGTCGGCGACGCCGTGGTCGCGCTTGACGTCGGCGGATGATTTGCCCGGAGAATACGGTTCGACGTCCAGCACCGCGGGACGGCAGTAATCACGGGGGTCGAATCGAGTCATCGCGGAACGCCCCCGAATTCAAGGTGCCGCTTTCGGGTACGAACCAAGCAGCTTGAAGAACCCGGCTTCCTCGCCCAGCGCCGCAAGCGCCGACTTCACCGGCTCTTCTTCACAATGCCCTTCCATGTCGATGAAGAACACGTACTGCCAATTCGCCTCGCGCGCCGGACGCGACTCGATGCGCGTCATGCTGACGCCGCGGTCGGACAGCGGCTGCAACAGACGCACCAATGCACCGGGACGGTTGCGGGTCGAAACCAGGATACTGGTCTTGTCGTTGCTGCTCGGCGGCACCGCGTGGTCGCCGACAATCAGAAACCGGGTCGTATTGTCGGGATGGTCCTCGACGTTCTTCTCGATTACCTGCAAGCCGTACAACTCGGCGACGCCGACGCCGGCAATCGCCGCGGCGGCGGGGTCCTGCTTGGCGCGACGCGCAGCGTCGGCCGTGCTGTTGACGCTGACCTGCTCGCAGGCGGGCAGGTGCAAAGCAAACCAACGTCGGCACTGCTGAAAAGACTGCTGATGAGAATAAACGGTTTTGATCCCGGAGCGATCGCCGCCCGACCCGAGCAGGCAGTGGTGAATACGCAGCTCGACCTCGCCGATGATCTTCAGCGGCGACAGCGTCAGACAGTCGAGCGTATGGTTGACCGAGCCGTCGGCCGAGTTCTCGACCGGCACAACGCCGTACGTCACCGTGCGCGCCTCGGTCTCGCGGAAAACCTCCTCGATGCTGTCGAGGCTTTTGAGCCGCACCGAGCGGCCGAAATGCCTGAACGCCGCCTCGTGGGTGAAAGTGCCCTGCGGACCGAGAAAACCGACCTCGAGCGCCTGCTCCAACGAAAGACAGGCCGACATGATTTCGCGGAACAAGCGCGCCGTATCCTGATCGCCGAGCGGCCCCTGGTTGAGTTCGACGATGCGCCGCAACAACTCGGTTTCGCGCTCGGGACGGTACAAAGGCGCGCCGGGAGCGAGATCCTTCTTGACTTTCCCGACGTCGGCGGCACAACTCGCGCGCCGGTTCAAAAGCTCAAGCAACGCGACGTCGATCTCGTCTATGCGCGCACGCAACTCCTTCAGCGCGTCCCGCGGTTCGTTTTTTTCAGCCATCGGTGCTCTCCAACGTCGGTTCGGGCCTGGATCGGCTTGAGGTTTAAGATGATTTCTCGAAGTCCCGCATAAAATCTGCAAGCGCCCGTGCGCCCGACAACGGCATCCCATTGTACAAACTCGCGCGCAAGCCGCCGGTCGCGCGGTGTCCGCGCAAGCCGAACAAACCTTCCCGCTCGGCGCGTTCAAGGAACGCCCGCTCCAATCCGACCCCGTCGGGCGCAGCGGGCTTGATCCGAAAATGGACGTTGACCCGCGACCTGCAACGCCGCGCGACCGGATTTTCGTATATCTCGGAGTCGTCTATGCAGGCGTAAACAAGCTTCGACCTTTCAAGGCTGCGGCGCTGCATTTCGGACACGCCGCCCTGAGCCTCGATCCATTCAAGCATCACGCTGCAGACGTACCACGCGAAAATCGGCGGCGTATTGTAGCGCGAACCGGCTTGTGCGTGCGTCGCGTAGCTGTACGAAGTCGGCGTAAGCGGGTGGCGTGCACCGAGCAAGTCGTTGCGTACGATGACCAGGGTAACACCGGCGATACCCGCGTTTTTCTGTGCTCCCGCGTAGATTACGCCGAAGCGTTCGACGTCGAAAGGACGGGTGAGGAAGTTGGAGGTCATGTCGCTGACCAAGGGTGCCGCGCAGCTGACGCAGCCGGGGGGCAGCTCAAAACCGGTAAGGGTCTCGTTGTCGACGAAGTGACAATACGCCGCGTCTTGCGAAAACCTCCACTGCGCTTGCGGCGGCAGTTCGCCCTGCTCGTCGAGACCCGCAACGACGTTGACCCGCCCATAGCGCCGCGCCTCGGCGATCGCACGCCGCGACCAATACCCGGTGTCGAAATGATCGAACGGACGGTCGCCGCGCGCGAGGTTCAACGGCGCCATCGCGTATTGAGCGGTTGCGCCGCCCGGCAGAAACAGCACCACGTAGTCGGACGGAACGTCGAGCAGACGCCTCAAGCTTTGTTCGGCGCGTTCGGCGACACGGGAAAACTCGCTGCCGCGGTGACCGATTTCGAGCAACGGCGGGCGGGCGCTTCGGGCATCGAGATCGTCGCGGACGCGCCGGTGCACCGCTTCGGGAAGGGTCGCCGGGCCGGGCGCGAAGTTATACAAAAGCTCAGGCCGACGGGCGGTCTTTCAAACGGCGTCTTCGACCGCGGGCTCCTGCTCCGCCGACCCGTTGACGTCCGTGATCGGCTCGACCTCGACCAAGCGCTGACCCTCGGACAGGCGGATCAGCCTGACCCCTTGGGTGTTGCGCCCGACGACCGACACGCCGCTGACGCGGGTCCTGACCAAAGTGCCGCCACTGGTAATCAACATCACCTCGTCGTCGTCCTCGACCAGTATCGAGCCCGCGACCCGTCCGTTGCGCTCGCTCGTGCGTATGGACCTGACACCGAGACCGCCGCGCTTTCGCAGCGGATATTGCTTGAGCTCGGTGCGCTTACCGTAGCCGTGCTCGGTCGCGGTCAGCACGCAACAGCCGCGCGCCTCGGCGTCGGGATCAATCGTGAGCAACGAGATGACCCGCCCCTCGCCGCGCAGCCGGATACCGCGCACGCCCGCGGCGACGCGCCCCATCGAACGCAAGCCGCTTTCATGAAAACGCACCACCCTGCCGCCGTCGTTGAACAGCATCACGTGATGGTCGGGGCCGATGATTTCGGTGCCGATCAGCTCGTCGCCCGGCTTCAGACGCACGGCGATGATGCCGTTGCCTCTGGGACGGGAAAAGTTCGTCAGGTTGGTCTTCTTGACCACGCCCTTGGCGGTTGCCATGACCACGTAATGATCCTTATCGTAAGCCTTGACCGGCAGCACCGACGAGATGCGCTCGCCTTCCTCCAGCGGCAGCATGTTGACGATCGGCTTGCCGCGCGCGATGCGCCCGGCCTCGGGCAAGCGGTAAACCTTGAGCCAATAGACCTTTCCGCGGGTGGAAAAACACAGCAGGGTGTCGTGGGTGCTCGCGATGAACAGCTTGTCGACGAAGTCCTCTTCCTTGACCGGCGCCGCGGCCTTGCCCTTGCCGCCGCGACGTTGCGCGCGGTAGGTGTCCATCGGCTGGTATTTCGCGTACCCCGCGCGAGAGAGAGTAACCACCACGTCTTCCTCGGGAATCAGGTCCTCCATCTCCAAATCGCCTTCGGCTTCGAGAATCTCGGTGCGCCGCTCGTCGCCGTAACGCTCCTGAATCTCGAGCAGCTCCCCGCGAACCACTTCGATCAGGCGGTCCGGATTCGACAAGATCTCAAGCAGCTCGGTGATCCGCCCGATCAGTTCCTGATAATCGGTGATGATCTTGCCCTGCTCGAGCGCGGTCAAGCGGTTGAGCCGTAAGTCGAGAATCGCCTGCGCCTGCGCCGGCGACAAAAGATAACCCTCGTCGAACAACCCGAATTCCGGCGCGAGATCGTCGGGGCGCGTGACGTGCCGACCCGCACCGTTGGTCTTGCTGACGTTCAAGCTTTCGGCGCGTTGCAGCATCCCGATCACCTCGCCCGGCGGCCAAGCTTTCGCCATCAGCGCCTGCTTGGCGTCGGCCGGCGTACGCGACGCCTTGATCAAGGCGATGACTTCATCAACGCTGTTCAGCGCCACCGCCTGGCCCTCGAGCACGTGGGCCCTCTCGCGCGCCTTGCGCAGCTCGAACACCGAACGGCGCGTAACCACGTCGCGACGGTGACGGACGAAAGCCTCGAGCACTTGCTTGAGATCCGCGAGAATCGGCCGCCCGCGCGACAACGCGACCATGTTCACGCCGAACACGCTCTGCAACTTCGTGTACTGATACAAGTTGTTCAGCACCACTTCACCGACCTCGCCGCGCTTGAGGTCTATCGCAACGCGCATACCGTCCTTGTCGGACTCGTCGCGCAGCTCGGAGATACCCTCGATGCGCTTTTCCTTGACCAGTTCGACGATTTTCTCGAGCAGCGCCGCCTTGTTGACCATATACGGCAGCTCGTTGACCACGATCCGCTCGCGCCCGCTTTTCTCGTCCTTTTCCATGACGCAACGCGCGCGCATCACGACGCTGCCGCGCCCGGTCTGATACGCCTGCCTGATGCCTTGCCTGCCGCAGATGAAGCCCGCGGTCGGGAAATCGGGTCCCGGCAGACGTTCGATCAGTTCGTCTATCGTGACCTCGGGGTTATCTATCAACGCAAGCGTCGCGTCGATGACTTCCTTGAGATTGTGCGGGGGAACGTTGGTCGCCATGCCGACCGCAATGCCCGACGAACCGTTGACCAGCAAATTCGGTACGCGCGTCGGCAACACCGTCGGCTCTTTTTCCGAGTTGTCGTAGTTCGGGACGAAGTCGACCGTCTCCTTGTCGAGGTCGCTCAGCAGATCGTGCGCGACCCGGGTCATGCGTACCTCGGTGTAACGCATCGCGGCGGGTGCGTCGCCGTCTATCGAACCGAAGTTGCCCTGCCCGTCAACCAGCATGTAACGCAGGGAAAACGGCTGCGCCATGCGCACGATCGCGTCGTAGACCGCGCTTTCGCCGTGCGGATGGTATTTACCGATCACCTCACCGACGACGCGCGCCGACTTTTTGTAGGGCTTGTTGTAGTCGTTGCCGAGGCCCGACATCGCAAACAACACCCGCCGGTGGACCGGCTTGAGGCCGTCGCGGATATCCGGCAACGCACGCCCGACTATCACGCTCATCGCGTAGTCGAGATACGACTTGCGCATCTCGTCTTCGAGCGTGACCGAAATCACTTCACGGGCAAAATCCGCCACTGCGGCCCCTCCTTTCGGGCGTCGGAAAACTTCCGGGAGAAACTTAATAAAAACCCCTGAATAAAGGGCTTAACCCCCGGTTCAGCGGCCTAAAAAAACCTTTTCGATTTTATCACAGAACGCCCCTTTTTTGCCGTCTCAGCCCCCTCGAAATTCCCCCATCCTAAGTTCACGCGCCTGCCGCGGTGCGCGTGTTTCACGCCCCCGTGACACTCACCCTGAAAGTGTTACCCCGCGGTGATAGACCGGGCTTCAAGCCGTCGCACCCGCTTCCCGAACGTTGCCCCGGCTCGCCCTCAAACCCGTCTGAGGGCACCCGTACCCTCGCCGCCTCGGGCGTCCTCTATAATTTGCCGGTGGATACGCCGCAACACAACTTCTCCGAACGGGAACTGCGCAAATTCGAAGCAGCCGCCCACCGCTGGTGGAACCCCGACGGCGACTTCAAGCCGCTGCACGACGTTAACCCGCTGCGCTGCGATTACATCGAAGCACGCACGACGATCGCCGGCAAACGCCTGCTCGACGTCGGTTGCGGCGGCGGATTGCTGTGCGAAGAGATGGCCCGGCGCGGCGCGCGGGTGACCGGCATAGACCTCGGCGAAACCGCCGTCGGCGTCGCCCGCACACACGCGAAAGAATCGGGACTTGACGTTGACTATCGAACGCGCACGCCCGAGACGCTCGCCGCCGAGGAAGCGGGCGGCTATGACGTCGTCACCTGTCTCGAAATGATCGAGCACGTCCCCGACCCGGCGTCGATCGTCGCCGCGTGCGCCGCACTGACCAAGGCCGGCGGCGACGTGGTCTTCTCGACAATCAACCGCAACCCCAAGGCGTACCTTTTCGCAATCGTCGGGGCGGAGTACGTCCTGCATTTGCTGCCCAAAGGGACGCACGACTACGCCAAGCTGATCAAGCCTTCGGAACTTGCGCGCGCGGCGCGCGGCGCCGGGCTTGAGTTGCGCGACCTGACGGGGTTGACTTACCATCCCTTGTCGCGCACGTACGAACTCGGACGTGACGTCAGCGTCAACTACCTTGCACATTTCAGGAAACATCCGTGAACACGTCGGCCGTATTGTTCGACCTCGACGGCACGCTGGCCGACACCGCGCCCGATCTCAGCGACGCACTGAACCGTCTGCTCGAGGAGGAAGGCCGCTCGCCACTCGCGCTCGAGAAGATACGCACGCGGGTCTCGTACGGCGCGCGCGGGCTGGTCGCCTGCGGCTTCGGCGAACTGCCTCCCGCCGAAGAAGAACGGCTGATAAAGCGCTTTGAGGTGCTCTACGCGCGGCAGCTGTGCGACAAGACGCAACTGTTCCCCGGCGTCGAGGAAACCCTGCAAGCGCTGACCCGCCGCGACGTCGCGTGGGGGGTCGTAACCAACAAGAACGAGCGCTTCGCCGCGCCGATTGTCGAGGCGCTCGGCCTGGCGCGCGAAACGCAAGTCTTGATTTGCGGCGATGCGGCGGCGCGCAAGAAACCCGCACCCGACCTGCTGCTGCTTGCCGCGGACAAACTGACGGTGAAACCGTCGCGGTGCCTGTACGTCGGCGACAGCAAACGTGACGTCGAAGCAGCGAAAGCCGCAGGGATGCCGGTGTTGATTGTCACCCATGGATACGACGCGCAAGACGACGAGATTGCAGGCTGGGATTGCGACGGCGTGTTGGGTCGGCTGGGCGAAATCCTGAGGTGGATCGACGACCGGAACGAACCGCTCAGCCCGGCGAAGGGAACGAACGCCGCGGCGCAAGCGACGGACTGAACCGATGGAAATCACCGCCGCCGTGCTGCTGGTCGCCGGAATCGCTCTCGGCGGCGGCGCGGTCTACCTTTGGCACAGAAAACAAAACCCGACGGACGCGAACAACGAGCAATTCGAAGCGCTGTCGACCGAACTGTCGGAGAAAGTGCTGAAAGGCGTCAGCGAAACGTTTCTCGAGACCTCCAAGCACCTGCGCGAACAGTCGCAAGACGATTTGCAGCACCGCCGGCAAGCGATCGAAAACCTCGTCAAGCCGCTCAAGGAGGCGTTGAACAAAACCGAACGGCAGATCCGAGAGATCGAAAAGGAACGCAAGCAGGACCAAGGCTCGTTGAGAGAGCAGCTCGAACAGGTCTCGCGCGGCCAGCAGCGGTTGCAGACCGAGACCGGGCGGCTGGTGCAAGCCTTGAAAAAACCACAGGTACGCGGACGTTGGGGAGAGATGACGTTGCGCAACGCGGCTGAGCTCGCCGGGATGATCGAGCACTGCGACTTCGAGGAACAAGCACGCAGCGACGACCCGGACAACCGGTTGCGACCCGACATGATCGTGCACCTGCCGAACGAACGTCGGGTGATCGTCGACGCCAAGACCCCGCTTGACGCCTATCTCGCCTCGCTTGAAGCCGACACCGAAGAAGAACGCGGCGTTTGCCTGGAAAGGCACGCGCAACAGCTCGCCGCACGGGTCAGGGAGCTGGCGTCAAAGTCCTACCAGCAGCAATTCGAAGGCACGCTCGACTTCGTCGTGATGTTCGTGCCGGGCGACCAGTTTCTTTCGCCTGCGCTCGAGCGCGACCACGGTTTGATGGAAAAAGCACTGCGCGACCACGTGGTCCTTGCGTCGCCGACGACGCTGTTCTCGCTGTTGCGCGCCATCGCCTACGGCTGGCGGCAGAAGAAGTTCGAGGAAAACGCCCAGCAGATCCAGCGACTGGGCGAGGAGTTGTATAAACGCTCCGCGACTTTCACCGAACATCTGGGGAAAATCGGAGCTCATCTGGGCAGAAGCGTCGGGGCCTATAACGACGCGGTGGGGTCGCTCGAAAGAAACCTGCTGTCCAGCGTGCGCAAGTTCCCCGAGCTCGGCATCCCCGGAGGGAAAGAAATTCCCGAGACCAAGCCGGTCGAGACCGCGGCGCGGGCGCTGAGCGCAACGGAGCGCAACGAAGACGCCTGAACCTCTCCCTTATCCGTGCGCAATCGGCTTGTCGGTGAACAGGTAGTCCCGCAATTCCTTGTCGAACGCCGGGTCGCGACGACGGATCCACTCGAGCACCATCGCAGCGTGCTCCTTTTCCTCGTCGCGGTTGTGCGCAAGAATGGCTTTGAGCTCGGGATCCTTGCAGGCGTCAACGCGCTGGTTGTACCAATCCACGGCTTCGAGCTCCTCCATCAGCGAAGTCACCGCGCGGTGCATGTCACGGGTGTCGCTTGAAAGTTCCTCTATCGGCTCATGGTAACCTTCGTTGGCCATTGTTTCTCCTCTCTTAAGATTTCCGTTGAAAGCTGCGAACTGTACCAGAAAGGGCGCAAGAACAGGCGATCCATGCGACTGAAACTCAAAAAGCGCGTTACAGGCGGATATAGAAACCCCTCTCAGATTGCGCGCGTAATGACCGAACAATGGGTCGACGAATCAATCTTCTGCCCGAGCTGCGGAAACCTTAACTTGAACAAATACCCGAACAACCAGCCGGTCGCAGACTTTTACTGTCGGGACTGCAGCGAGAGCTATGAGCTGAAAAGTACGAAAAGAAAAATCGGCAAAAAAGTTACCGACGGTTCGTATCGAACGAAAATCGAAAGGCTGAGAAGCGGCGACCACCCGAATCTCTTTGTCCTGAATTACGACACACACAAGCACCTCGTGCTTAATTTCTTTGTCGTCCCCAAGTATTTTTTTGTCCCGGAAACAGTGGAAAAACGCAATCCTCTCAGCGGCGACGCTCGCCGGCCAGGCTGGGTCGGCTCCAACATTCTTCTGGAAAGGATTCCGCAAGCGGGGAAAATCTTCCTGGTCGAAAATCAAGGGGTAACACCACGCAACGAAGTGCTTGCCGCGTGGAACAGGGTGCTTTTTCTGTGCGAAGAAAGAATGCCGACAAGACGCTGGGTCCTGGACGTCATGCACTGTATCGACAGGCTCGGAAAACGTGAGTTTACGCTTGAGGACGTCTATGCTTTCGAAAGCGAGCTGCGGCGGCTTCATCCCGACAACCGGAACGTCAAAGCGAAGATCCGCCAGCAGTTGCGGCTGTTGCGCGATAAGAAATACTT
>CAYFZO010000015.1:43942-46872 GCA_964347615.1 uncultured Chromatiales bacterium
ACGTCAAAGCGAAGATCCGCCAGCAGTTGCGGCTGTTGCGCGATAAGAAATACTTGGATTTCTCATCCCGCGGGCGTTATCGCCTGACTCGTCTGCGCGGAGAAAAAACACCCGCAAGACGCTGGGCGTCGGATATAACGCGCTGTATCGACAGGCTCGGAAAACGTGAGTTCACGCTTGAGGACGTCTATGCCTTCGAAAGCGAGCTACGACGGCTTCATCCCGACAACCGGAACGTCAAAGCGAAGATCCGCCAGCAGTTGCGGCTGTTGCGCGATAAGAAATACTTAAGCTCAGAATCCCGTGGACGTTATCGCCTAGCCCATCCATTCCGTCGGTAACGCTTCCCGTGGCAATCGTACGCGACCGGGCACGCAACCGAGGGACCGAAACCGCTTAAAAGCGTATCTTGAGACCGCCCCACACCGTGGTCGGCGCACCGGGGCCGAGGAAGCGCGGGTCTTCGCATTCGTCGCAGGCGTCGCCGAGAACCTCGTCCGGCTCTTCGCCGACCAAACCGAAGTTCTCGTAGTCCTTGTCAAACAAGTTCTCGACGAGCACGAAAGCCTCGATCCATTCGCTGCGGTAGTTCACACGCGCGTTGAACACCGCGTAGCCGCTGATCTCGTCCAGTTGGTTCGACTCGTCGCCGCGCAAGTGGCTCTCGGAAACCGCAATCATGTCGAGACCGACCGATACCTTGTCGGTCAGGGCATAATCCACGGCGGCCTTGAACAGATGATCAGGAATCCCGGGGATATCGTCGCCTTTTTCCACCGGCGTCCTGAAATCCTCATCGCCCTCCCTTCTGATGACGCCGGGGATTTCCTGAACCTCGTTCCCTTGTTCGTCCTCAAACGCCTCGATTTCGCCGTCCTCCTCGACCGCTTCGATCAGTCCCGCGTCTTCAAGCAGCTCGGGGTAGTTTTCACTGACCTGCACCTCGAAGTCGTCCTCAAAGGTCGCTTCGAGGTAAGTGTAGTTCAAGCTCCAACTCAGGCGCTTGTAATCGCCGGCAAGCGAAGATTCAAGACCGAGCCTGCGGGTTTCGTCCACGTTCCTGAACAGGCCGTGGGTGCGACCGGTCGTCTGCCATATCACGTCGTCCTTGATATCGGTATGGAACACCCCCAAAGCCCAGCGCAAGTCGTTCGGCGTCTCGCCGCGCACGCCGAACTCGAAGCTTTCCGCAACGACCTCGTCGAGCGGCGGGTCGGCGAGAAAAGCGTTGGGCAAGCGACACTGTACCGGATCTCCGTCTTCGTTGACGAAAGAAATCGTCTCGTTACACGCCAGCTCGATCGGCGTCGGCAGGCGGCTTGACTCGCTGTAGCCGCCATACACGTCGAGCAACGGCGTCCAACGATGGACCGCGCCGACTCCCCAGTTGAAATGATCGTAGTCGTGGGTGCCGTTCAGCTGAGGCTGATCGCCGCTGCGGTCGCGCAACCTGACCTCGCTGTCGTGAAAGAACCCGGACAGGGTCACCGTCCAGTCGTCCAACGAGAGGGTGTCGCCGAAATAAACGTAGCTCCTTTCGACCCGCGTCCTGACGTCAACGTTGTCCTCCGGTTCGTCGCTGAAATCGCCGAGGGAAGAACCCGGCTCCACGGTCGAGCGGTTCGGGCCGAAAAGCGCGTATTGCACCCTGGAATCGAAGCCGCTGCGCCCCTCATAGTAGCCGACCCCCGCGTTGACGCTGTGCCGCCAGCCGAACCAGTCGAGAGGAAACTCAATCTCAAGCACGCCGCCGGCCGATTCCTGACCGCGGTCGCTGAGATTGTTGATTGCGTTACAGTCGCCAGACCCTCCCGTGGCAAGCGGGCATTCGGGAGCATCTTCGCCGTTGTCTCCGTCATCTTCTTCACCCTCGAATTCGTCGCCGTTGAACGAAGACGTATCGTTGTCGCGGTAATAAACGTTGCCCGACAAACGCATTTCATCGCCAATCATGTAATCACCTTTGAGCGTCCACAGGTAAGCATCGTTTTCGGTGACGTCGGGCGCGGTGAAAATGGCGTCGCGGTCCCTGCTAAGCAACTCGACCGGCACCGCACCGTTGCCGACCAGATCCGACGTGCCCCTGGCGTAGTTCAGCCCGAGCGTCCCTTTCTCTCCGCGCCAGTCGAACGAGGCGTACAGGTTCTCTGCCCAGGAGTTGGACAAGTCGCGCCAGCCTTCCTCGTAGAAGCGCTGGGCATTCACGTAGTAGGCGAATTCGCCGTTGTTGCCGCCGCTCTCAAAGTTGCCGACGAAGCGGTGATACGAACCGCCCTCAGTCTCGAGCGAGTGTCCCGCGTGGGTAAAACCGGTCTTCATATTCAACACCAGCGCGCCACCGAGCGTATTCAAGCCGTACAGCGCGTTGGAACCGCCGAGCAGGGTCACGCCCGCGACCGCGTCCATCGGAATCAACTCCCAGTTGACCGAGTCGCCGAGCGGTTCGTTCATACGCACGCCGTTTTGATAAACCGTGATGCCCATCGGCAAACCGAGCAACGGTGAAGCGGCGAAGCCTCGGTAGTACACGTCCGACTGCAACGGGTTGCTTTGCGCAGAATTGATGTGCACGCCGCTGAAATAGCGATTGAGATAATTGGTGACGTCAACCCCGCCGCTTGCCTCCAACGCCTCACTGTCGGCACTTTGGATCTTGCCCGGGAAATCACGCGGGTTGAAGCCGCTGGGGTCCACCGGGGTGACACCGATGACCGTGATGGTTTCATTCTCCTGCGCCGACGCCGAAAAAGACGTGACCAAGAAAGCCGCCGGTAAAACCAAGCCCGACAGAACGTGCACGGTTAAAGCTCGAAGTTGACTCATGATGTTGTCTCCCAAATTGATATAGTTTAAAAAAGTAACCAACAGCCTCCGGAAAGCGTGCGGGCCACGCCTTTCAGAGCGTGTGGGGCCGCCTTTCAGAGCGTGTG
>CAYFZO010000015.1:46972-49375 GCA_964347615.1 uncultured Chromatiales bacterium
CGCCTTTCAGAGCGTGTGGGGCCGCCTTTCAGAGCGTGTGAAACACCCTTAAGGCTGGACAGACTACCCCTAATGAATATAACAGTCAAACGACGGGTGTCGGGCAGCTTCCCGTCGTCAGCGTCGGCCAGTAAGATCAAAGCGATTCAAGGTTGATTAACTTTATGATATATAACAAAAAGCAAAAAGAAATCGATGCAAGGCCGTTGGCCTTTCTGCGCCGGACAAACGGGCAGGTGCGGCAGGGCTGTAGTAGAATGCCGTCAGCAGCGGCCTTGCCCCTCTATTACCTGTTTCGGCAAGCTTGCTGGGTTGCCCGCAAGGCGTGCCGCTGACAATATGTTGTATCAAACTTGGTACATTTCTTTATAAGGAGACCAATCATGTCAAAACCTTCACTCTACGAGCGCATGGGCGGCGAATCCGTTCTGCGCCCCTTGTGCAACGACCTGTATGAACTTCACGCCAGCGATCCGTTGACCGCGCCGTGGTTCTCACCTTCATCGGAATGGAACGACCGCACCCCCGACGAGGTCAGAGAGCACGTGTTCAACTTCTTCAGCGCCGGTATCGGCGGCCCGCATGAATACAAAGGACGCAGCATGGCTGAAGCCCATAAAAAAATGCGCGAGATGAAACCCATCACGGAAACCGCTTTCCACGCTTTGTGCTACCACGTGACGTCAACGATGAAAAAACACAACGCCGGCGGCGAAGAAGAAATGGATGAAGTCTTGGGCGTCCTGCAATCGCTCAAACCTCAGGTGATGCAGGGCGTCGAATAACCCGACCGACGTCTCAAGTTCAAAAGGCCGCCTTTCTCGGGGCGGCCTTTTTTTTACGCCGTCGCAACGGCGACGTCTTGTTCAGGGCTTGCTTCGGTCGCTACCACGGTGGCGGGCAGACCGCCCGGCGGCGTCTGTTCAATCAAGACTCGAACGGCAGAATGTCACCCGGCTGCCTGAGCATCTTGTTGACTTCGTCGAGATGCAGTTCCTCGGCGGTAACCATTTCTCTCGCGTATTCTTCGAGCAGAACCGCTTCGCCGGTGCCTTCGGCGAGTCTCATCAACTCATAGTAAAGCGCAAGGGCGGACTTTTCGTGTTCCAGGCTCTCGGTGAGGATGCTGCCGATGTCGTGCCGTTCGGTTTCGAGCAGCTCGCCGATCCTCAGAGACGGGTGGCCGCCGAGCAAGGTGACCATTTCGCCGGCCCGGTGGGCGTGAGTCAGGCTTTCCTGGGCGTTGGAACGCATCCACTCGACAATCGGTATCCGGCTGTAACCGTAGACCATCAGCGAGTAATGCGTATAACGCACGACACCCGCCAACTCGGCCTCCATGATCTGATTCAAAAGATCGACCGCTTTTTGTTTTTCCGTATCGTTCATTATGATGAATAAAAGGTAATGAATAAGAGGCAACTATATACTATACGCAAAAGCCCGCAAGACCATCCGTATCCATTCGACGCTTAGCAGGCCGACCAACGTCGCCTTCGCGTCCAGCAGCCCCGTTCCCGGAGGTCAGGATACTCAATTGCGACAACGGACTGTTCGATGGACTTCCGTCGTGGTCATCCTACTGCTTGGCAAAAGGTCCGGTGCAGATTAGGTATGTAATTCCCGTTATTAACAGTTCCCAAATAAAAGCCCGGCGGTGACCTACTTTCACACGGGGAACCCCCGCACTATCATCGGCGATGCGCCGTTTCACTTCCGAGTTCGGAATGGGATCGGGTGGGTCAAACGCTCTGTGACCGCCGGGCAAACCAACGCTGTCCGCCCTAAAGCGGACGCTTCGTTCAAAAAAATAATCAGGGACGCATCCAAAAGAGCGCGCGCAAACTGCTTGAGTGTTATATGGTCAAGCCTCACGGGCAATTAGTACTGGTTAGCTTCATGCGTTACCGCACTTCCACATCCAGCCTATCAACCTTGTAGTCTTCAAGGGCCCTACAGGGACCTCAAGGGTCCAGTGAGACCTCATCCCGGGGTGGGCTTCCCGCTTAGATGCTTTCAGCGGTTATCCTTTCCGTACTTAGCTACCCGGCAATGCTACTGGCGTAACAACCGGCACACCAGAGGTACGTCCACTTCGGTCCTCTCGTACTAGAAGCAGCTCCCCTCAAGTCTCAAACGCCCACGGCAGATAGGGACCGAACTGTCTCACGACGTTCTAAACCCAGCTCGCGTACCACTTTAAATGGCGAACAGCCATACCCTTGGGACCTGCTTCAGCCCCAGGATGTGATGAGCCGACATCGAGGTGCCAAACACTGCCGTCGATATGGACTCTTGGGCAGTATCAGCCTGTTATCCCCGGAGTACCTTTTATCCGATGAGCGATGGCCCTTCCATACAGAACCACCGGATCACTAAGACCTGCTTTCGCACCTGCTCGAC
>CAYFZO010000016.1:0-30647 GCA_964347615.1 uncultured Chromatiales bacterium
TGCCGAGACCTGAAAAGACACCCGCCGGCAAGGTGCTCAGTTGGTTATAAAAGAGGTCCAACGTCACCAAGTTGCCGAGACCTGAAAAGACAGTCGCCGGCAAGGTGCTCAGTTGATTGTTAGAGAGATTCAACAGCTCCAAGTTGCCGAGACCTGAAAAGACAGTCGCCGGCAAGGTGGTCAGGTCGTTCCCTTGGAGCCATAACTGTCCCAATTTGCCGAGACCTGAAAAATCATCGGCTTTGAGATTAGCAATGTTTTTACGTTGTAAAAACATTGCCCCCCTTACCCCGGACAAATGGTCATCCGTCACATCGGCGCAGTCGCTGACGCCGCCGATTGAACTCACAATCCCGCCTCGAACTTGCGGCGTCCTGTCGCACACGCCTTCCTTGATCACCACGATTGCCGTGGTTTGCTCGGGGGAGGCCAGTACGTAGGCTGCGCTTTCAGGAGGAGTTTCCAGAACCACCCTGAAAGCCTCTCGCGTCGGCTCGATCTCTTTGTCGTCGATGATGTCGATCATGATGGGCGCAGTCGTCGCGCCCGCCTCAATCGTGACCGTAACCACGCCGAGCGGCGTACTGTAGTCAGCGGGCTCAGCCGGGTCGTAACCATCAGCCTCGTGCTCTTCGATCCTGTAGGCAACCGTAACGTCCATGGAAAGTGCTGAGGAAAGCAAAACAACGGCCATGACCTCCGCGCCTTCCGTCGTTGTCAACTTCAAAGAGTCAGGCTCAAACGACGCTTCGAGGAGACTCACCTCAACCGTCAAAGATTCCGTTTCCACACGCGAGTTTCCAAGCGACGACGCGCCCGCGTCCAACGTCGCCGACAACTCCGCCTTGCCGAGGTCCGCCGTCGATTCCGCCGCCACGGTTACGTCCGCCTCATTGCTCGACGGGGTCAGCGTTGCCCGAGCCGGATTCACCGTCAAACCCCCCGTTAAACTCCCGGACAACCCCCCCGTTAAACTCCGGAAATCGCCCAAGTCAACTACCACCTCTTCGGAATCTTGCAATTCAGGCTCGATCTTCAGAACCACCATCGCTGCACCGCCACGCACCAACCTTATCTCCGCCGGCTCGAAAAACACCCTGAACGTGCGCTCGACGACTTGGTGACCCGCAACGTTCGAGACGGCGTGACTTCCCAGACTCGTACTCTCTATCGGGTTCCCGAACAGGTCGGCTATCTCCGCACCCGCAAGCACCAGCGCGTCCTCCTCGATACTGATACCGTCGACGTCGACGTCGCCGGTTTGGAGCGCGTAGGTGAACACCAGCGTCGTGGCTCTGCTCAAATCCGGGATGTAAGTCGCCGCTCGCGTCGTCTCCCCGATCGTGAGCGTCAACGACGGCCCGGCGATGGGCATTGACACCTCGACCGCCTCGTCGAAACCGACCTCGACGCGGATGACTTCACTGTCCGCCGCCTGATACGCATCGCCGGAAGCCGGGATCGAAACAATCTCGACGCCCGACATCGACGGGGCGACCACGTCCAGAATCAGTTCGCTCGGCGCGGTCACGACGCCGAAATAATGAGTCAATATACCGGAGGACGCCAACGTCACCACCGGCGCACCCGCATCTTGGGTCACAGTGAAAACGGCACTTTCGGTACTCCCTCCGAGAATTACTGCTCGCGAGTCTGACAACGTACCGCCTTCGGCTGATAAGCCCGCGGTCATCCTCGTCGGCAACGGTTCATCCAAGACCAGTCTGACCTCGACGACGCCGTGCCCGGGCGACGTGCCCGTCGGCTCGAGTCGCGGGCGGGCGAAAACAAAAGGCGCACCGGGGTTGTTCCTTAAATCCAAGGGCCCCAAGTTGCCGAGACCTGAAAAGACACCCTCCGGCAAGGTGGCCAGTCGATTTCCATCGAGCCCTAGAAATCCCAAGTTGCTAAGACCTGAAAAGACATCCGTCGGCAAGGTGGTCAGGGCGTTGTTCTGGAGGCTCAACGATTTCAAGTTGTCGAGGCCTGAAAAGACACCCGACGGCAAGGTGGTCAGGGCGTTAATATAGAGACTCAACGTCTCCAATCTGTCGAGACCTGAAAAGACACCCGCCAGCAAGGTGCTCAGTTGATTGCGATAGAGAAACAAGCTCTCCAAGTTGCCGAGACCCGAAAACACGGTCGCCGACAAGGTGCTCAGTTGATTGGCTCCGAGGCCCAACCGCTCCAAGCTGTCGAGACCTGAAAACACGGTCGCCGGCAAGGTGCTCAGTTGATTGTCACTGAGGAACAACTCCACCAAGTTGCCGAGACCTGAAAAATCACCGGCTTTGAGAGTAGCAATGCCTCTATTGCTTAGATCCAAAATCCCTGTTATCCCGGATAAATGACTAACCGTCACATCGGCGCAGCCGCTGACACGGCTGATTAACTCAATCTCCTCTCGAACTTGCGGCGTCCTGTCGCACACAGAGGGTACTGGTTGCGCGTGAGCCGACGCTGCAAAAATCGACGACGCCGACATTACCGTCAGTGAAACTACGCAGAGCACCGCGCTTGGGCACCAAGAAAAAGCCCACCGAGAAATCACACGGCGTAGACGGATGAGGCCTTTCTCCCCACAGATAGGAGACGGGGGCAACATTCTGGTACCTACGTTATAAAATGACGATAAAGCAGCACAATCAGGTTCTACTCTTGCCTCCAAGCCGTTATACGGGCTAAAGCAGAGTAGAACAAAAATGCCTATCTTTCAAACAGCTATATGGGTTCAGGACATACGCCAAAACCACAAGGTACGCCATACAAAATAAGCACCAACTCGAGCGGTCCACTGAGGCGCTGAATCTATCCCATTGGGGATATTCAGCCCCAGCACCCGGTGCGGGCGGAAGTGATTGCATCGGTATGGACAGGTGACCAACCCGCGATTGACCGACGCCAAATCGACCTCTCCCTGAGATTGCCCCGAGATGACAAACGGAACGCCTCGCGCACGGGTTCGGTTGACCCGCTCGACTCAACCCCTAGATTAAGGCTGTGCGATTGAGACCGGCGTGAGTGAGGACGACGCGGCGGCAAGACGTCGAGTTCAATCCCCCAAGTCCTGACAGCGCCGTCCTGACGTGCTCGTTTGCTGACGACCGCCAAACCCGACCATGAACTCGCCTTGTACACAACCCCGATGGTCGTCGTGCACGAAGTCTCGTAGCCGACTGACCGGTTGCCGAAAAGACTGATCACGACGCCGCATATCGGATTGGTCAACGTCGTCGCCGGCAAGAGAATCTCGCCGGAATTGATCCAGGGTCACGCCAGCGCCGACGCGGTCTGCCGAGAAGCTGCGGCGCTGCTCGAGGACCGGACGCTCGCGCAGTGCATCCAGCGCGAACTGCAAGACCTCAGGCACGCGCTGGGAAAGGACGGCGGCGTCGGGAAACTCGCCGCTCTGGTGCACAAGATGGTCGGGGCGCCCGAAGCCCCGCGTCCCTGATAGTCCCCTCACCCCTGAACCGGGTCTGCGTATTGATGTCCCGCCACGTAAATCAAGTCCGGCGGGAAACCGGATATCTACAACTGCCTGCAAGCGGACGACGGTTTTCCGCCGCAAGAAGAAGCTACGCTTCCGATCTTTTGGTCACATAAAAGTTCTCAATCGCCACCGCGTCCAGATCCGACTGAAGGAACACGTCGAGCGCGTCCTCGGGGGAACACACGATCGGATGGCCGGTGAGATTGAAGGACGTGTTCAACACCGAACCGACGCCGGTCTCCTCCTCAAAGACGCGGATCAGGCGGTGGTACCTCGGGTTCCAGTCCTTGCTCACGACCTGGGGCCTGATCGTGTGGTCGTAGACGTGCATCGCCGCGGGGATGTCGTCCCGCGCCCTGCTCGAGGTCGGAAACGCCATGATCATGTAGTGGGCTTGGTAACCCTTGTCGGCCTCGAAGTAGTCGCCGGCCCTTTCCTCGATCATGCTGGGGCAATAGGGCATCCAGAACTCCCGCTTCTTGATCGCCTTGTTGATCCTGCTGATCGAGCGCATGTCGCGCGGGTCGGCGAGAATCGATCGGTTGCCCAGGGCCCTCGAACCCCATTCCATGCGCCCGGCGAACCGCCCGATGATCTTGCCTTGCGCGAGTTCTTTCCCGATCTTGACCTCGACGTCGTCCACTTTCTCGACCCGAACCGCGCCGTTGCAGCCGGCAATCGCCGCGTCGATTTCCCGCTCGCCGTATTCAGGGCCGAGGTAGAGGTCGCGCAACGGGTCGAGCGCCTTGAATCCGCCGTCGATCGCCGCGTGCATCGCCGCACCGATCGACAGCGAGTCGTCGGAGCAGCTCGGCAATACCCACAGCTCCTCGACTTCAGGCGAAGCCAGTATCACGTGGTTGGCTTTCACGTTCATGAAGACCCCGCCGCACAGAACGACCTTCCGCAAGCCGGTCCTGCGCACCGCGTTGGCGACCCACTCGGCCAAGACCGTCTCGGTCAGGCGCTGGACGGCGTAGGAGACGCAATCGAACCGCTCGCCCCCGAAAGTCTTTTGCAGGAACCGCAGATACCGCCGCTTGTCGTACGAGGTGTTGTTCCTCAGGCCCAAGCCGTCCCGCTCGACTTGTATGCAGCCTTCGATCTTGCGATAGGCCGGTTCGGCGTATTTGGGATTGGCGTAGGCCGCAAGCCCCATCACCTTGTACTCGTCCGAAAGCGGATTCATGCCGAGGAACTGGGTGGTCCTGGCGTACAGCTCGCCGAGCGAATTGAAACGGCTGACCGTGTGCAGACGCCTGACCTCACCCGCCCTGCCCACGTTGACCGTCGCGCACACCGCGTCGCCCGAACCGTCGCACGAGAGAATCAGGACTTCCTCGTCCCTGCGGTAATAAGGCGAGCAACCGTACGCGCTCAGCACGTGCAGGGTATGGTGATCGTAGAAACACGTCTCGGCCTTGACTCCGGCCGCTTCGACCGCCGCCTGAACTCCCCGCCGGTCCCGCAACCTGGAGAGAACCGAAACCGCCGGGCTGACGACCCTGCTCGAGCGCAAAAGGCTTTTCGGCAGGAAAGACGAAGTCCATGCGTAAAGCCCCCTGAAACTGCTGGGCGCCGTGAGCTCCTGCATCGTGTACACCGGAGGCAGCAGGCCGGCGACACCGACCGCGTTGACCTCCTCGGGGGCAACGCCGGCGACCTCCAGGCATTTGCCGATCGCCTTGACCGGAATCCCGCAGTAGTTCTTGGTGCGGTTCAGCCGTTCCTCAGGGATGCAAGCCGCGATCTTGCCGTCCTTTATCAGACAAGCCGTCGCGTTGTGGCCGTCGTGGATGCCTAAGGTTGTCATTCGCGGCGCTTTGGGGAACCATCCGCAACCGAGAGACCGCCGGGGCGACCGGCGGGCAGGTGCGTCTTATCGGGAGACGTCTCCTTTGGGGTCGGAGAAATAGCGGAAGAACTCGGAGTCGGGTTCGAGCAGCAGCATGTCGGACTTGCCGCTGAACGAGGTCACGTAAGCGTTGATGCTGCGCAGGAAGGAATAGAACTCGGGGTCCTGCTCGTAGGCGTCGGCATAGACCTTGGCCGCCTGCGCGTCGCCGTCGCCGCGGATCTTCTCGGCGTCGCGGTAAGCGTCGGCGGTGATCTCGGTGTGCCGGCGGTCGGCTTCGGCGCGGATGCGCTCGGCCTGTTCCTGCCCGCGCGCGCGGAACTCGCGGGCGACGCGGTTGCGCTCGGCGCGCATGCGTTCGTACACCGAATCGCTGACGTCGTCGGGCAGGTCGATCCGGCTGATCCGCACGTCGACGATCTCGATACCGAGCTCGCGCGCGAGGCTGTTCGCCTTGATCTGCAAGATGTCCATGATCTCGCTGCGCTCGCCCGAGACGACCTGGCGTATCGTGCGCTTACCGAACTCGTTGCGCAATCCGTCCTTCATGATCTGCGACAACCGGCTTTGCGCGTTGCGCTCCTCACCCCGGGTCGCGCGGTAGTATTGGGAAACGTCCTGGATCCTCCACTTGACGAAGAAGTCCACGGTCACGTTCTTCTTCTCGACCGTGAGAAACCGCTCGGGTCGGGCGTTGAGGGTCAGGATGCGCGCGTCGAACGTGCGCGCGTTGTTGATGATCGGAATCTTGAAGTGCAGCCCCGGCGCCATGTCGGCCTTGACGATCTCGCCGAGCCTGAACAGGATCGCCTTCTCGCGCTGGTCCACGGTGTAGATCGCCATGCTGCCCAGCACCAGGGCGACAGCCACTACGATCAGCAATCCTTTCTTCATCGTCCCGGTCTCCGTCCGTCAATTACGCCCGTCAATTACGCCCTTGGCGCAACCTTTCGACCCCGGAGCGCACGCGCGACGGCGGCGGCTGTTGTTCGCCGGTGTTGCGTTGCCGCGCCGAATCGTCCGGCGCGGCCCGTCCGGCCTGCTCGCTGAGGATCTTGTCGAGCGGCAGGTAAAAAAGGCTGTTGCCGCCGTCGACGTCCATCATCACCTTGCTGCTGTTCGACAGCACCGATTCGACCGCCTGCAGGTACAGGCGCTCGCGGGTGACTTCCGGCGCCTTGCGATATTCGCCGTACAACTTCAGGAAACGATCGGCCTCGCCCTGGGAGTTCGCGGTCACCTTCTCTCGGTAGGCGGTCGCTTCCTCGATCATGCGCGCCGCCTGTCCGCGCGCCTGCGGGATGATGCCGTTGGCGTAGGCTTCGGCTTCGTTGACGAAACGGATCTCGTCCTCGCGCGCCTTGATCGCGTCGGCAAACGCGTCCTGCACCGCTTGCGGCGGCTGGGACTGCTGCAGGTTCACGCTGATGACCTCGATCCCCGAACGGTAATCGTCGAGGGTCTCCTGCATCAGCTCCTTTATCCTGGCGGCGATCTCGGCGCGTCCCTCGCCGAGGATGAAATCCATCACGCTCTTGCCGACGACCTCGCGCAAGGCGCTTTCCATCACCTGAAACAACGTGCCCTCGGACTGGTTGACCGCGACGTCGAACGCGTCGGGCAGGCGCACGTTGAAGAGGTAATCGGACGCGTCCTTGACCCGGTACTGCACGGCCAGTTCGACCTCGACGATGTTCTCGTCCTCGGTGAGCATGTGGGTCTTGTTCTGCGCCGAGCGAATCCTGTCGACGTCCACCTTCTCGACGTTCTCGATCGGATAAGGCACGTGCCAGTGCGGGCCGGGGCCGGTCATGTATTGGTACGCGCCGAAACGCAGCACCACGCCGCGGCTTCCTTCACTGACGATGTAGATTCCCGAAAGCCCCCAGATCACCAGCGCGACGATGACGAAGAAACCGATGCCGAGCGAGCCGAACTTGCCGTACGAGCCGCGCCGGTCGCCGCCGTCGCCGTTGTCGCCCCCGCCGCGGTCGCCGCCGTTGAAAATGCGGTTCAACGACGCCCCCAACTTCTTGAAGATCTCGTCGAGATCAGGCGGTTGCTGCTGACCGCCGCCCGGCTGGTTCCAGGACACTGCTTATCGCTCCGGCTTTATCTGCGTTGAACGGATGGTGAAACGTCTATTCTAGCAAAAATCGCCGGCGAAACGGACTGCCCCGCCGGTATCACCGCGAAGCTCACAGCTCGGACAACTCCAACGCACACCCGAGGTCGCGGGCGCGCTTGAGCAGCCCGCCGGCGGCGTTGTCCGCAAGGTGCAGACGCAAACGCCACCCCTCGCCGCACAGGTACTCCTCGCGCACCACCTCGCCGCTGGCGTAGGCGACCGAGCGCAGCCCCGCGGCGGCGGCGGGAATCCGCGCTTCGTAGCAGCGCGTCTTCGGCGCGATCCGTTCGGCGATCGCCCGTCTCAGCGCCTCGACACCATCGCCGGTGCGGGCCGACAGGACCGCCGACGCCGGCAGCCCTTTCTCGTCGCGCGTAACCGTCGCGGCGTGATGCCTCAGGTCGGACTTGTTGAACACGGTCAATCTCGGAATCTCGTGCGCACCGATCGCGCGCAGGACCTGCTCGACCTCGCGGCGGTGTTCGGCCTGCTCGGCGGACGCGGCGTCCACCACGTGCAACAGCAGATCGGCTTCGCACACCTCGAGCAAGGTCGCGTTGAACGCCTCGATCAGGGTATGCGGCAGATTGCCGATGAAACCGACGGTGTCGCTGAGCACCGCGGCGACGGCCTTGCCGCTCCCGAGCTCGAGCTCAAGCCGGCGCATCATCGGGTCGAGCGTCGCAAACAGTCCGCCGGACGAATACGCCGAAGCCTCGGTCAGGCGGTTGAACAACGCGGTCTTGCCGGCGTTGGTGTAACCGACCAGGGCGATCGTCGGCAACTCGTGCTTCCTGCGCAACCGTCTTCCCAGACGCCGGCGCGACTTGATGCGCTCCAGACGCTTGTTGATCCCGGCCATGCGTTTGCCGATCAGACGCCGGTCGGTTTCGAGCTGCTTCTCGCCGGGGCCGCGCAGGCCGATACCGCCTTTCTGCCGCTCGAGGTGGCTCCAACCCCGCACCAGTCGGGTCGAAAGGTAGTCGAGTTGCGCGAGCTCCACTTGCAGCTTGCCTTCGTGCGAACGGGCGCGTTGGGAGAATATGTCGAGAATCAAGCCGCTGCGGTCGAGCACGCGCGCGCGGCACAGGCGTTCGAGGTTGCGTTCCTGGGCCGGCGACAGGTCATGGTTGACGATCAGGAGCCGCACCTCGCTTTGCTCGAGACAGCGTCCGATTTCCTCGGCCTTGCCGCGGCCGATGAAGTATTTGGCCGTGGGGCGCAAGCGCCGGGTGCGGTGCAGGCCGCAGATCTCGACGCCGCCGGCTTTCGCGAGTTCGACAAACTCCTGAATCGACGCGGCGCCGTCCGCTTTCCCCAAGTCCACGTGCAGCAGACAGGCGCGTCGTCCCGGCGCGGTGCGACGGACGTCGTCGTCGCCCGCCGGGAACGCGGCGACCTCGTTCAGAGGCTGTGGGCAATCGAGCACCGATTCAGCCTATCACACCTTAAAGCAACGAACCCCGGCGATGCCTTGTCCGCCACGTGCGCGCGCCTCGGCAAGGT
Source organism: uncultured Chromatiales bacterium (assembly GCA_964347615.1). Lineage (GTDB taxonomy): Bacteria > Pseudomonadota > Gammaproteobacteria > Poriferisulfidales > Oxydemutatoraceae > CAYFZO01. Next base: position 8,983 of record CAYFZO010000016.1, read on the forward strand.
CTTCACGACGCATGCCGCCGAGCGCGTAGACCGGAACCGAGGCGGCGCGAACCGTGCGCTCGAACGCGCCGAACCCCATCGGCTCGCCGTGTCCCGGCACCTGCCTCACCGGCCCGAGTACGCAGAAGTCGACACCGGCACGCCCGGCGGCACACAGCTCTTCGGCGTCGTGGCAAGACACCGCAAGCCAGCCGCTCGAGCGTCGCGGCGCGGACGAACCGGCGAAACGTCGCCGAAACGCGCGCTGGCTCAGGTGCACCCCCGCCGCACCGAGGCGCTCGACGTCTTGCGGGCGGTCGTGGAACAGCAGCTGCGCACCCGCGTCGCGTGCCCGCGTCGCCAAGCTTTCGGCGATTCGGCGATAACTTCGATCGTCGGCGTGTTTCGCCCGGAACGTAATCAGCCGGACGCCGCCCGCCAGCGTCTTATCGAGCCATCGCTCCAACGCGCCCTGCGCGTCGCGCGTCGCGCGTCCGACCGCGGGCGCGGGCGTGATCGCGTATTCGTGCGGCAGCTTGAGCGCGTTCAGGATCGCCCGGTTGGCGGGCGGAAACTCGTCCGCCGACAGGCGTTCGACCGCGCGCCATTCAACCCGCCGAACGCCCGCGGGGGGGTCGCCATCGATACGGGCGTCGATACGGGCTTCGCGCACGTCGAGCAGCAACTTGCGGTCACCGTAGTCGTGGACGAACGCAATCAGCGACGTGCCGACCTCGGCGACAACCCCCAGCTCCTCGTTCAGCTCGCGGCACAACGCACGTTCGGGCGATTCGCCGGGCTTAACCTTGCCTCCGGGAAACTCCCAACAACCGCCTAAGTGGCGGTGCTCGTCGCGCCACGCGACCAGCACTTGTCCGTCGCGCCGGACCACGCCGAGGACGACGTGAATCGCGTCGTCGTCAGCGCGGGATTCGCTCGAGCGACGATTCAGGAAACCCGGCATCGGGCACCCCCACGTCAAGCCAAGACGACCGAAGAATAAAGTTGTGCGACACCCGACGATCTCAGGCAAGCCTCAGGAACGGTAGTCGGCGTTGATACGCACGTAGTCGGCGGTCAGGTCGGAAGTCCACACCCGCGCCGAGGCGTCGCCCGCGTTGAGCACGATGCGGATGGTCACTTCCGGTCCCGCCAGTGCCGCAACGCCCTGCGCTTCGTCGTAGCCGGGGGCGAGTACGCCTTTTTCGACGACGCGGGCGTCGCCGAAATAAAAGTCCACCGCCTCGACCGCCGCCTCGACCGGTGCGCGACCGATCGCCGCGAGCACCCTGCCCCAGTTCGGGTCGCCGGCGGACAACGCGGTCTTGACCAGCGGCGAGTCGGCAACCGCCATCGCGACCGCACGCGCCGCCGCCGCGTCGGACGCGCGCTCGACCTCGACGGTCACGAAACGCGACGCACCTTCGGCGTCGCGGATGATCGCCTGCGCGAGCGTCTGCGCGAGCTGCTCCAAGGCGGCGACGAACGCCGCGCGCCGAACCTCGTCGAACTCGCGGAACCGTAGTCCCGAGCGGCCGGTCGCAAACAGCATGCACGCGTCGTTGGTCGACGTGTCGCCGTCCACCGTAATCGAGTTGAACGACGTCGCACAAGCGTCGCCGAGCAGGCGCCGGGCGTCCTCGGCGTCGATTTCGACGTCGGTGGCGATGAAGGCGAGCATCGTCGCCATGTCGGGGTGAATCATGCCGGCTCCTTTGGCGACGCCGGTAATCGTCGCCGTCGCGTCGCCGCACTCGCACGAAACGCCGGCGGTCTTCGGCGCGGTATCGGTCGTCATGATGGCGCGCGCGGCGTCGCCCCAAGCGCCTTCCGACAACGCCGGCAGCAAGCCGGGCAACGCCGCCTCGATGCCTCCCTCGGGCAGGCGCTGACCGATGACCCCGGTCGAGAACGGCAGCACGGCTTCGACGGGCACGCCGGTCAAGTCGGCAAGCGCGGCGCAAGCGCGTTTCGCGTCGGCGACGCCCGCTGCACCGAGACCCGCGTTGGCCACACCGGCGTTGATCAGGCAATAGCGCGGCGCACGTGCGGCCAGATGCGCCTGGGCGACGATCACCGGGGCGGCCTTGAAGCGGTTGCGCGTGAACACGCCCGCCGCGACCGTCCCTTCGCATAACTCGATCAACGCGACGTCGTCGCGTTCCTCATAACGCAAGCCGGCGGCGCCGGCGGCGAGCCTGACGCCGGCGACCGGCAGCGGCGGCGTACCGAACGCCTTCCCTTCAGGCGGCTTTGCCACGGCAGCAATGCTTGTATTTCTTTCCCGAACCGCAGTAACAGGGGTCGTTGCGTCCGATCTTGGGCTGGTCGCGGCGTACGGTATGCAACGCTTCACCCGCCTGCTTCCGCTCGCCGCCGTCCTTGCCCTCCGCCTCGCCGACGACCTCGGCCATCGCCTCGTCCATCGGGCGTCCGGCGGAAACCATCTCGGCGACCGAGCGCATCTGTTCGCTGGTCAGCCTTTTCGCCGCTTTCCTGAAAGCTTTCTTCACCGCTTTCCTCTGCGCCAATTGCGCGCTACGGCGCGCCGGCGTCGCTGGCGCCGCGGGTTTGCGGGCGGCGAGTCGTTCGGGCGGAGCCGCACCCGCGGCGGAACCCGGCGAGTGCAGCACGTTGGCCGCGCTGTCGTGCCGATAGCTGACCTTTGCGGGCGCGGAAGCCTGCTTGTCCCCGACGTCCTCTTCCACCTTCTCAAGCTGCAACGTCAGAAAGCGCGAGGTGAAGTCGTAACGTACCCGTTGCAGCATCACCTCGAACATCTCGAACGCCTCGCGCTTGTACTCCTGGCGAGGATTGCGCTGAGCGAAACTGCGCAAGCCGATGCCCTGACGCAGATAGTCCATCGCGGCAAGATGCTCTTTCCAGTGCATATCGAGCACCTGCAACATCAGGATCCTGCTGATTTCGCGCAGGTGCCCGGCGCCGAAAGCCTCGGCCTTGGCGGCGGCGACCCGGTCGGCCTGAGAGATGATTTTCTCGGCCAACGCCTCCTGGGCAAGCTCCTCGTCGTCCTTCTTCCACTGCCCGAGCGGACACTGGAGACCGAAATCCCGATCCAAGGTCTTCTCGAGCCCCGCGAGGTCCCAGTCTTCCTCGACCGCGCCGGGCGGCAGGCAACGATCGATGACCTCGCCGACGACGTCGGGCGCGATCGTCTCGATGCCGTCGCCGCCCTCTTCGTCGTCGAGCAGGTCGTCGCGCTGCTGGTAGACCACCTTGCGTTGCTCGTTCGCAACGTCGTCGTACTCGAGGAGGGATTTCCGGATATCGAAGTTGTGCCCCTCGACCTTGCTCTGCGCGTTCTCTATCGCGCGCGTCACCCACGGGTGCTCGATCGCCTCGCCGGGCTCGACGCCGAGCTTGTTCATCACGGCCTTGACCTTGTCGCCGGCGAAAATCCGCATCAGGTTGTCCTCGAGCGACAGATAGAAACGGCTCGACCCGGGATCGCCCTGGCGTCCGGAGCGCCCGCGCAGCTGGTTGTCTATGCGCCGCGACTCGTGGCGTTCGGTGCCGACGATGTGCAGCCCGCCCGCGGCGACCACCGCCTCGTGGCGCTTCTCCCAGTCGGCGTCGTCGGCGTCGTCGCCGATCGCGCCCCCGAGCACGATGTCGGTGCCGCGCCCCGCCATGTTGGTCGCGATGGTCACCGTCTTCGGCCGCCCGGCGTTGGCGATGATCCCCGACTCGCTTTCGTGATGCTTCGCGTTCAGCACCTGATGCGCCAGATTCTCCTTCTCGAAGATCCCGGACAGATATTCGGACACCTCTATCGAAGCGGTGCCGACCAGCACCGGCTGTCCCCGGCCTACGCAGTCCTTGACGTCGGCGACGATCGCGTCGTATTTCTCCTTTGCCGTGACGTAGACCAGGTCCCCGAGGTCCTCGCGTATCATGCTCTTGTGCGGAGGGACGACCACGACCTCCAGGCCGTAAATCTGCTGAAACTCGTAGGCTTCGGTGTCGGCGGTGCCGGTCATCCCGGACAGGACCTCGTACAGCCTGAAGTAGTTCTGGAAAGTGATCGACGCGAGAGTCTGATTCTCGCTCTGCACGTCGACCTTCTCCTTCGCCTCGATCGCCTGATGCAGGCCTTCCGACCAACGCCGCCCGGGCATCGCCCGCCCGGTGAACTCGTCGACGATCAGGATCTGCCCGTCGCGGACCAGGTAGTCGACGTTCTTCTGGAACAAGGCGCGCGCGCGCAACGCGGCGTTGACGTGGTGCAGCAGGCTCAGGCTCGACAGATCGTAAAGGCTCCCCCCGGGCTCGAGCAGCTTGTCGGCGACCAGCAGCTTCTCGACGCGTTCGTGCCCCTGCTCGGTCAGGAAAGCCTGCTTGGACTTTTCCTCGACCGTGTAGTCGCCGTCCTGGTCTTCGCCCGGTGCGGGCTTGAGCCTGCTGACCACCTTGTCGACCCGCCGGTACATCTCGGGGCGGTCGTCCACCGGCCCTGAGATAATCAACGGCGTGCGCGCCTCGTCGATCAGGATCGAATCCACCTCGTCGACGATTGCGAAGCGGCGGTCGCGCTGGACCCGGTGTTGCGACGACAGCACCATGTTGTCGCGCAGATAGTCGAAGCCGAATTCGTTGTTGGTCCCGTAAGTAACGTCGGCGGCATACGCGGCCTTACGTTCCTCCGGGGACTGCCCGGAAACGATGACGCCGACGCTGAGACCGAGGAACTCATAGACCTTCCCCATCCATTCGGCGTCCCGGCGCGCAAGGTAGTCGTTGACCGTCACCACGTGCACCGCGCCGGCGAACGCGTTGAGATACGTCGGCAAGGTTGCGACCAGGGTCTTGCCCTCGCCGGTGCGCATCTCCGCGATCTTGCCGTCGTTCAGCACCATCCCGCCGATCAGCTGCACGTCGAAATGGCGCATCCCGAGGGTCCTGTGCGCGGCTTCCCTGACCGTGGCGAACGCCTCGGGCAACAGCGCCTCGAGCGACGTTCCCTGTTCGACGCGCGAGCGGAACTCGTCGGTCTTGGCACGCAGCTCCGCGTCGCTCAGGGCGCGGTAGTCGGCCTCGAGGGCGTTGATCGCCTTGACCGTTCTCGCGTACCGCCTGAGCAGCCGGTCGTTGCGGCTCGGCAGCAGTCTTTTAAGGAATCCGGTCATGATTACGCCTCGTCATCGCGGCATAGTGTAGCGAAAACGGCGACGCGGCGACTTGTCGGCGAGTCATGAAAACGCCTGACGGGACAACCTCAGTAGCGGCGAAGATATTTTTGAGGATTGATCTGACGCCCGTTCTTCAGGACTTCAAAGTGCAGATGCGGCCCGGTCGAACGCCCGGTGTTGCCGAGCAGCGCGATCACGTCGCCCTGCTTGACGGTCTGCCCCGTGGTGACGAGGTTGACCTGGTTGTGGGCGTAGCGCGTGCTGTAGTTGTTGCCGTGGTCGATCTCGACCGTGTTGCCGTAGTTCCTGAACCGCCGGGCGTAGGTCACGACCCCGCTCGCAATCGCGTACACCGGCGTCCCTTCGACGCCGGCGATGTCAACCCCGACGTGGCGCTCGTGGTTGCCGGTGAACGGGCTGATGCGACGACCGAAACCCGAGGACAGCCACCCTCTGGTAACCGGCCAGCCCAACGGCTTCATGCCCTGAGCCAGTTCGCTGTTGCCGAGAACTTCCTTGAGGATCGACAGCTTCAACTCGTGCACCTCGGCGCGCGCGCGAAGCCGATTCAGCAACGAAGGCGCACTCAAGCCGCCGGACGGGTATCCCGAGGCGATGCCGGCGCCGCCGATGCCCGGCTCTTCGGTGAAGTTGAACTCCTCGGGATCAAGACCGTAAAGGTCGACCAGGTGACCGCCGAGGACGTCGAGACGGGTCAGACGCGCCTCGAACAATCCGACCTTGCTCGCAAGCAACGCCAACTCGGCGTTCCACGCGGCGCGGTCCTCGGCAAGGTGGCGTTGCTGCTCGTCGATCTCCGCCCGCCACTGCGTACGCATGGTTTCGCGCGTCCATTCAACGCCGATCAGGTAGCCCGCGGCCATCGCAAGGACGACGCCCGCCGCGGACGACGCACCGACGAACGCCCAGGTCGAGCGCGACGCCGCAAACCGCAGATAACGGCGCCGGAACCGCGCCCAGGCCGCGTCGAGCCACCCGAACGGCCGTGCCGCAGCGGTTCGTATAAACTGCCCCAGCTGCAATGCGGACGATGAAAAGACTCGGCCTGAATATCGACGGAAACCTGCTGAAGCGCGCGCGGCTGCTTGAACGCATGACCGCAAGCGCCCGCAGCCGGCTGCCGCGATACCTCGCAGAACACTGCTGGGTTGGCGCTTACGACGAGGCATCCCTGACCTTAATTACCGACAGCGCCGCTTTCACGACGCCGATTCATTATCAACAGCAGGAAATCGTCAAGCAGCTGAACGAGGAATTCGGAGCGGAACTCGGCTGCCGTTTCAGGAAAGCGGCGGTGCGCGTGTCGCGTTTCCCGATTCCCGGCACCGCGAGCTGACCCGGCGCCGCGAGCTGACCGTGAGAGGGAGAGGCGTCCTTGCAAACGACGGTGCATCGTCCTTCCGTCAATAACGTTCCTTGACGACCGACGTGAAAATCAGGGGCGGAGGCTCTTCGCTCTCCTCGAAGGTCGCCACGTCCCAAGCTTCCTTGTTCTTGAGCAACTCCCTGAGCAGGCGGTTGTTCAGGGAGTGTCCCGACTTGTGCCCCTCGAAAGCGCCGACCAAGCTGTTGCCGAGCAGATACAGGTCGCCGATGACGTCGAGGATCTTATGCTTGACGAACTCGTCGTCGTAGCGCAGGCCGTCCTCGTTGAGGATGCGGTGCTCGTCGACCACGATCGCGTTCTCCAAGCTGCCGCCGAGGGCAAGATTGGCCGCAATCAGCCTTTCGTAGTCGGACTTGAAGCCGAAAGTCCGCGCGCGGCTGACTTCCTTGATGAAAGAGGTGGTTGAGAAGTCGATGGATACTTGTTTCGGGAGGTCGCGGAAGACGGGGTGGTCGAAGTCGATGGAAAAGGCGACCCTGAAGCCTTTGTACGGAACGAAGCGCGCCCATTTGTCACCGTCCTGAACCGAGACCGTCTTCTTGATGCGGATGAGCTTCTTCGCGACGTCCTGTTCCTCGATTCCCGAAGACTGCAACAGGAACACGAATGAACCAGCGCTGCCGTCCATGATCGGCATCTCCTCGACGTCGACGTCGATGTAGATGTTGTCGATGCCGAGACCGGATATCGCCGCCAGCAGATGCTCGACCGTGGAAATCCTCACGCCGTCCTTGCCGAGGGTCGTGGACAGCCTGGTGTCCACCACGTTCTCCGTCTTGGCCGGAATGTCAACGGGGTCGGCAAGGTCCACGCGGCGGAATACGACTCCGGTGTTAGGCGCCGCCGGGCGCAATTCGATGCACACTTTCTTGCCGGTGTGTAAGCCGACACCGGTTGCACGGATCGAGTTCTTTAGGGTTCTCTGCCGTATCATTCTTCAGTGTTTGCTTGCAACAAACGACCCCACGTTTTCCAGGCTCCGTTTTGCCCGACGCGGCGAGGACTTGACCCGTGGGTCATTTAGGATGGAGCGCATTCTAACAGAACACCGGCGCCTTTTGGCAAAACCGATGCCCCCCGATGCCTCCCCGATACCCCGGTAGAACGCGCGAAGGTCCCCGCCCGCCCGCGCCGCGCGGCGCCACGGGGATCGCGCTCCTAATCCAAGTGAAATCATATAGTTATAAATGCTTCCTCCGTCAAGCAATCAGTCGACCTGATGGCGCAGGAACGCCGGTATGTCGAGGTAGCCCTCGTATTTCTCGGCGTCGGGCTCGGCGTCGCGACGGACGGCGTCCCCGTTGCCCGCGCGACGTTTCACCGCCGGTGCGTCGTAGGCGAGGTAATCGGGCGCCGAGGCCGGCTCGGCCTGCGGCAGCACCGCGACCGGCTCGCTCGCCGGCGTCTCGGGAACCGCCGCAACCGCCTCGGCGGACGCACCGAGACCGGTCGCCACCAGCGTCACCCGGATCGAGTCGCCCATGCTCTCGTCGATCACCGTACCGATGACGACGGTGGCGTCCGCACCGGCAAGTTCGGACATGCACGAGCCGATCTCGTCGAACTCACCCATCGTCAGATCGGCCCCGGCCATGACGTTAACCAGGACGCCGCAAGCGTCGGTCAAGTCCACGTCCTCGAGCAGCGGGTTGCTGATCGCCGCCTGAGCAGCCTCGTAGGCGCGGTTCTCGCCGCTTGCGCTGCCGGTGCCCATCATCGCCATACCGGTCTTCGACATGACGGTCTTGACGTCGGCGAAGTCGAGATTGACCAAGCCCTCGCGGGTAATCAACTCGGCGATGCCCTGGACCGCACTGAAGAGCACGTCGTCGGCCTCCTTGAACGCCTCGACCATCGGGCGATCCTTACCGAGCACCGTAATCAGCTTCTCGTTGGGGATCGTAATCAACGAGTCGACGTGCTTGTTCAGCTCCTCGATGCCGGCAACCGCGATCCGCATGCGCTTGTCGCGCTCGAACGGAAACGGCTTGGTCACGACCGCCATGGTCAGACTGCCGATCTCGCTCGCGATCTCGGCGATCACCGGTGCCGCGCCGGTGCCGGTACCGCCGCCCATGCCCGCGGCGATGAACACCATGTCGGCACCCGTGAGCGCGGCCTGGAGAGCGTCGCGCGTCTCGACCGCGGCTTCGCGCCCGAGCGCCGGGTCGGCGCCCGCGCCGAGGCCGTGGGTGACGTTCTCGCCGAGCTGCAGGGTCACCGCGGCCTTGCTTCTCTTCAAGGCTTGGGCGTCGGTGTTGGTCGTGATGAACTCGACCCCCTCGATGCCCCTGTCGATCATGTGCTCGAGCGCGTTGCCGCCGCCGCCGCCGACGCCGATGACCTTGATGACCGCACTTTGAGTGACGTTTTCAATGATTGTGAACATGATTATTCTCCTTTTTGGTTAAAAGTGTCTTTGAAACCAATGTTTCAAACTTCGCCAGGGCGAACCGGCGCCGGGCCGCGGATAACCGCCGCGCCCGGCGTCGGCGGACGCCTTGCTCTTTGCAAAAAGCAACAGGCCGACGCCGGTTGCGTAAATCGGGTTGCTCACGATGTCCGCCAGGCCGGTTACGTGGTTGCGCGGCTTGCCGACGCGCACCGGCGCGTTGAACGTGCTCTCGGCCAGCTCGGGGACGCCCTCCATCTTGGAGCTGCCGCCGGTCAGCACGAATCCCGCGACGATGAGATCGTCGAGCGCTTCCTTGCTGAGTTCCTCGCGCACCAGCCTGAACAGCTCCTCGTAGCGCGGCTGTATCACTTCGGCGAGCGCCCGTCGGCGCAAGCGCGTCGGCGGGCGCTCGGCGACGCTCGGCACCTCGATCGTCTCATCCTCACCTGCAAACCGCTTGAGCGCACAACCGTATTTCAGCTTGATTTCCTCGGCGTTCTTGGTCGGCGTACGCAGGGTTACCGCGACGTCGTTGGTCAAATGGTCTCCGGCGATCGGTATCACCGCGGTGTACGTGACCGCGCCGTTCTGGAACACCGCGACGTCGGTGGTGCCGCCGCCGATATCGATCAGGCACACGCCGAGTTCGCTCTCGTCGTCGTCGAGCACCGCTTGACTCGACGCGATCTGCTCGAGGACGATGTCCGCGATCTCAAGGCCGCAGCGCTTGATGCACTTGACGACGTTGTTGATCGGGTGGGTCGCGCCCGTAACGAGATGGACGTAGGCGTCCAGGCGGTAACCCGACATGCCGACCGGGTTCTTGATGCCCCGCTGCCCGTCGATCGAGAAGTCTTTCGGCAGGACGTGCAACACCTGCTGATCCGCCGGCAGCTGCACCGCTTGGGCGGCCTCGATCGCCCGATCGACGTCGGTCTGGCTGACTTCGTTGTCCTTGATTGCCGCCATGCCCTCGCAGCTGAAGCTCTTGATGTGACTGCCCGAGACGCCCGCGTAAACCTCGCCGACGTGCGTTTCCGCGGTCAGTTCGGCTTCCTCGACCGCACAACGGATCGAACCGACGGTTTCCTCGATGTCGACGACGACGCCTCTCTTCAGCCCGCTCGACGGGCAAACGCCGACGCCGAGCACCTCGACGTCGCGGCCGCCGGCGTCCCTGCCGACGATGACCGCGGTCTTGCTCGTGCCGATGTCGAGCGCGACCAGAATCCGCTCTTCGGCCTTCATTCCCATCGCTTTCTTCACGCCGTTCATTCGCAGCTGCTGCTCCGGTCTCTCCACGCGACCGCAAACCCGTCGGGGTACCTGAGGTCGACGCAACGGATCCGCGCGGCCTGCGCGCTCAAGCCGCCGCGCCAAGCCGCGGCGAACCGATGAAAACGCGCTTCCCAGTCGCGGTCGCCGGCCTTCACCAGAATCCCGTTGTCGAGCAACAAGCTCCACGAACCGCGGCGGTCTTCGCCGAACATCTTGATCTTCGCGTTGCCGTCGCCCGCAAGCAGTTCCCGCGCCCGGCGGTAGCGGCTGAGCGCGGTCAGCGCCGGTTCCGAATGCGCGTAAAGCAGCGGCAAGCCGGCGCCGGCCGTCGCGCCGGCGGACCTGAACACCTCGCCTTCGGCGCTGAGCAGCGCGTCGACGCCCCAGCGCGCCACGACGTCGTGCTCCTCGATCTCGAGGTGCAGGGTCTGCGGCCACACCCGTGCGACGTGCGCACGCCTGACCCACGGCAACGCCTCGAGCGAAATCTTGAGGGCATGCAGGTCAGCGTCGAAGAAATGCTCGCCGAGGGCGCCTTGGACCAGCTGTTCGACGTCGAGGCGGTCTATATGAATGAACCGCCCTTGCAATTGAACGTGCTTGACCTGCGGAAACAGCAGCGGCATCCAATGGTGGCGGTCGATGAACGCGGCGGCGACCAGGGCCGCGACGGCGAACGCGAACACCGTGCGCTCGAACGCGCGCGCCGCCCCGGCGAGCCTTGCGCCCGCGGTCGCGGAAACGCGCTTCCTCGGGTTCACCGCGAGGCTACTCACCGCGTCCTCCGCCGTTCAACGAGGTCTCCAGGATCCCGAGCACGGTCTGCTCGAAGTCGATGCCCTCGGCTTGCGCCGCCCTCGGCACCAAACTGCGGTCGGTCATGCCGGGGACGGTGTTGACCTCGAGCAGCCAGAACCTGCCGCGGCGATCGTGCCTCAGGTCGACCCGTCCCCAGCCGGCCACGCCCAGCGCGTCGTACGCGCGGTAACACAAGGACTGAAGCTTGGCCGTCTCCCCCGCCGACAACCCGTCGGGACACGAGTATTCGGTGGCGGTGTCCTTGTACTTGGCTTCATAGTCGTAAAACTCGTGCCCGCGACACTCGATCCTCACCGGCGACAAGATCCGGTCGCCCAGGAAACCCACGGCGTACTCCTCGCCGTCGATCCAACGCTCGGCGAGCACCGGGCTGCCGTAGCCCGCCGCCTCGCGCCACGCGCCGGGCAATGCCTGCGCCGAATCGACGCGGCTGACGCCGAGGCTCGACCCTTCGAGAGCGGGCTTGACCGCAAGCGGCAACCCCAAGGTCTCGACCACGTCCTCGGCGTCGAAGCCCGAGGCGAGTTCGACGAAGTCCGGGGTCGGCAACCCGATCTGCTTCCATACGCGCTTGCTCATCATCTTGTCCATCGCCAGCGCCGAACCGAGCACGCCGCTGCCGGTGTAAGGAACGCGCATCGCCTCAAGCGCCCCCTGAACCACGCCGTCCTCGCCGCCGCGCCCGTGCAACGCGATGAACGCGCGGTCGCAACGTTCCCGCTCGAGCGACCAGAGTCCTGCCCCGCTTTCGAGATCCACCGCAAACGCATCGACCCCGGCGCGTTCAAGTGCCGCCGACACCGCGCGTCCGCTGCGCAACGAGATCTCGCGCTCCTTCGACCAGCCGCCCATCAGCACCGCGACCCGTCCGAAACGCTTGGCGTCGACACCGCTCACCGGCTTTCCTCCCCGATGATTCTGACTTCGGTCTGCAACTTCACCCCGGTCTTGGATGCGACCACCGATTGCACCTGGCGAATCAAGGCCTCGACGTCGGCGGCGCTCGCACCGCCGCGGTTGACGATGAAGTTGGCGTGCTTGAGCGACACCTGCGCGCCGCCGATCGCGTGCCCCTTGAGGCCGCACTCCTCGATCAGACGCGCCGCGTGGGCATCGCCGGGATTCCTGAACACCGACCCGCAGCTCGGCTCCCCCAAGGGCTGCGTCGCCTTGCGCCGGCGCAGGAACTCCTTGATCCGCGCCTGCAACTCGGCGGGGTCTCCCGCGGACGTCTCGAACCGCCCGGCGACGAACCACTCCTCGGCGGGCGCTTTCACCGCGCGGTACGCCACTTCGAACTCATCCGCGTCCCGGGTACGCACGCGCCCGTCGCGCCCGATGACGTCAACCGCGACGACCCGTTCCCAGATCTCGCCGCCGAACGCGCCGGCGTTCATCGCAAGCGCACCGCCGACGGTGCCCGGCACGCCGACGATGAATTCCAGGCCCGCGAGGCCGTGCTCGGCGCAATAACGCGCAAGCCGCGCACAGGTAACCCCGGCTTGGGCGTGCACCGCGCGACCCCGACGCTCAATCCTGTCGAACCCGTCGCGCAACGACACCACGATGCCGCGCACTCCCCCGTCGCGCACCAGCAGGTTGCTGCCGAGACCGATGCAGGTGACCGGCTTGTCGCCGACGCAACGGCTCAGGAAAAACCCGAAATCCTCGAGGTCCGACGGCAGGTAGAAACAGTCGCTGAGCCCGCCGACGCGCCACGAGTTCCAGTCGCTCAGCGAATGGTCGAAGCGCAGCTTGCCGTGCAAGGCGGCGACGTCGCAATCAAGCCGCGTCATCGTGTTTCAACTCCTTCACCAGGGTCGGCGCCAGCGCGCCGATGCTGCCCGCCCCCATCGTCAACACCACGTCGCCGGCGGCGGCGACGCGCACAAGCGCTTCCCGCGCGACCCCGACGCTCAATCCTGTCGAACCCGTCGCGCAACGACACCACGATGCCGCGCACTCCCCCGTCGCGCACCAGCAGGTTGCTGCCGAGACCGATGCAGGTGACCGGCTTGCCGCCGACGCGCCACGAGTTCCAGTCGCTCAGCGAATGGTCGAAGCGCAGCTTGCCGTGCAAGGCGGCGACGTCGCAATCAAGCCGCGTCATCGTGTTTCAACTCCTTCACCAGGGTCGGCGCCAGCGCGCCGATGCTGCCCGCCCCCATCGTCAACACCACGTCGCCGGCGGCGGCGACGCGCACAAGCGCTTCCCGCGCGACCCCGACGCTCAATCCTGTCGAACCCGTCGCGCAACGACACCACGATGCCGCGCACTCCCCCGTCGCGCACCAGCAGGTTGCTGCCGAGACCGATGCAGGTGACCGGCTTGCCGCCGACGCGCCACGAGTTCCAGTCGCTCAGCGAATGGTCGAAGCGCAGCTTGCCGTGCAAGGCGGCGACGTCGCAATCAAGCCGCGTCATCGTGTTTCAACTCCTTCACCAGGGTCGGCGCCAGCGCGCCGATGCTGCCCGCCCCCATCGTCAACACCACGTCGCCGGCGGCGGCGACGCGCACAAGCGCTTCCCGCACCGGCTCGAACAAGCCCGACGAACCCGAACCGACGTACACCGGTTCCTCGTCGCCGCGCCCGCCGATCGCGTCGCGCAACGCGAGCGCGTCGATCCCCGGAATCGGGGTCTCGCCGCCCGGGTACACGTCGAGCAATATCACCCGGTCGGCGGCGCCGAGCACCGCGACGAAATCGTCGAACAGCTGCTTGGTCCGGGTGTAGCGGTGCGGCTGAAAGATCAGCACCAGACGCCGCCCGGGCCACGCCTTGCGCACCGCGTCGAGGGTCGCGGCAATCTCGGTCGGATGGTGGCCGTAGTCGTCCACCACCAGCGCCGAACCGGTGCCGGCGGCGATCTCGCCGTGGACCTGGAAGCGCCGGGCGACGCCTGCGAACCGCGCCAAGGCCCGACATATCGCGTCTTCGCTCGCGCCGAGCTCACGACACGCGGCGAACGCCGCCAGCGCGTTCAGGACGTTGTGCCGCCCCGGCAGGTTGAGTTCGACCTCCAGCGCACCGGCGTGCCACGGCGCCGTGATCTTGAACACGCTCGAGGTCCCCGTGAAGCGCACCTCCGAGGCACGCACGTCGGCGCCGTCGCTGAAACCGTAGCTCAGGAAGTTCCTCGGAATCTCGAGGGAAAATCCGCGCAACGTCGCGTCGTCGCGGCACACGACCGCGGTGCCGTAAAACGGCAAGTTCAGCAAGAAGTCGTGAAACGCCTGCTTGAGTCGTTCGAAGTCGCCTCCGTAGGCGACCAAGTGATCGTTGTCCACGTTGGTCACCACCGTCATCATCGGGTGCAGACGCAGGAACGACGCGTCGCTTTCGTCGGCCTCGACCACCAGGTAGCGGCTCTGCCCGAGACCCGCGCTCGCGCCGAAATGCTCGACCCTGCCGCCGACGACGTAGGTCGGATCGAAACCGGCTTCCGACAGCAACGCCGCAACCAAGCTCGTCGTCGTCGTCTTGCCGTGGGTTCCGGCAACCGCGACGCCGAAACGAAATCGCATCAGCTCGGCGAGCATCTCGGCGCGTTGCAACACCGGAATACGCCAGCGCCGGGCTTCACGAATCTCGGGGTTGTCGTCGGCAATCACCGAAGACCTCACGACGACGCTGCAACCGCGCACGTTGCCCGCGTCGTGGCCGATGAAGATCTCGGCGCCCATCCCGCGCAGGCGCTGCACCGCGGCGCCGTCGACGAGGTCCGAGCCCCGGACCTGGTAGCCGAGGGTAATCAACACCTCGGCGATACCGCTCATGCCGACGCCGCCGATACCGACGAAATGCACGACGCCGAACTCGCGAGGCACGTCCACGTTCCCGACCATCACGCCCCCATCGCCTGTACGCACGATTCAGCGACGGCGTCGCCCGCGCGCAGCTGCGCCAGCTTCCTCGCCTTGACCGCCAACTGCAACAGATCGCGGCGCGAGTCGGTGAAACGTCTGATCACGTCGGCCAAACTCCGCCGCGTGAATTCGGATTGCGGAATCAGCACCGCCGCGCCGCGCGAAACCAGGAATTCGGCGTTGGCCGTCTGGTGGTCGTCGGCGCAATGCGGATAGGGCACGAACACCGCGGCCGACCCCGACGCGGCGACCTCGGCGACCGACGATGCCCCCGCACGGCACAGCACCAGGTCGGCCCAAGCGTACATCTGCGCAACGTCGTCGATGAATTCGAACAACTCGACGTCGACCTCGGCGCGCGCGGCGGCGGCGCGCGTGGCTTCCAGCTTGCCGCGCCCGGTCTGATGCCTGACCCGCGGGCGGCGGGCGGCGTCGAGTTCGGCGAGCGCCTCGGGCACGACCCGGTTGAACACCGCCGCGCCGCGGCTGCCGCCGACGACCAGCAACCGGAGCGCGCCGGCGCGCCCGGACAAGCGCGTCTCAGGTGCCGCGACCGCGGCGACCTCCGCACGCACCGGGTTGCCGACCCATTTCGCGTTGCGCCGGACGAGAGCGCCCGAGAACCCGAGCAACACCGCGTGACTGAACGGCGCGAGCAGCTTGTTGGTCAACCCCGCAACCGCGTTCTGCTCGTGTATCAACAGCGGAATGCCGAGCAGCACCGCCATCAAGCCACCGGGGGCCGCGGCGAAACCGCCGAAACCGAGCACCACCCCCGGCTTGCGCTTCCATAAGATCCTGAGCGTCCCAAGCAGCGCGAAGCTCAGTTGCCACGGCGCGGCGATCCACGCAAGCAGCCCGCGCCGCCTCAGGCCGGAGATGCCGACCTTCTCGAACGCGAACCCGGCCCGCGCCACGTAGTCGGCCTCCATGCCGCCGGCGCTGCCGAGCCACGTGACGCCGACGCCGCGCTCGCGCAGAATCCGCGCGACCGCAAGCCCCGGGAACACGTGCCCGCCAGTACCGCCGCCGGCAATCATCACCAACGGTTCTCGGTTATCCCGCGACACGGTTCTTCTCCGAACGGTAACGCCGCATCAACACGGGGTCGGCGCAACAGGTTTCGTAGTGGATCCGCTGCACGATCGCAAACGCCGCGAACAAGGTCACCAAACTGCTGCCGCCGACGCTGATCAGCGGCAAGGTGATCCCTTTGGTCGGCAACGAGCCGACCACGACGGCGACGTTGACGAACGCCTGAATGCCGACCCAGACGCCGACGCCGTAAGCGAAAAAAGCCCCGGCGTAAATCCGCCCCCGCTCGGCGCGTCCGGCGACGACGAAACAGCGCCACACGACGCCGAAATACGCGGCGACGACCAGGCAGACGCCGACGAACCCGAGCTCCTCGGCGATGACCGCGAAGATAAAGTCGGTGTGCGCCTCGGGCAGGTAAAACAACTTCTGCACGCCGGCGCCCAGCCCCTGTCCGAACCAGCCGCCGCTGCCGACCGCAATCAGCGACTGCGTCAGCTGATACCCGCTCCCCAGGGGATCGCTCCACGGATCGAGAAACGCCTTGATCCTCGCCCATCGGTACGGCGCCGCAACCGCGGCGAGCGCCGTCACCCCGACGCCGGCGACAAACATCAGCAAGGATTGCCCGAGCTTGGCACCGGCGAGAAACAACGTCGCAAACGCGATCGCCAGAAGGACCACCGACACGCCGTAGTCGGGTTCAAGCAGGATCAGCAAGGCCAGCAACGTTACGACCAGCAACGGCTTGAGAAAACCCTTGAAAGTCGCGCACACTTCCTCGCGACGGCGCGCGACGTAGTCCGCCAGAAACACGATCACCGCCAGCTTGGCCGCCTCGGAAGGCTGAACCGTGAACACCTTGAGGTCGAGCCAGCGGCGGCTGCCGTTGACTTCCTTGCCGACTTCGGGAATCAGCACGAGGACCAGCAACGCGGCGCAAAGGAACAACAGGCGAAAGCTGTTGCGAAACCAAAGCTCCGACGGCCTCCAATACACGCTCACCGCCACCAGCATCGCAAGCAAGAGGAAGAAACCCTGACGCTTGAGAAAGTACAACGCGTCGCCGTAGCGGTCGTCGGCGAATTCCATCGACGCCGAAGTGACCATGATCAGACCGAAGGTGCACAACGCCGCAAGCAGGCACACCAGCGGCACGTCGACCCAGATGTTCGTCGCGCGGGCGCGCGAGCGATATCCTCCGGCGTAGAACGGCGCGATCCTCACGTCTGCAACTCCTCGATCGCACGGGCGAAACGCTCGCCCCTCTCGACGTAGCTGCTGAACGCGTCGAGGCTCGAACAAGCCGGCGACAACAGTACGCAATCGCCTTTGTGCGCGACGGCACGTGCTTCGACCACGGCGCTTTCGAGGTTCCCGACAAACACGACCGTGCAACCGGTGCCTTTGATCGCGGCCGCGAGCTGCGCCGCGGCGCGCCCGATCAGGATCGCCACGTGCACGCGGTCGCCGACCGCCTTGCGCAGCGGTGAAAAGTCCTGTCCCTTGGCGTCGCCGCCCGCGATCCAAACGCACGGACGATCAAGGTCCGCAAGCGCCGCCGCCGCCGCCGCGACGTTGGTCGCTTTCGAATCGTCGATCCAGACCACGCCGTCGAACTCGGCAATCGTTCGGCGGCGGTGCGGAAGCCCCTTGAACCGCTTGAGCGTCTCGATCATCGCCGCCCGCGGCAAGCCGACGACGTGCCCGAGCGCAAGTGCCGCCTGCGCGTTCAGCATCCCGCTGTCGCCGGGCAGGTACCCCAGCTCGGTGCGGGCGATCCACGCCTCGCCGTCGAACGCGACCGCGGGCCCGGCCGCGGTTTGCACTACGCCGAACTGTCCGGCGCCGCCGACGTCGAGCCCGAAACTGACGACCCGCGAAGACGACGGAATCTCGAGACGGTGCCTGTCTTCGCGGTTCAGCACCACGCTGCGGCTGCCGCGGTGGATTCTTTGCTTCGCCTTGACGTACTCGTTGAACGAGTCGTAGCGGTCGAGATGATCCTCGCTGACGTTCAACACCACCGACGCCGCGGGTTTCAACGAATAAGTGGTCTCGAGCTGAAAGCTCGACAACTCGAGCACGTAAAGCTCGGCGTCCCCATCGTCGGCGATCAGGTCAAGCGCCGGCGGACCGAGGTTGCCGCCGGCTACGGTCTTGATTCCCGCGCGCGTCGCCATCTCGGCGAGCAGCGTCGTCACCGTGCTCTTGCCGTTCGAACCGGTGACCGCGACCACCGACTTGCCGCCGCCGAGCGTACGCGCGAACAGCTCGACGTCGCCAACGACCGAAATCCCCGCCGCAAGCGCGCGTTGCACCGCCGGCGTCTTCAGCGGCACCCCGGGGCTCAGCACGACCTCGGCGGCGCCGAGGAAAAGACGCTCGTCGAAATCGCCGATGCACACCTCGACCTGCGGATAGAGTCTCTTGAACTCGTCGCGGCCCGGCGGAAAAACCCTGCTGTCGGCGGCGATGAACGGCACCGAGCGGCGATGCAGGAACCGCGCGACCGAAGTGCCGGTCTTGCCCAGTCCCACCACCACGGTTGCAGCCGGCTTATCGCGGGTCATCGCGTCACCTGATCTTCAAGGTCGCGAGGCCGATCAGCACCAGGATCACCGTGACAATCCAGAAGCGCACGATGACTTTCGGCTCGGCCCAGCCGTGCAGTTCGAAATGATGGTGTATCGGCGCCATGCGAAACACCCGGTTGCCGGTCAGCCTGTAGGCCCCGACCTGAATGATGACCGACAAGGCTTCGGCCACGAAGACCCCGCCCATCACCGCAAACACCAGTTCCTGCCTGACCAGCACCGCGACCAGCCCGATCGCGGCACCCAGCGCAATCGCGCCGACGTCGCCCATGAACACTTGCGCGGGATAGGTGTTGAACCACAGAAACCCCAGCCCCGCACCGACGATCGTGCCGCAGAAGACGAACAGTTCTCCGGCGAGCGGCAGATGGGGAATCGCCAGGTACTCGGAGAAGACGGCGTGTCCGCTGGCGTAGGCGAAGATGCTCAGCGCCGCCGCAATCAGCACCGCCGGCATGATCGCGAGACCGTCGAGACCGTCGGTCAGGTTGACCGCGTTGCTTGAACCGACGATGGTCAGAAAAGCCAGCAGCATGAACCACGGCCCCATGTCGATCATCACGGTCTTGACGAACGGCACGACCAGACGGGTCTCCTCCGGCAACTCGGCGGTGCGGTAAAGCACGAACACGACCGCGGCACCGGCAAGCGACTGCAACAGGAACTTGCGGCGGATGGACAGTCCCTTGCTGTTGCCGAAGCGCAGTTTGAGCAGATCGTCAATGCCGCCGATGACGCCGAACAACAGCAAGGCGCACAAGACAACGACGATGTAACGGTTGAACACGTCGGCCCACAGCAAGGTGCTCAGCAGGATCGTGATCAGGATCAATCCGCCGCCCATCGTCGGAGTGCCGCTTTTGACGAAGTGGGATCGAGGTCCGAGCTCGCGGACGTTCTGCCCGATCCGCAGGGCCGCGAGCTTGGAGATGAACAAGGGGCCGACGATGAAACTGACGACCAACGCAGTCAGCGCGCTCAACACCCCGCGCAGGGTGATGTACTGAAACACGTTGAACCCGCTGTGGAACTGAGCGAGGTAATCGGCGAGATACATCAACACGCCCGCACCTCCCCGCGCGGCGCCTCGAGCGCCTGCACCACCCTTTCCATGCGCGCCGAACGCGAACCCTTGACCAGCACCGTCACTTCCTCGTCGGCGCGGTTCAACAGCGACGCCAAACGCTCGCACAGCGCCTCGCACGAATCGAAAGTCTCGGCGCCGGCGCCGAAACCGTCCGCCGCGGCGCGCGACAAAGCCCCCAGCGTGAACAAGCGTGAAACGCCGCAACGCGCGGCGTTGCGCCCGGCGTCGAAATGCAGCCGCTCGGCGTCGGCGCCAAGCTCGGCCATGTCGCCGAGCACCAGCCAGCGTTCGCCGCGGTACTCGCAAAGCACGTCGACCGCCGCCGCGAGCGAGCCGGGGTTGGCGTTGTAACTGTCGTCTATCAGCCGCGCGCCAGCGAAACCCGGCACCGGACACAAACGCCCCGGCACCGCCCTCACCGCCTCGAGCCCGGCGACGACGTCGTCGAAATCAACTCCGAGACCGTACGCCACCGCGGCGGCGGCCAGCGCGTTGTGCAGATTGTGCTTGCCGAGCAAAGCGAAGCGCAGACGCCGCGTCCGTCCGGCAACCGTCACTTCGATCCCGCCGGGGACGACCCGCCCGCTTACGTCGGCGCCCGGGCGGTCAACCGCGAAAGTAACGACGCGGCGGCGCTTGAGCAAACCGAGCCAGTACTCGCGATAGGCGTCGTCGGCGTTGACCACGCCGACGCCGTCTTCTCCGAGACACTCGAACAATTCACCTTTGGAGCGGGCAACGGCGTCGAGGCTGCCGAAACCTTCGAGGTGCGCTGGCGCGGCGTTGAGCACCAGCGCGACCGCCGGTCGCACCAACCGTCCGAGCTCGGCGATTTCGCCCGGACGGTTGGCGCCGAGCTCGACCACCGCCGCCTGGTGCGTCTTGCGCAGCGCAAGCAAAGTCAACGGTACGCCGATATTGTTGTTGAGATTGCCGCGTGTCACCAGCACCTTCAGGCGTCTTTCGAGCACCGACGCCAGCATCGTCTTGGTCGTGGTCTTGCCGTTGCTGCCGGTCAGCGCGACCATCGCCGGCGTGCATCGCGTACGCCAGGCCGCGGCGAAATCGGCAAGACCCGCAAACGTGTTCTCGACCAGGATCTGAGGCACGGGAACGTCGACTTCGCGCTCGACCATCGCGCCCGCGGCACCGCGCTCGTGACTCTCGGCGACGAACGCGTGGCCGTCGAAACGCTCACCGCGCAACGCAACGAACAACTCCCCCGCGCGCAAACTGCGGCTGTCGATGCTCACGCCGTTCACCGCGCCGTCGCCGCCATCCATGACACCGCCCACGACGCCGCCCGACATCGAACCGATTTCCTCAAGCGTCAACCAGCTCACACCGCCTCCTCAAGTACGCGACGCACCAGCTCGGCGTCGTCGAACGCAACCCGCTTTCCCCGGACGAACTGAAAAGTCTCGTGGCCCTTGCCCGCGACCACCACGCGGGCGCCGCGGCAATCATGGATAATCTCGGCTTTGCCCGCGCGCAAACTGCGATTGTCGATGCTCACGCCGCCTCCTCAAGTACGCGACGCACCAGCTCGGCGTCGTCGAACGCAACCCGCTTTCCCCGGACGAACTGAAAAGTCTCGTGGCCCTTGCCCGCGACCACCACGCAGTCGTCGCGGCAGTCGTCGCACCCGGCCACGGACAACGCGCGGCGAATTGCACGTCCGCGGTCGTGGATGATTTCGGTTTCTCCCGCGCGCAAACTGCGGCTGTCGATGCTCACGCCGTTCACCGCGCCGTCGCCGCCATCCATGACACCGCCCACGACGCCGCCCGACATCGAACCGATTTCCTCAAGCGTCAACCAGCTCACACCGCCTCCTCAAGCACGCGACGCACCAGCTCGGCGTCGTCGAACGCAACCCGCTTTCCTCGGACGAACTGGAAGGTCGCGTGGCCCTTGCCCGCGACCACCGCGCGGGCGCCGCGGCAATCATGGATGATTTTGGCTTTGCCCGCGCGCAAACTGCGGCCGTCGATGCTCACACCGCCTCCTCAAGCACGCGACGCACCAGCTCGGCGTCGTCGAACGCAA
>CAYFZO010000016.1:30747-47914 GCA_964347615.1 uncultured Chromatiales bacterium
CCCGCTTTCCTTGGACGAGCTGGAAGGTCTCGTGGCCCTTGCCCGCGACCACCACGCAGTCGTCGCGCCCGGCCGCGGACAACGCGCGGCGAATTGCACGCTCGCGGTCGTGAATGACCTCGACTTCGCCCGCGACGCCCTGCCGGATCTCAGCGACGATGCGCGCCGGGTCTTCGTTCCTGGGATTGTCGTCGGTGACGACGACCACGTCGGCAAGACGCGACGCGACTTCCCCCATCAACGGCCGCTTGCCCCGATCGCGGTCCCCGCCGCAACCGAACACGCAGAACAGCCTTCCCGCGGTGATTTCACGGCACGCGCGAAGCAAGTTTTCAAGCGCCTGCGGGGTATGCGCGTAGTCAACGATTGCGCAACGCCCGGCGGCGGCGACGCGCTGCATCCGCCCGCGCACCGGGTAGACGCGCCTGAGCAGCGCCGCGGTTTCCTCAAGTCCCGTACCCTGCGCAATCAACGCGGCAGCGGCGGCAAGCAGGTTGGCGGCGTTGAAACGGCCGATCAGACGACTTCGGCAAACGGCCGCCGCACCGCCCGCGCGCAACGTGAACGAAACGCCGTCACGAACGGATTCGACGTTCTCGGCGACGACGTCGGCTTCGCCAAGCAGCGAGTACGTCGTCAGCTCGCAGCGGCGACGGCAACGTTCGGCAAGCTCGCGCCCGAACCGATCGCCGGTATTGATTACCGCCCGCCTGCAAGCACCCGGCGCGAACAGCTTCTCCTTCGCCGCGGCGTAGTCCTCAAAAGAGGCGTGATAGTCAAGGTGGTCGCGCCCGAGGTTGGTGAACACCGCGAGGTCCACCTCGACGCCGACGAGACGCCCTTGGGATAGCCCGTGAGAAGACGCTTCAAGAACGACGTCGGCGACGCCGCCGACCCGCAACGCGTAGAGCTCCCGGTGCAAGGCGACGACGTCCGGCGTCGTCAGCGTCCTGGTGCGCAGCTCGCCGAAACGCCCGCAACCCAGCGTGCCGATCAAGCCGCAAGCACCGTGTTTCAGCTGTAGCGCTTCGGCGATCAGATGCGAGGTCGAGGTCTTGCCGTCGGTGCCGGTGACGGCGACGACCTGCATCTCCGAAGACGCGCGGGCGAAAAAACGTTCGGCAATCACGCCAGCCCGGTGCGTCAGGTCGCGGACGCGGACAACCGGTACGCCGACGTCGTTCGGCGCCCGGGTCTCACAAACCGCGGCGACCGCGCCGCGCGCGACCGCTTCAGGCAAGAACTCGAGGCCGTCGCAACGCCCGCCTTTCAACGCCATGAACAAATCGCCTTCGCGCACTTCGCCGCTGTGCCCGGCGAGACCGTGAACCACTACGCCCTGCGGCGCCTTGCTTTCACCCAAGCCGTCAAGCAACACGTTCAACTCCTTGGGCGCCGGCTTCGCAAAAGCCGGGTTGGAATCTGTGGGAGCACTCATTCATCCGCCAAGGTGTACTGCACGTTCGTACGCAACGGCGGAAGCGTCTCGTCGCGGGGTACGCCGAGACGCCTCAGCGCGTCCTGCATGACTTCGGAAAACACCGGCGCGGCGACCGCGCCGCCGTAGTACTCGCCGCCGGCCGGTTCGTCGATCGCCACCGCCGCGACCAACCGAGGATTGCTCACCGGGGCGAAACCGACAAACAACGACAGATACCCCTCCTCGACGTAGGAACCGCGTACGTTCTTGTGGACGGTCCCGGTCTTGCCCGCGGTGGTGAAACCGTCCACCTTGGCCCTCCGCCCGGTTCCCTTGCGAGTGACGACCCGCTCGAGGATGCTCCTCATCATCCGGGCGGTCTCAGGCGAGAACACCTGGGTCCTGCTTTGCGCCTGAAAACCCTTGACCAGACTCAACGGCGGACGCCAACCGTCGTTGGCGAACACGCTGTAAGCGTAGGCGAGCTGCAACAGCGAAACCGATATCCCGTAGCCGTACGCCGCGACCGCCCGATCGACGTCGCGCCAATCCGAATGGTGCATGAGCCGACCGCCGCTCTCGCCGGGAAACCCGGTCCCGGGGATCCGTCCGAACCCCAATTCACGAAACGTCTCCCACAGGCGCTCGGCGGGCATCAGCATCGCCGCCTTGCCGATGCCGACGTTGCTCGACTTGACGATGATATCGGGCAAGCTCAAGACCCCGTAGTTGTCAACGTCGGCGATGCTGTGACCCGCGATTCTGTAGACCCCGGGCGCGGTGTTCACCCGGGTATCGATCGAGGCGTAGCCGCCGTCGAGCAAAGACGCCGCGACAAACGGCTTGATTGTCGAGCCCGGCTCGAACGCGTCGGTCAGCACCCGGTTGCGCCGGCGCTCGGGAACGAACTCGCGGGCGTTCGGGTTGAACGAGGGCTGATTGACCAACGCCAGCACCTCGCCGGTTCGCGCGTCGAGCAAGACTGCGGCGCCCGAGCGCGCCTTGTGCTTCTTCACCGCGGTTTTCAGCGCCCGATAGGCGTGGTACTGGATATTGTGATCGATGGTCAGCGCCAGGCGCTTGCCCGGTTTCGGCAACGAGAGCAAATCAACGTGCTCGACCGCGCGCCCGCGAAGGTCGCGCAACACGCGCTTTTTCCCCGGCTCGCCGCGGAACGCGCTTTCGAACTGCTTCTCGATTCCCTCTATGCCGACGTCGTCCACGTCGGTGGTGCCTATCAACTGCGCCGCCGCTTCGCTCAACGGATAAAAGCGCCGGTATTCACGACGCAAATCAACGCCGGGCAGGCCGAGCGCCCGCAAACTCTCTCCGACCGCCGGTTTGATCTGACGTTTGACGTACGCGAACCGCTTGTGCTTGCGCCGTTCGAGGCGGGTGCGCAAAGCCGCTGCGTCGAGCCCCAAGGACTCGGCAAGCCGCTCGACGGAGTCGGAGGTGAAATCAAACCGCGCGGGGTCGACCCATGCCGCGTACATCGGCGTACTGATTGCAAGCGGCTCGCCGTTCCTGTCGGTGATCATGCCGCGGTGCGCCGGTACCGACGTCGTGCGCAGATGGCGGTTGTCGGCTTCGCGTTGCAAAGTCTCACGGCTGTAGTGCTGCAATTCAACCGCGCGCGCGAGCAGAGCCACCGCAACCGCGGCGAACGTCACCAGCGCGAAAATCCTGCGCTTGCCGCTGTCCGGTTCCTTGCGCCTCATCGCACCCACCCGTCTTTCACGATCAAATCCACGACGTCGTCGCGCTCGGGCATCTTCATCCCGAGCTCGGTCTTGGCTACCACCTCGACCCGTCCTTCGGTACGCAACGCTCCGTACTCCAGCTGCAAGCTTTCCCAACGCATCTGCAGCGCGTCCTGCTCCTTGAGCAACGCCTCGGAACGCATGAACTCCATGCGCACGTGATGACGCGTCGCCACGACGGCGAAAGATGAAACCACCACCAGCGTCGCCAACGCGGTCACGAGTAACGGTTGCCTGCGCTGCATCGCCGGGTCTTCACGTTTTTTCCGCCACGCGCAACAGCGCGCTGCGCGCGCGGGGGTTGACCTCGATCTCGTCGGCCCCCGGGCGAACCGGCTTGCCGACGACGCGCAACGCCGCCTCGCCGCCGGGCAACGGCTGCCCGGTGAGGCGCGAACGCCGAGGGGCGGCGTTGTCGCGGATGAAACGCTTGACGATGCGGTCTTCGAGCGAGTGGAAGCTGACCGCCGTAAGACGTCCGCCGCGACGCAACAAGGAGAGCGTCGCGGCCAGCGCTTCGCGCAGATCCTCGAGTTCGCGGTTGAGATAGAGCCTGATCGCTAAAAAGGTGCGAGTGGCCGGGTGTTTGCCCGAAGGCCGACCCGACGCACTCGCAACCAAGTTCGCCAAATCCCGGGTGGTCCGGAGGGATGACCGACCCGAGATGGCTTTGGCGATCTTTGCCGCTTGACGTTCCTCACCGTACTCCTTGAGCACGCGTTCGATTTCACCGACGGAAGCGGCGTTCAACCAGTCGGCGGCACTGACCCCGACGGTCGCGTCCATGCGCATATCGAGGGGGCCGTCGCGCATGAAGCTGAAACCGCGCACGGGATCCTCCAACTGCGGCGACGACACGCCGAGATCGAAACAAACGCCCGAGACCTGCCCCGTCATCCCCGCCTCCGACAACTCAGCGACGCGGGTGAACGACCCCCGGCGAATCTCGAAACGCGGGTCGTTCCCGAACCGCGCACGGGCGTGGGCGCAAGCTTCGGGATCTTTGTCGAACGCAAGCAGTCGCCCGCCGCGGCCGAGACGTTCAAGGATCGCCGCGCTGCAACCGCCGCGCCCGTAAGTGCAGTCCACGTAAAAGCCGTCCGGGGCGACGCGCAAGCCCTCAAGCGAGGCCGCAAGCAGCACCGGGCGGTGTTCACCGCGGTCCGCCCCTGCCATCGCATAAGACCGGCCATTGCTCACTTACAGACGAATCTTCTCCAACGCCTCGTGCACGTCCTTTGTGTCACTGTCTTCCTTCATCCAGACGTCCCGCTGCTTGGTCCAGCTCTGGTAGTCCCAAAGCTCGAACTTGCGACCCTGCCCGATAAGCGCGGCTCGCTTGTTGATGTGCGCAAACTCACGCAACATCGGAGGCAGCAGAAAACGACCGTGCGAATCCATTACGCATTCGGTCGCGTATCCGAGAACGATTCTTTGCAGAAAACGCACTTGCTTGCTCGAATTCGGCATCTTCAGCAATTGATCCTCGATTGCCGGCCACTGCGGCGACGGATAAATCAGCAAGCAGTTGTCGCGGTCGCCGGTAACGATCAATTCGCCTTTGCAGTACTCGTGCAATACCTGACGATACTTTGAAGGCATCGCCATGCGCCCTTTGGCGTCAACGCTGACCTGGTTGACGCCTCTGAAAGTTGCAACGTCCACGCGGAAGTGTCTCCACTAAAAACCACATTATTGCATAATTCAGGCTGTTTTTTCCACTTTTCTACACAGGCGGATCGAAGTGCCGCGGCAACGTCATCCGCGGACGCGAAAAAGCCTTTAATTCAAGAACTTAATTCGGCAGGAAGAAATGCGAGTCGGCCTGTAAGCCGGGTTCTGTCGAGAACGGCCATCCATCTGGGACGCGCGTCGCCGCGCGCCTCGTGCGGCTTACCCGGAAGCCTGCCGTGCAGGCGGCACGGTCCCGCGAACGGGGCGGCTTCCCTATTCAGCCTTGCACCGGGCGGGGTTTGCCCTGCCGCCGGTGTTACCACCGGCGCGGTGCGCTCTTACCGCACCGTTTCACCCTTACCCGGCAAAGCCGGGCGGTTTATTTTCTGTGGCACTTTCCATGAGCTCACGCTCTCCAGGCGTTACCTGGCGCCCTGCCTTGCGGAGCCCGGACTTTCCTCCACCGGACTGTGCCGGCGGCGACCGCTCGGCCGACTCGCGCACACAAGATAGCACTTCGCCGCCCGGATTAAAACGCCGTACGGGTTCAGGGAGAGATGAGACAAAAGCAGAAACCCGGAAATCCTGCCCCGATCCACCGCGCCGTCGTTTTCCCGGAGGCTGACGTCGGCGTTGGACGAAGCACTGGCGTCGGACCGGGAGAACCGGGTTGGGCTGAGCTTCGATTCCGGGCGAGGCCGCCGACCGGCCGCCGGGTGAGATGCTGACGCCGGAGGTTTCGGGCGCGGACAAGGACGTCGACGTTCTCTCCCCCAAGGCGTCCTTGACGCTGGAGGTAGTTAAAGCCTCGGGTATCAGCCTTGAGGCCCGAAACGGTTGCTCAAGCGAAAGCGCGCGAATCAAGCCGACGTCGCGGAAAACTTATTCCAGCGCGCCTTCGAGGAACACCCGGATTCTCAGCTGGGCACCACGACTCTGGACACCACGACTCACCTGCACCACCAGACGCGCGGGCGTCGCCAAAACGTCGCCCGTCGCCGTCGCCGTCAAATTCTCGGACCTCCCCGCCGCGGTGGTTGCGGTTACGACAACCGACCTCTCCTGAACCGCCTCGCTCAAGACGACCTCCGGCGGAGATACCGTCAAACCGGGCGGGTCATCACCGTCGGTTTGCAATCTGACCACTACCCTCTGGTCGTCGAACAGCGTGTAATCAGACAAGCCTACGCGCACCTGCGTACTGCTTCCTATCGTCAGCATCAAGTTGTCCGACGGACCGGTGAACGGGGTCAGAGAAACCGACACCCGCGGTGGCACCGACCTCAGGCCCAACTCCGCCGGCGGCGCCGACACGCCCTCGCCGGAAACCGTCGCGGTCAGCGTGCTCCGAACACCGACACGCGTCGAGGCGCGGATTTCCACTATGCTCGACGGGTTATCCGTGCTCAAGGCAATTAAAAGCTGGGCCCGTTCGCGATCTTCCCCATTGCCGAAACCGGGGCCGAAGTCGAAACCCGGCGCGCCCGTATCGAGCCTCACCTCGACCGACCGACCCGCCCTCAGCGCCGGCGTGGTCGTTACCCTGAACGTCTTGCTGCGTCCTCGTTCGATCTCAAGCGTCTCCGGGACAAACACCAAACCGACTTCCTGTGTCACCGACACCGCCAGCGTCGTTCTCGTCCCTTCGCGCAACACCGCGCCCGACAATGCCTCCACCCTCAGCACACCCGTCGCCTCCGCGTCTTCTGCCGCCTCGACGACAACCGTCGCCTGGGGCGAGACCGCAGATAAGGACACCTCCAGAAACCTATCCTTGTTGCGCCCGAGAGACAAGCCGCTGCCCGACACCGTCACCTTGAACATCGCCGATTGATCCGCCTGCAATCGGTCGTCCGGATGCAAGCCCAGCGTTACCGACGCCATGCTGACCCCCGTGTTAGCTAGAATCAAAGGCAGCACTTGATCCGGCGAGAAAACCACCGTCACCCGCGGCGGCGTCACCACCAACTCGAGTGGCGAGGAACTCGTGACACCCAAGTTGCTCGGTGTCGGCGTCGCGGCGGCGATGACCACCGCGGCGGTCGAACCGATCGCCACGGTCGCCGACGCGGTCACCGAAACATCCGCTCGTCCGTTGCTTTGACTCAGCTCGATGGTCCGTGTGGTCACCCCTCCGCCGAAACTCAAGCCCGAATCCCCCGAATCCGACGGCTCCATCCTCACTTCCGCCGTGATCGTTTGACCCTGCCCCAACCCGGGGAAAGTCGTCACGATAAACGTCGAGCGGCGAC
This sequence comes from uncultured Chromatiales bacterium, assembly GCA_964347615.1. Classification (GTDB taxonomy): domain Bacteria; phylum Pseudomonadota; class Gammaproteobacteria; order Poriferisulfidales; family Oxydemutatoraceae; genus CAYFZO01. The sequence goes on from CAYFZO010000016.1 coordinate 37,857, forward strand.
CCTGTTCGACTTCGACCCGTAACGGCGGATCGAAAACAATCTCAAATTCGGCGGCGTTGAGCGTGTCCACGCTCACCGAATCACCGGCAATGACACCGACGCCGGCGCCGATCCCCGTCGTCGACACCACGACGCCCTCGAGATCCGGGTCGACCGCGGTCACGGTGACGACGTCCGCGACGTCGCCGGGGCCGCTCAAGCGCACTTCCCGCGTGCTTAATTCCAAACCCATTCCAAGGCTCAAGGACACCACGACGCTCTCGCCCGCCTCGAGCGGCGGATCGGTCGTTATCCGCAACTCAGTCGACTCACCCGCAATGATCACCAGCGTCTCCTCGCCCGCGAGGCCGCTGATCACCAGATCCACGCCGCGCACGACTTCGACCGACAAAGTTTCAAATGTCACCGACGCGTCGCCGACCCGCGTACCAACGTTGGTCGTCGCCGTGACTTCACCGCTGACTGAGTTCGAATCCGCGATCACGGTCACCGTCGTCGTCCGACTCATCGAACTCAGTATCACGCTCGGCGGATCGACCCTAAGGGACCCGCGGGACCCGCCGTCCAGGTCAACCCCGATTTCCTCGTCGCCGAACAATTCAGGGTCAACCCTCAACGACACCTGCACCGAAGCCTCCGGCGCCGCGGCACCACCGCGAACCAAACTCACCTCGGCCGGGACGAACGACACCGCCACTTCACGACGCAGCACCTCGATCATCAAAGGCTGAATATCGAAAGTCGCGCCGGGTATTTGCGACGACTCCGGTTCGACGCCAAGCGTCTCTCTCCGTTGCTCGTTCCGCACGTCGCGGGGATTGATCACGACCGTCGCCGAAGACGCCAAGCGCCCTAAACTCAGCTTCAACGGCGATACCCGCAACGCCGGATCGGACGGCACCAACCTTAGCGCCGCGCTCTCGCCGAGAGTCAACGGATCCGTCCCCTCAAGCAACAAGTTGACTTCCGCGGGAACGTCCGAGCCTGCCGTCACTTGCACCTCGGGCGGATCGAATCTCAGAGTGTATTCGCGCTCCTGAAGCACTTCCGTAACCGGTTCCAGGGGGCTGACTTCAACGACGAGGAAAGCGGAATCAACACTCGCGCCGAGCCGCCGGGCGGTTTCGTAGGGCACTCTCGCCGGCAAGACCACCCTCTGCCGAGACGCGTTCACCCCGACGTCGACGTCGATCGCAGGTGAAAAGCCGGTGTCGAAATCAAAGTCCACCGAGCTCCGACTCAACCTCAACCCTTCACCCAAACTTTGCATTAAATCAACTATGACAACGCGGCCGCTCTCATCAGCAACGCGGCCGCTCTCATCGCGGGTCAAGAGGGTTCCGGCTACGTGCTTCAGCCTCAGATACACCCTGCCGCTGCCGTTCGCCAATAACGACAATCTCTCTATTGGCGGCGCGTCCGACTCGTCGGTCTGCGTGAACTCCAGGGCAAACTTGCGCGTCGGTTCGTCTTCCAAGTCGTACGGCACGACTTCGACCTCGAGATTCGCCGGAGTGAACACCGCGTTCAGGACTGCCTGCTGCTGCGCCGATACCGACGCAAGCAACAGCCGGGACCTTGCCGGGTCATCCTGATCCGCTTCGTCTCGCGCTACGCTCAAACTCAGGGGCGCGCTGACTTGGTTGCCGGAGAGGAAGACCCCGATGCTCGTCGTCGGGGATGCGCCCGGCGCACCGACGTTCAGCCCTGGCCCGTCAAGCGAAACCGTCACCTCCACTTCTTCGCCTATCGTCAGCGGCGCCAGCGGATTTTCCGCCACCAGCGACAACTCCACCATCGTCTCCCGGTCCCACCTCAGCGACGCCGCGTCTTCCTCGCCCGAAACCGCCAGCCTCAGGTCGAAACGCCGGGGTGGCACCTCGTCGGTCAGCGACAGCGACAGAACGCCGGCGTTGAAGTTCGCTTTCAACGCCGATTCCTGGTCGCCCGATACCGTCGCCACCACGGCCAGCGAGGAGGTCGCCGTCGCGGCGTCCACGATGACGTTGAACTCCGCGCTGGTCTCGGTCCGGCTCAACCTCACTTCCGAGGGCGAAACAACGACGCCGGCGTTCGCCTCGCCCTGCACCCTCAGCGCCACCCTCACGCGTTCGTTGCCGGTCAAGGACGCGCGCCCCAGCGACACCGTCGCCGGCAACGTGGTTCCGCGCTGCACCAACGCTTGGGGCGGCGTGAAGTTCAAGTCGAATTCGCGCGGCGCGATGCACACGCTCATCGCGCCGCCGCCGCCAGCCGTGCGACCATAGACGGCGTTGCAGCTGTGATTTCCACTACTTAGTAGAGGAAATTCTGGCGGCAACGCCCTGAGCACCAACGACTCCCCCGGTGTCGCGGTCGCCGCCGCGGTAATCGTCAGAGACTGCACTGCTCTAAGGAACCACCCATTCTCACTTTCGTCATTTGGCCTTAGAGTCGGTCGTGGCGGCGCCACCGAGATCACCGACGTGCCGCTATCCTCTCCCCATGACAACCGCGGGGTTATGCGGCAGCCGGTGATGTTCGGATTACCCTGTTCATTTGAGCCGGAATAGAGTCTCAGCTCCACCTGCGCCGATTCACCCGGCTGGAGACATCGCTCCGATTCTGAGAAAGTCAAAACGATGTCGCGGCCTCCCTTACGGGTTCTGCCACCGAAATCCGCGGCAACTCCCAGCGAGCCGTCGGTGAACTTGGCGTTCAGCGCACGTTCCTGATCGTCGGATACGCTGATCCTCAACGCCAGCGGCGACGGGCCGCCAACCGGCAGTCTGCCAAAATCCAGAGGTACCGAAGGCCTTCCCGGCCCCGTGAATACCACTTCGGCCTGCGTCGAATAGATATCCGTCAACAACTTCTCCCCGCTCCACATATACATCCACGTCGTTCCCGGCGGCACCAGATCCCGATCAGCATTAAAAAACCCGGGTCTAAACAGGGCGCTTCCAAGCGCTGAGAGATCGCCGGGGGAACCTGCTTCCGAGATATACCAAGTCAGCGTCGCGGTCACCCGTTCACCTTCGACCAACTCATCGCCGGTGAGTCTGAAGAGCCCGCTCGCAAGGCCGGCGCAGCCGCCGGGGTTGCCGGGCTGGTCGGTGATGACGCCGCAATGAGGCGGCGGCGACGAAGTCCCTCGCACGAAAAGCCTGCGGTCTGGACTCACACCCAGATATCCGAGGGGAACACCGGGCACGAAAAAAAACCCGGGGTTACCACCGCCCAACGCGTGCGACCCGGTGCCTTCAAACTCAAACCCGAACTGCCGCACCGGCGGCGTCACGTTGACCGGGAGCGCCGCGGAAATCAAACGCACGCTGCGTTCGGCTTGATCGGGTTCCGCGACCAGCACCAAACTCTGTTGAGGCGCGGTGCTTTCCGCCCGGACTTCCACCTCCACCGCTTCCGTGGTCACGCCCTGGGCACCTACCTCGGCGGTCAAGACCGCCTGGGACGGCGTCAGGTGAACGCCGTCGCCCCCCAGACTCAACGACACCGGCACCTCCAACCGCGTTCCTATCGGCGGCAGCGCCACCCCTTCCACCTCCGACAGTCTCAACGACGTCGTCCGCGTCGCGCCGCCTCTCGGAACCGTCAACGGACGCGACGGATCGAACACCAGCTCGAACGTCGGTTGCGACGCCGTCACCGCCAGCTGCGCGGCACCGACTTGCAATCCCTCCACCGGGGCCGCTTCCGCGGTCAGCCACAGGGAGCGGTCAACGTCCGCAAAGGCGTCGGCGGCATCGACGGTCACAGTCACGACCCCTTTCGGAGTCGAGGCGCTCAGCGTCAACGAGTCGGGGTCGACCGTGCCGCTGCCGCCGCGCAATCCCAGCGTCACGTCGACGCGGTCCGAACCCAGCGAATTCAACGAGGCGTCATCCGGGTCCCGCAGCGTCAGCGTCACCGTCTTGGGCTCGCCCACCAAAACCCCGAGCGGGTCGGGGGTGAACGCCAAGGCGTACTTCCGCATCGCGGGAAACTCCTGAAAGGGCCGTACGCGCACGGCGATGACTGCGGGGGTAACTTCCGTGCCGGCGACTGGTATAAAACCACCAAATCTGGTGTCAACCTCCACCACTCTCGCACTCGCGGTCAGTATTCCAATCTCTCCCCGCGCATCCTGGAGCACGGTCAACGTCACGTCCTGCAGAAAGGGAGTGGGCGAGCCGGGATAGGACGCTGTCACGCTGTCTTGCCCCTCGTAGCTGACTGTCATCTGCCAACGCCAAGGACCGAACGGCAGTAGGGAGGAAGTGCCAAGCATCAGTGACCTTGTCTGCCCTGCATCCAGCACCACCGACGGTGCATCATTAAACCTAAGCTCGAACCGCTGCACGTCCGGCGTCGGCGCTACCTCGAGCGGCACCACGCCAACCGGCAACAACGCGGGAACGACGCGCAGACCTTCGTCCCCGCGCGACGACCTCGAATGTCCCGAAAGCGACGCCTCGACAAACGTCACACCGCCCGCCGTGCCGCCTCCCTCGACTCGGTTCGCCGCACCGTCAACCCGGACCCTGATCGACCGGCTCGGTTCCGCTCGCGTGAACGTCAGGTCGGTCAGCAAAGCGTCGTCGTCGGGGGTGCGCACCGACACGCCGTCGGGGCCGACGTCGCCGGGCATCAGGTTGAGCGCAACCGTGATCTCGTCGCTTGCCGGCAACCGGATCGAACCGGACAAGGCTTCAAGGTGCAGCGTCCTCAGCGTCCGTTCGTCCTCATCCGAGCCCGCAACCGTCCTCAACGCCGCCGGGTCAAAGCGCAACCGGTACGCACGGGTCGAAACGTCCCGTCCGCTCAGCGACAACGACGCCGGATTTCCCGCAACGTCGGTAATCGCGGTCGCCTGTACGGAAACTTCCAGAGCGTCGCGCGTGAAGCTGACATCGCTCTCGCCGAAAGGCTCTTGAACACCAACCAAGCGGGGCACATTCCTACTGAAAACCAATTCGTGATTGTCGGCGTCGGCGACGTCCGCGTCGTGGGCAACGCCGGTCGCCACCGCGTCGTACGGCACGCTGAAAGAGTTAATAGTACCGGAACGATAGACGCGAAGCGGAAGCGACAACCCATCACCCATGTTCGTAACCCTCACCGCCTCGTCAAAAAGTACCGCGATCTTGATTTCTGAACCTGTGTTATAAACCCCGTCAGCGTCAGGCGACGAATAGAACAGCAACGACGCGACCTCCGGAACGAATTCGTCGAGTTCGACCGGCGACGCCGCGTCGAAAAACACACCGTTAGCCGCGTCTTCGATCGCGTCTTTATTGCCGTGGGTCAATCTGAGCGGCGCGTTGCCGGCTTGGGTGACGGTGAACGTCCCGCTGTGCGTGCTGCCCACCGCAATCGTCACGCTCTCGGTCGAAACGCTCCCGCCTTCCGCCGCCAAGCCGAGAGTGAATTGATACGGCGCGCCGAGGGCAACGCTCAGCCGGTACGCGCGAACCCCGTCGTTCGGCGACGGGTTGGACACTTGTTCGAACTCCAAACAAAAACGAACGTTGGTACGATGCAACACCAAAGTCGACAACGAGTCGAGCCCCGCGAAGATCCCCGCCGGCAGGCCCGCCGACGTGCCCGCTGGCGGGCACGCTAGTGGGTCGCTCAAACCGGGATTATCTGAGAGATCCAAGCGCCTCAAATTGACGAGACCCGCGAAGATCGTCGCCGGCAGGCTGCTCAATTGGTTATCCGAGAGATCCAAGCTCCTCAAATTGACGAGGCTTTGAAACACGGTGCTCGGCAAACCCCCCTCTCCCAATTTATTCCTTCTGAAGTCCAAGCTTTCCAAGCCGCCGAGATCGCTGAACACCGACCCCGACAAGTTTCGCAAGTCCGCGGATTCCATGCCGGCCGAGAAAGACAAGATCCTCAAACCGACCAAACCCGCAAGGTCACGGTCCTGCAGACTCTCGACGCCGGGAGTCTCCACCGACAAGCTGGATACGCCGCTCAGGTCGTCAACGTCGGCGCAGCCGACCCCGATCGCACTTACGATCGCGTCCCTGACTTGCCTCGTCCGGTCGCACACGCCTTCCTTGATGGTCACCACCGCCGGAACCGGCACGATTGCGTAGCCGTCGGGGATATTGTTATCGAGCAGGCTTACCTGGAACGTTTCGCGCAACGGTTCGAGGACCTCGTCGTCTTCGATCCGGACGCGGATCAAAGTGGAAGATTCACCCGCCGGAACCGTAACCACCCCGTTGTTCAAGTCGGTGAAGTCGCCGCGGTCGGCGTTATCGGTGCCGGGGACCGAGGAAACGTCGACGCGGTAATTGAGCGTCAGCGGCGACGGCAACGGCTCGTCCAGGGTCAGCCTAACTTCGGCCACCTCGCCTTCAGCGGCCTGCGCGTCGTGCAACCTGATTCCAAGAGCACCCGCTTGTACGGTCATCTCCGGGAGCGAGGGGAACACCAAGCCTCCATCCGGCACGGCCGCTTCGACCGTGATCCGGTGTACGCCGGGGCGTGCGTTACCCAGCGCCGACACCGTCACTTCCTTGGTTTGGTTGACTTCATCGAGCGTGATCCGCTGCGTTTCCCGACCATTGAACTGCACTCCCGACCCCGCGGGGGCTTGCAAGGTCACCGTCACTATTTCCGACGGCTCCAACCGCGGGTCGGTCGTGAGCGTAATCTGCGTGGATCCGCCCGGCTCGATCTGAATCCGGGTTGAGCTGATTTCCAACGACAACCGAACCGGCCCCACAACGTTCACCTGGAACAAATTCGAGGAGACTTCCGGCTCATAGCCGGGAGCATAGCTGACGCCGCGCGAGCCAATCCATTTCGCCCGCCAAAAAGACGTCCCAAGCAACGTACTTTGCGGCGACACAAGTGTTACGTCGATTGCGATAGCGACGTCTCCACCTTCTTCGATTTCAAACGTATCAATAAAAAGTTCATCATCCGCCGGACCGCTTTCCCGCACCAGACGACCCTCGAAAATCTCACCACTGGCAAGCTGCGACGGCCATCGTTCGTTGTCAGAGACCAAGGAAACATCAACGTCACCGGCTCCTTTATCCGGATGTTGCACGACTAGGGTTAACGTCGTAGACCTGGCACCAGAAAGAGTATAGGAGATATCCACGTAAAACCTGACGTCCACCGCCACGGACGTGGCCGTCGAAAGCAACGGCATGGATGCGGGCGTACCACCGTTGACGAGGAACATTTCGACGGTCAATTGCGCCGGGCCGATTGCGCCGTCGGCGTCGAGCGGACCTCTCGCCCGAGCCCCCGCCGTCAGCTCAACCTGCTGGACGTTGTTCCCGGCGCTGAGTCTGAAAAGCTCGGGGGCAATCGTGAGGCCGCCGCCCGGGACGTCGCTGCTCAACCTGACCTCGACTTCACCCAAATCGTCCACGAGCATGACGCTGACCCTCCGGGAGTCGCCGCCGGCTACCACCCTTCCAGGCCCTAAGCCGTCGGTCTCGTCGAACGATATCTCGAATCCACGGATGACCCTGTGCTCCGCGGTGTCCATGATTGCATGGCTTCCCAAACCCGTATTTGCTATCCGGTTCCCGTTCAGGTCGGTTATCTCCGCGCCGGCAAGCATCAGCGCGTTATCTTCGATGCTGATACCGTCTACGTCGGCGTCGTCGGCCTGGAGCTCGTAGGTGAACACCAGCGTCGAGGGTTCACTCAAACCCGGCGTGTAAGCCGCCGTGCGCCTTGTCGCTCCGATCGTGAGCGTCAACGACGGGCCGTCGGTCGTAGCCGACACATCTACCGCCTCGTCAAAACCGACCGCGACGCGGATCACCTCGCCGGAAGACGACAGATACACGTTGCCGGAGGCCGCTACCGAAACAATCTCGACGTTCGACACCGACGGGCCGACCACGTCCACGACCAGTTCGCTTGCAGCGGTCTCGACACCGAAGAAAGAGCCGGTCAGCGTACCCGTGGACGCCCTCAACGACACCGGCGCACCTGTATCTTGGGTCACAGTGAAAATGGCGCTTTCGGTACTTCCTCCGGGAATGACTGCTTGCGAGTCCGACAACGTGCCGCCTTCCGCCGACAAGTCCGCGGCCATCGTCGTCGGCAACGCTTCATCCACGACCAGTTTGACCTCGGCGACGCCGGGCATGGACGGAACCAACGTGCTTGTCGACTCAAGTCGTGGGCGGGCGAAAGCAAAAGGTGCGCCAGGGTTGCCCCGGAGATCCAACTCCACCAAGCTGACGAGATCTGAAAACACGGTCGCCGGCAAAGTGATCAGTTCGTTGTCATCGAGCTTCAACGTTTCCAAGCTATCGAAATTTGAAAATACATTCTCATCCAAGATCGTCAGTCGGTTGCTGCTGAGAATCAATCTGTGCAAACCGGAGAGACCGAAAAGTCCACCTGAACCTGCACGGAACGGCAGGACGGTCAGCCGGTTGCTGCTGAGATCCAAGCTCTCCAAAGTTTCGATACGCAGATTGTCCGGCAAGGTTTCCAGTCGGTTGCTGCTGAGATCCAAGGTCTTCAGACTCTCGAGATTTAGATTCGGCAACCCCGTCAGCCGGTTGTTACTGAGATCGAAGGTCTTCAAAAAGCCGAGACCGAAAAAGGCAGATGAAAACACGCCTCGCGGCAAGGTTCCCAGTCGGTTGTGGCTGAGGTCCAACCTCGCCAAGTTTGCGTGATTTTGATTAAACACGCCTTGCGGCAAGGTTTCCAGTCGGTTGTGACTGAGGTCCAACGTCGTCAAGTTTCCTCTTCCTCCGGCACCCTCGAACGCGTTTCCCGGCAAGGCGGTCAGTCGATTGCCGTTGAGGAATAACTCCCTCAATCTATCGAGACCTGAAAATATGCCTCCCCGCAAGGCTTCCAGTCGGTTGCGACCGAGGTCCAACGTCGTCACTCTCTCGAGATCCAAGAATATGCCCTCCGGCAAGGTGACCAGTTGGTTGCCATCGAGCTTCAGCACGTTCAATCGGTTAAGACCTGTAAAATCACCTAAAATGCCTTGATCAGGTGCATCAAGCGGATCATCAGCGGCTTTGAGAGCAGCAATGCCTGTAGAACTCAGATCCAAAGTCCCCGTGATCCCGGAGAAATTGTCATTCCCCCTGAACGGTGAATCGCCCACCACGTCGGCGCAGTCGGTGACACCGAACGCGCTTACAATCGCGTCCCTGACCTGCGGCGTCCTATCGCACACGCCTTCCTTGATGGTCACATGCACCGTCGAGCGATCGAGAGGAAAGGCGGCGTACCCCGAGCCATTGTCGAGCAGCACTTCGAAGAACTTTCTTGTCGGTTCGACGTCGTTGTCACTATGAATCCTGAAGAAGGCTATCTTGACGGCCATCTCGCCTGCTGGAATCGTGAGGCTTCCGTTGAGGAGGTCGATGTAATCGGCACCTTCGTGCGATTGGAAACGACTGAAGGTAGCGATCCGGTAGTTGACGCTCAGGTCACTCATCGACGCAGGGTCGACGGTGAGAGTCAGCTCGACAGGGTCCCCCTCTTTGACTGCGACTATACGGCCTAACTCGGGAGTCTCCTCATTTTGGATCTCCTTGAACGACACGTGCACGTGTCCAGATTCAGATCCCTGAAAAAGATGCGCGTGAGCCGTCGTCGCAAAGATCAACGCCGCCGCCGCCGTTGTCGCCAGCGAAACCGCGTAGAGAACCGCGCTTGAGCGCCAAGAAAAAGTCCACCGGGAAATCATTATGACGTAGACGGATGAGGCTCTTCTTCCTACGGACAGGAGGGGGCGACGTTCAAGAGTTCGAACGGGCGCCGGAAGACACCAACGCGGCGTTTGTCCCTTGCCGCCGTCCTGACGAATTCGACGACGTCTTCAGACGATATCAACGGCAGTTGTTGAGCTTTTGCGCAAGAAGTCGTCGCCGTCCGTGCGACCGCCACGACGCCGGCGAGGATGCCTAAGACCGTTCTCCCCATGTCTCCCCTATTCTCCGCTTCTCTCCCCGAAGGATAAACCGAAGGACAAACCCCAGGGGGGGGGGGGGGGGGGGGGGCACCGCGGCGGGGGGCCGAAATTAGCCGCCGGGGGGGGGGGTGCGAGAAAAAAGAGTGAG
>CAYFZO010000017.1:0-46841 GCA_964347615.1 uncultured Chromatiales bacterium
TCCAATTCCTCGTCTTTCAGCGGACGGGCTTTCTTCACCGGGGAGCCCAGCCACAGGAACCCGCTCTCGAGGCGCTTGCCCGGCGGCACCAGACTGTTGGCGCCGACGATGACGTGTCTTGAGACCACCGCGCCGTCGAGCACCGTCGCGTGCATTCCGACCAGACTGAGGTCTTCGACGGTGCAGGCGTGGAGTATCGCGCCGTGGCCGACGGTGACGTCGTTGCCGATTTGAAGCGCGAGACCGCGCGGCACGAAACGGCTGTCGGAAGTGACGTGCAGCACCGAGCCGTCCTGGACGTTGCTGCGTTCGCCTATGCGGATCGGCATCAAGTCGCCGCGCACCGCGGCCATCGGCCAGACCGACGAGTCGGCACCGACGGCGACGTCGCCGATGACCACGGCGGTTTCGTCGATGAACGCCGACGCGTGAACCTGCGGTGTTTTGCCCTGATAACGGCGTATCCCCATGACAATCGCGCATTTTAGCGCACTTGCTCGACCGCCCGGGACCACGGCTGCTTTACAATTCCTTGATGACGCGAGGATTCCTGACAAATCGCCTTTGCAATTACGCCGCGCTGATGCGCTTGGATCGCCCGATCGGTATCTATCTGCTGCTGTGGCCGACGTTGTGGTCCCTGTGGCTCGCGAGCGAAGGGCGTCCGACGCGGACGGTTTTCATCGTGTTCGTGCTCGGCGTCGCGTTGATGCGTTCCGCCGGTTGCGTCGTCAACGACTATGCCGACCGCGAACTCGACTCTCAGGTCGAACGCACCAAAGGGCGACCGCTCGCGACAAAGAAGGTGACGCCGACCGAGGCCTTGGCCCTCGCCGGCGTGCTCGCACTGGCGGCTTTCGCGTGCGTGTTACTGACCAATTGGATGACCATCGTGATGTCGTTCGCGGCACTTGCGCTCGCGGCGAGTTACCCGTTCATGAAACGCCTGCATCATCTGCCGCAGCTACACCTCGGCCTTGCCTTCGGTTGGGCGATTCCGATGGCCTGGTCGGCCCAGACCGGTGAATTTCCCGCGCCGGTCGCGTGGCTTCTGTACCTCGGCAACGTGTTCTGGACGCTTGCGTACGACACGATCTACGCACTGGCCGACAGGGAAGACGATCTGCGCGTCGGTGTCAAATCCAGCGCCATTTTGTTCGGCCGTTACGACCGGACCTTGATCGGCTTGTTTCAGTTGCTGAGCTTGCTGGTGCTTGTCGGCGTCGGCTGGGTGAGCGGCGCGGGGAAGTGGTTTTACGCGGGGCTGCTCGTCGCCGCGGTGCTTGCGGTCCGGCAGCAGCAGCTGATCAGACGGCGTGAACCGGCACGGTGCCTGCGCGCCTTTTCCAACAACGCGTGGTTCGGGGCCGCCGTGTTCGCCGGCCTGTTCGTCGACTTGCTGCCGGGCGGTGATTTATAGAAGCGGTGACGCAGACGAACGGGGTGTCTGCGCGCCTTTTCCGCCATCTTGCTGCTAGGCGGTGATTCGATCAGAGGGGGCGCAGCGACTGGGTCCTTGCCGCAACCCACGCTTCGACGCGCTCGACGCCGGCCTTGCGCAAAACGCGCGCTACTTCGTTGATGGTCGCGCCGGTCGTCATCACGTCGTCGACGACCACAACGAACCGCAGGTGGGATGGCCTTTTAAGCCGTTTGTCAAAAACATTCGATATATCAAAGGCACCTCTGGGGTTTTTCAAACGTTGCTTGGCGGGCAGCGCGGTCTGCGGCACCCCGGGACGAACTCTTTCGACGCAGCGCGCATCGAGCGCCACGCCGAGACGACGTGCCAGCACCCGCGTGATTTCGAGCGCTTGGTTGAAGCCGCGGCGGCGCAGGCGGGCAGGGTGCAAAGGCACCGGCACGAAGCAGTCGGGCAGCTCGGCGCCGGCTTGTGCCGCACGTATCGCAAGCAAACGTCCCAGCAAACGCGCGCAGTGCAGACGTTTGCCGAACTTCAAGCCACGCACCAAGTCGTCTATCGGCGGCGCGTAAGGGAAAGCCGAAAACACGCGATCCAACTCAGGCGGGCGAGCCAAGCAGCGACCGCAGACCGTGCCGTGCGCCGAATCTTCCGGCACGGGACCCGCACACGACGGGCAAACGCGCCCGAGCTCGGGCAGCTCGGCGAAGCAGGCGCGGCAGAAATCAACGCCCGGCTCGCCTTTACCGAGACACGCGGGGCAGGTCGCGGGGAACAGCCATGCAGCGAATAGATCCCATCTTGAAATCCGGGTTGACGCATCAAGCGGCGTCTTGTTCCAAGTTGACACGTCGGCTTCTCTCTAGGACACTGCCACGGCTACCGTTTCACGCAAGCAATGACGTCTTCCTCGCAACCTTCGCTTGAGCCGACCGGCGACGCGCCGGTAATTCGCCACGACTGGCAGCGCGACGAGGTCTTCGCGCTGTTGTCCCTGCCGTTCAACGAGCTGCTGCACCGCGCGCACCTGATTCACCGCCGCTTCCACGATCCGGCACGGGTGCAGATCAGCACCTTGCTGTCGGTCAAGACCGGCGCGTGCCCCGAGGACTGCGCCTATTGTCCGCAAAGCGCGCATTACGACACCGGCGTGGGGCGCGAGAGACTGATGCCGCTCGACGAGGTGATCGCCGCGGCCAAACGCGCGAAACGCGAAGGCGCCGAGCGTTTCTGCATGGGGGCGGCGTGGCGCGGTCCCAGTGACAAAAACCTCGAGCACGTCACGGAAATGGTACGCGAAGTCAAGGCGCTCGGTCTTGAGACCTGCGTGACCTTGGGGATGCTCGACGCCCGGCAGGCGCAACGCCTGAAAACGGCCGGCCTTGATTATTACAACCATAATCTCGACACCTCTCCCGAGTTTTACGGGTCCGTGATTACCACGCGGGTATATCAGAACCGTCTCGACACGCTGCACTGCGTGAGACGAGCGGGCATAAAAGTCTGCGCGGGCGGCATTCTCGGCATGGGCGAGTCGCGGAACGACCGCGCCGGGCTGCTCGAGCAGCTCGCGAATCAACCCGAACACCCCGAGTCGGTGCCGATCAACCTGCTGGTCAGGGTGGAGGGCACGCCGTTTCAGGATCTGCCCGATTTCGACCCGATTGAATTCGTGCGCACGATCGCCGCCGCGCGCGTTCTGATGCCGCGATCGACCGTGCGCCTTTCGGCGGGGCGCGAAGACATGTCCGACGAGATGCAGGCTTTGTGCTTCTTCGCCGGCGCCAACTCGATCTTCTACGGCGAAAAGCTGCTGACGACGCCGAACGCTTCGGCGCGACGCGACCGGAAACTGTTCGCGCGCCTCGGCGTCAGCGCCGGGATGAACGAGGATGGAGACGCCTCCGAACGTGTCAACTGACGACTTGACGGGCTTGCTCCGGACCCGACTTGAAGAAAGACGCCGGAGCGGTCTTTACCGCGTCCGCAGCGTCGGCGAGGGCATGGCCAAACCGCGAAGGATGGTCGCCGGGCGCGAAGTGTTGTCGTTTTGCAGCAACGACTACCTGGGCCTTGCGTCGGACCGGCGCGTCGTCGAAGCGTTTCGCCGAGGAGCCGAGACGTTCGGCGCCGGCACCGGCGCTTCGTGCCTGGTCAACGGTTACACCCGGGCGCACCGCGAGCTCGAAGAGTACCTCGCCGAATTCACGGGCCGAGACCGGGCGTTGCTGTTTTCGACCGGTTACATGGCGAACCTCGGCGCCGTCGGCGTACTGGCCGGACGGGGCGCTTCCCGTGCCGGATACGTGTTCGGAGATCGCCTCAATCACGCGTCGTTGATCGACGCGGCTTTGCTTTCGCAGGCGCGCGTCAAACGTTACCCGCACGCGGACGTCGCGGCGCTTGAACGGATGCTTGACGCTCACCGCGACCGCGGCGTCCTGGTCGCAACCGACGCGGTGTTCAGCATGGACGGCGACGTCGCACCGCTTGCCGAGCTTGCGGCAGCTTGCGCGCAATACGACGCCGCGTTGATGGTCGACGATGCCCATGGTTTCGGCGTATTCGGCACGCGCGGCGCGGGCACGCTGGAGGAGCGGGGTCTGTCCCAACGCGACGTGTCGGTACTTGTCGCCACTTTCGGCAAGGCTTGCGGCACTTTCGGCGCTTTCGTCGCCGGCGACGAAGACCTGATCGAATGCCTGATTCAGGAAGCACGCAGCTACGCTTACACGACCGCACCGCCGGCGGCCATCGCGTGCGCGACGCTCGAAAGCCTGCACCTCATGGAAAACGAGCCCTGGCGACGAAATAAGCTGCACGACAACGTCGAGACGTTTCGTCGTCTTGCGAGGGAAGCGGGCCTTGCCTGCACCGGATCATGTACGCCGATACAGCCGCTGATCGTCGGGGACGCAGCGACGGCTGTCGCGCTAAGCGACGCTTTGCTCGACGACGGCTTGCAGGTGACGGCGATACGCCCGCCGACGGTGCCGCAAGGCGCTTCCCGACTGCGCGTCACCCTATCCGCGGCGCACGAAGCGGGCGACGTCGAGCGTCTGGTTCTTGCTCTGGCCCGACGCTTCAAGCGGGCGAAGACACCGCTTGGGAACGAGGCGCACGGCACCGGAGCGCACTTGCAGACCGTGTGAGGAGCAGGGCGTACGCGGATGATCTTCCGGAGGACGGATAGACGGCGGCGACCGCAGCGGTTGTGCTACGGGCACCGACGTCGCGCACGGCCGTTCCGAATATCAGGGAATCCGCCTGCCGACGCGGAAGCTTCATTGACAAGCAACGGCGCTCCCGTGAAAATACGCGCTCTCGTTGCTCGTCCCCATCGTCTAGAGGCCTAGGACACCGCCCTTTCACGGCGGCAACGGGGGTTCGACTCCCCCTGGGGACGCCAATCTGGGGACGCCAACTTCAGGGTGCCGACCTCGTGGGCATCGGCTCCATGCGCCGATTCTCTTGTCGCGTCCGCCCGGCGCAGCGCAGATTTCAGGTAGATTTCAGGCAGATTTCAGTTCTTGATCCGGATTCCGCGATGCAACATATAGAGCGCGGCGCCCGCCAGCACCGCGATGAACAGCAGCGTGATGACGACCGACACCCACGGGTTCAAATCGGAGACACCGAGCAGGCCGTGACGAAAACCGTTGACCATGTAG
This sequence comes from uncultured Chromatiales bacterium, assembly GCA_964347615.1. Lineage (GTDB taxonomy): Bacteria > Pseudomonadota > Gammaproteobacteria > Poriferisulfidales > Oxydemutatoraceae > CAYFZO01. The sequence continues at coordinate 5,095 of CAYFZO010000017.1, forward strand.
AGAATCGGGTTCAGCAGCGAAACGTCGCGCCACGGGGAAGGCAACATCTCAACCGAATAAAAGACGCCCCCGAGATAGGTCAACGGCGCGAGGATGAAAGTCGGAATGACCGAGATGTCGTCGAAGCTGCTTGCGTAAACGCCGTTCAGGAACCCAGCAAGCGAGAACAGGATCGCGGTCAACACCAAGGTAATCGCCACCAGGGGAGCGTTGGTCACGGGCAGGTCGGTGAAGAACAGAGACACCGCATAGACGACGAAGCCGACGAGCAATCCGCGCGCGACGCCGCCCGCGATGAAGCCCGCGAGAATCACGTAGTTCGGCATCGGCGAGATGAGCATTTCTTCGATGCTGCGGTGAAACTTGGAACTGTAAAAGGAAGACACCACGTTGGCGTAGGAGTTCGTGATGACCGTCATCAAGATCAACCCCGGGATGATGTAGTCGATGTAGCTGTATCCGCTGATGCTGCGCAGTTGTGAACCGATCAGCTTGCCGAAGATGACGAAGTACAGCGCGGTGGTGATCGCCGGCGGCAGGATCGTCTGTACCCAAATGCGCAGAAAGCGCGTGATTTCCTTTCTCAGCAGGGTGTTGAACGCCGTGACTTGTTCGGGCCATCCCATGGTTACGAATCCTCGGTCAGTTTGAGGAACAGCTCTTCCAGACGGTTGGCTTTGTTGCGCATGCTGATCAAGCTGATTCCCAGGCGGTCGAGTTCGATGAACACCGCGTTGATGTCGGTTTCACGCCCGACGGCTATTTCGAGGGTCTTCGGATCGACCAGACGGGTCTTGACGCTTGTGAGCGACGGCGCTGCATTCAGCGGCTCGCGCAAATAGAGCATGAAGTATTCGCGGTCAAGCTTCTCGAGCAGACGGCGCATCGGGGCGTGCTCGATGATGGTGCCTTTGTCTATGATTGCGATGTTACGGCACAAGCGCTCGGCTTCCTCGAGATAGTGCGTCGTCAGGATGATCGTGGTGCCGCCTGCGTTCAGCTCGGTCAGGAAATCCCACATCATGCGGCGTATTTCGATGTCGACACCGGCGGTCGGCTCGTCGAGTATCAGCAGGCGAGGGTGGTGCACCAGCGCGCGGGCGATCATCAGGCGACGTTTCATTCCACCCGACAACTCTCGCACCGCGACGCGACGCTTTTCCCACAGCCCGAGCTTGGTCAGGTAACGGCGGGCGCGTTCGCACGCAAGCGGACGCCGGATGCCGTAAAAGCCGGCTTGGTTGACGACGACGTCAAAAACCGCCTCGAACTGGTTGAAATTCAACTCTTGCGGAACCAGTCCGAGGAACGATCTGACCTCGGACGGGCGCTCGTCCATGTCGAGACCGAAAATCTCGACGCGCCCGGATGATTTGTTGACCAGGGAAGTGACGATGCCGATGGTCGTTGATTTACCGGCGCCGTTGGCGCCGAGAAGGGCGAAGAAATCGCCGGTTTCGACCTTGAGACTGATGCCTTTCAAGGCTTCGGCGCCGTTTTTATAAACCTTGGTGAGGTCTTTTATTCCAAGCGCGAAGCTCATGACGCGCGGATTATATAATGCTCTCGCCATGCAGTCGTCCGTCTCCAGAAAGTTTTGCGTCGCTCCGATGATGAACCGCACCGACCGGCATTTTCGCCGCCTGTTGAGGATGATTTCAAAGCGCGCGATGCTTTACACCGAAATGATCGCGGCCCAAGCGGTGCTGTTCGGCGACCGCCGCCGCCTTGCTTTCGAAGCGTTGCAGCGTCCGCTCGGCTTGCAGGTCGGGGGCAGCGATCCCGACGAGATGCGGCGTTGCGCCGACGTCGCCGAGGCGCTCGGCTACGACGAGATCAACGTCAACGTCGGTTGCCCGAGCTCGCGCGTGCGAATGGGCGCGTTCGGCGCATGCTTGATGCTGTCGCCGCAACGCGTCGCCGACTGCGTCGCCACGGCGTCGGCGAAGCACGCGATTCCGGTCACGGTCAAATGCCGCATCGGAGTCGAGACGGGACGCCGCGAAGAGCAAGAAGACGACGGGAGAACGTTGGCCGAGCTGTGCCGCTTCGTCGAAATCGTCGCCGACGCCGGATGCCGGACGTTCATCGTCCACGCGCGCAAGGCGGTGCTCGGCGGTTTGTCGCCGAAGCAGAACCGCGAAATCCCGACGTTGCGCTACGACTTGGTGCGGGTGCTGAAGCGCGAATTCCCGCAAACCGAAATCATATTGAACGGCGGCCTGCGGACCTTGTACCAAGCCAAATCGGAAGCCGAAGGCGTGGACGGCGTGATGCTCGGGCGCGCGGTCTACAGGAACCCGATGCTGCTTGCCGAGGTGGACACGGTGTTTTACCGCGAGAAACCGCGCCGAATCTCACGCCGGGAAGTGGCCGAGGGCTATCTCGACTATCTCCAGCGCGAAACCGAACGCGGCGTGCCGGCTTCGCTGATGACCCGCCATCTGGTCAACTGGTTCCACGGTCAGCCGGGGGCGCGCCGCTGGCGGCGTTATTTGAGCGACGAGCTGCCGAAGCGCACGGAACGCGGGGAGCTTTCCAAGCCTGGGCCCGACTTGGCGTTGCAACTGGCGGCGCTGAACCCAAGTTAACCCAGACTGACCCAGGCTAGCCCACGGAAGACCGCAGGCGGAACCGGCGGCTTTCCGCAGCGGTTCCTTTTCGCGCCGGATCAGGCAAGGTCGGGAGCAGGCTCAGGGGTTGATTTGGCTGGCGGTTTAGCCCGATTCCGCCACATCCTTGCTCACCCCTTAAGTGCGCATAATGTATATTATGTTAAATTAATAATGGAACAGAAGGAAGAGCCTGCCCCGGCGTTGAGCGCCGCTTCGATGGTCACTTTCGACTGCCCGGTGTGGATAAAAAATCGACTAGCGCCAAAAAAGAATATCAGGGCGAAAAATCTGACGCGCCTCGCGTAAATCTCGGGCCATCGGTACCGCAGAAAAAGCTTTGTTCCTTCTTTTCTCCTCGCCCGCGCCGTTTCCATCGTGGTTGACGGAACCGGCACGGCGACCGAGTCTTCGTCCTCAAACTCATATCCCAGCGCTTCCAGGTCCTCGGCGTATAAATCCTCCACCAGTCGCCGCGTGGTCTTGTCGAAGTAAGTGCTGTAATGTCTTTTTTTGCCGTCGTCGAGAAGGCGTTCCTCGGAGACAAACTGAGGACGCAACGGATGCCGTGGTATTCCGAGCAAATCCGTGACCTGAAAGAAATCTTGTTCAAAACTCTCGCATCTACCGATGAACGAACAAGGTGCGTCATTGAGTCGCTGCACGCCGAGATAAACTTCCGGGTGTCTGTCGAGCAGAAAATCCACTTGACGCTTGGCATGGGATTTTTCGTGTTTCAAATCTTTGCGTCTTAGTTGAAGAACGCCGAACTTTCTATTTGATTCACCCTCCCCTCTATCCGCGTCCAAGAGTTCGGCAACGAGGTCAATGCATTCCCGAAAATTGCGGTAGGCGTAGGGACGATTACGGCGTTTTCTCCACCGCAACATAGAGAGATAGTAGGATACGAACCTGTCGAAAGGGTTGCGTACGAAAGTGAAAGTGAAATACTCGGGGTAGAGGTTGATGGCTCGGGCCAGTCCCATTTTCCGCAATTTGGTCCTTTTCCATGATTTCGCATGACTCATCAGGTACTCTTCCACCGTGGTTCCGGCGCATTTAGGAATATGGATAAAGATGCATTTGTGTTTATGCGAGACCATTTTCAAACAGCCATTCGGAGGCGCTCAAGAAGCTCTTGGTTGGAGTGCTCAACACCAGCGCCCGGTGCGGACAAGATCCGGCACGGATAAGAAAGGAATTATATCGGTATTGCGAGGCAGCCAGCCCGCGATCGACCGGCGCCAAATCGGCCTTTCCCTGAGATTGCCCAATCGGTTGGCCCGCTCGACGCAGCCGTTGTATCGAGAGCGCGAGGCGGCAAAATGCCGCTTCCGCCGGGAGATTCTCGTCGATTCTTTGGCTTCTTAATGAGTTAAGTGCATATATATCAATGGGTAATAGCAGCACACGTCACCGAACGTGCCCTATCCCAAACGGATTAGTCGCGGGATTTGAGTTGCTTTTGGATAATCAAACAGGTATAAAAACCCCGATCCGTCTCAAACGGATTGTGAATTCACTAACCAATAAATACCCTTAAGGAGTCTTGAATCATGATCAAGAATTGCAGGAGCATTTTGCTGGCGACGGTCGTCGGTGCCGCGGGCTTGACGGCCGGTTGTGCGCCGGGCGTTACCCCGGAGCAGCTCGAAGAAGTTCGCGCAATCGCCGATGAAGCGCTGAGGACGGCCAATACCGCCGACTACCAGGCCCATCAAGCCAAATCCATGGCCGATCAGGCGCTGACGGATCTTCGGATGCATAAGAACAAAATGAAAAAAATGAAAGGGATGAGATCAATGATGAAGTGATTGGCTTCACCTTTTCTCCAATAAAAAAGGGTCTCTCCGGGGACCCTTTTTTATTGCCCGCGCCCCTGCCCCATTCAGAACAGATAGGCATCGCTTCTCGAGACCGCACCCGGCGTCGAACGCCGCGGCGCCTCTACCACGGTCATCTCTGCGCCTGCCGCGCCGTTGATCGGCAGCGGTATCCCGAGACTTTCTTCGGCTATTTCCGCAAGCCGCAACCAATCCACTTCGACGTTCAGGTCGTCGGCCAGCACCAGCACTTCCCGGATTGCGGCGGTCAGCTCCCTGGAACGCCGCTTGCGGTTGACGATGGTTTTTTCCTCCAGTATCGCCTCGACTTCGCTTCTCGCCGGATGCGCTTCGAAATAAATCACCCCGTCAAGCACGCCGGCCTTGAACGGTTTGTGCACGATCCGGACCGGCTCCTTGCGCGGCACCATCTTGAACAACAAGGCGATGTCCGCCGGGCGCAGCCGGATGCACCCGTGGGTGACTTTCATCCCGATACCGTAAGGTCTGTTGGTGCCGTGAATCAGATAACTCGGCAAGTTCAGCCGCAGCGCGTAGTCGCCGAGCGGATTGTCCGGCCCCGGAGGCACCATTTTCGGCAAGGGATCGCCCTCTTCAGCGTGTTCCCGGCGGATCGACTCCGGCGGATACCACGCCGGGTTGAGCAGTTTGTCGATGACGTGGGTTTTGCCGACCGGCGTATCCCAGTCGCCTCTTCCGATGCTGATCGGGAAAGTCATGACCTCGGTGCTGCCGCCTCCCGGAAAATAGTACAGCCGGTATTCGGACAAATTGATGTAGATGCCTTCGGCAACGCCGCTCGGCACGATGAATCTTGAAGGCAGGAGCACCCGGTTTCCTTCGCCGGGCAGCCAGGAATCGAGTTGCGGGTTCGCCGCAACCAGCTCTTCGTAGCCGAGTTCAAACTCCTCGGCGATGGAAAGCAAAGTGTCGTGGTATTTCGCAGTGACAGCCTGCACGGTCCCGACCACCGCCCCCTCGGACGGCGCGAAAAACGTAGCGCCCTGCCCCGTCGCGGCGGTCAAGGCGAACAGAAGAAAAGAAATCGCCGCAGCGTTGTGGACAAGCGGCCGAACCTGCCTTCGCAGGCGTTCGGGCGCAGGTTCGGGAGTTTCTTGAGCGGCGTGCCGCACGGCTTGCGTCATGGCATATCGACCGGGAAACCGGTAACGTTCGCCCCGGATATTATCATGAGCTACGAAGACGAATTCCCGCTCGCCGCGAACCTGCTGCACTTGAACCATGCCGGCATCGGGCCGTGGCCACGCCGAACCGTCGCCGCGATACGCGAATTCGCCGAAGAGAACGCGAGGTTCGGCAGCCTCCACTCGGCGACGTGGGGAAAAAGCGTCGCTCGCCTGCGCAGGCTGCTCCGTGGTCTGATCGGTGCCGATTCGAGCGACGAGATCGCACTGGCCAAGAACACCTCCGAAGGCGTCTCGGTCGTCGCCTACGGATTGGATTGGCGCGCCGGGGACAACGTCGTCGTCGGGCGTCAGGAATTTCCTTCGACTCGCATGGCGCTGGAATCCCTCGCCGAACGCTTCAACGTCGAAGTTCGTCTCGCCGACCTGACGGGCGATTCGCCCGAACAATCCCTGCTTACGTGCCTCGACGCCGGTACTCGTCTGCTTGCGGTCAGCTCGATTCAGTATGCAACGGGCTATCGCATGGATCTTGCCCGCATCGGACGGGCGTGCAAGCAAAACGGCAGCTTGTTCTGCGTCGATGCGATCCAGAGCTTGGGCGCTTCTCCCTTCGACGCACGAGCAGCCGGTGCCGACTTTGTCTGCGCCGACGGGCATAAATGGCTTTTGGCTCCCGAAGGCGCGGGGGTTTTCTACTGCCGTCGCGAACGGCTCGAGACGCTCAAGCTGAATCAGTTCGGCTGGCACATGACCGACAACCCGGATGATTACGAGACCGCCGAGTGGCGCCTTGCCTCGGACGCGACCCGCTTTGAATCCGGCAGCCTCAACCATCTCGGCTTCATCGGCTTGCTGACGAGCCTTGAGCTGCTGCACGAAATCGGATTCAAGAGCGTATTCAAGGAAGTTGAAAGAAACGTCTCGTATCTGATGGATCAGCTGGATAAAAACCGCTTCCGGATATTGACTCCCGAAGCCGCCGCGCGACGCGGCGGCATCCTGACGTTGCGCCGACTCGACGCCGACAACGACGCCCTGTTCTCACGTCTCTTGACACACGGCGTCTTGTGCGCCAAGCGCGTCGGCGGCATCCGCCTGTCGCCGCACTTCTACACGCCGAAAAGCGTTCTCGATCGGGCGCTGGCCTTGTTGCACGAAGACCTCTGATCCGCACCCGGCGTCTGACCCGCGCCAATCAAGCCGCCGCGGCGTACACGACTCCCCACTCGATCAGCGCACTTTCCAGCAGCAAGCGAGGGTTCAGATGCACCTTCAGCGTCAGGCAACGGTACTTCTGGCGGTCGTAAAAACTGAACAGCTTGCGCAGCGGAAGCCCTTGCCTTTGCGCCGTGAACTCCCGGCGGATCGTCTCTTCCGCCCGTTCGAGCAGCCACTGATGGAGCTTGAGCGCAGGTTGCTCCGCCCATTTTTCCGACACCTCGACCAGGGTACTGCGTTTCTGCAAAAACGCATCGACGTCTTCAAGGAAATCATCCTTGCCGCGCTCGCCGTTTTCGTCGCCGGCGGCAAGCGCATGCACCGGACGCCAGGCGTGATCGTCGAGGCGGCGTTCGGCTTCGGCAGGTTCGACGTTGCCCGCGGCGGCAAGCCAAGCGACAAGCGCCCGGCGGTCGGGGCAGCTCAGGCGCACCGCCTGACAACGGCTGCGCACGGTCGCCGGCAGGCTGAACGGCGAATGGCTGGTAAGTACCATCACGGTATCGCCGGGAGGCTCTTCGAGCATCTTGAGCAAGCCGTTGGCGGCCGAGCGGTTCATCGCGTCGGCGCCGACAATCAGGACGGTCTTGAGTCCGTCGTAATGACGCGAGATCTGCAGAAACGACAGCAGCTCGCGGATCTGCCCGGATTTGATTTCGCCGCCCTCTTTCTCCGCTTCGATTCTCATGAAATCGGGGTGGTTTCCTCCCGAGTGCAACTTGCAGGCGCGGCAACGACCGCAAGGCTTGTCGTCGTCCAAGCACAGGCACGCGCCGGCGAGCTGCTCGGCGAAATCATCGACGCCGACGCCGCGTTCGCCCGAAACCAGTAACGCGTGCGGCAAGCGTCCGTCGCGCAGTCTTTCCGTACATCCCCGCCATTGCGCTTGCAGCCACGGATACGTCGCGTCGACGTTCATGAGATCGTCTCCAGAAACGCGTCGAGCTCGCCCACCACCTCGGCCTTGACCTGCTCGAGCTCCCGCCCTGCCGCGATCACCCGCCACCGTCGCGGTTCGGCCGCCGCAAGCGCGAGGTAGGTCTCCCTGACCCGCTCGAAGAAGTCGGCCCCTTCGGTTTCAAACCGATCTTTCTCGCCGCGCTTTCCGACCCGGGCTGCACCCTCTTTCGGCGTGACGTCCAGCAAGAACGTCAAATCCGGTCGCGTTTCCCGGCACACGATTTGGCTCAAGGCGTCGAGCGTTTCCCGGGCGCACCCGCGTCCACCGCCTTGGTAGGCGTAACTCGCGTCGGTGAAACGATCGGAAACCACCCAGTGTCCCCGTTCCAGCGCCGGACGCACCACGCGCTGAATCAGCTCGGCGCGCGCGGCGAACATCAGCAACAACTCGGCTTCGGCTGTGACGTCGGCGTTGGCTTTCGACAGCAGCAGCTCACGCAACTTGCTGCCCAAAGCCGTGCCGCCCGGCTCGTGTGCGGCTACGACCGTCAGGCCGCGGTCGCGCAACGCGGCGCGAACCGTCTCGGCGTGCGTGCTTTTGCCCGCTCCTTCGATGCCTTCCAACGTAATCAGGCGCCCGCGACGTACGGAGTCCATACTGCTCACCCTCCCAGCTGATAGCGACGCACCGCGGCTTGGTGCTCTTCGTAGGTCTTTGAGAAATGATGCGAGCCGTCGCCTTTTGAGACGAAGTACAGCTCGCCAGTGATCTCAGGGTTCAACACAGCGTTGATGGATTTTTCACTCGGCATCGAAATCGGCGTCGGCGGCAGCCCCTTGCGGGTGTAGCTATTGTAAGGAGTGTCCGTAGTCAGGTCACGCTTGCGCAGGTTGCCGTCGAACGCCTCGCCTAGACCGTAGATCACGGTGGGGTCGGTTTGCAGCCTCATCCCCCGCTCGAGGCGGGACAGGAAAACACCGGCGATGCGTGCGCGCTCGGATTCGACCGCGGTCTCCTTCTCGACGATCGACGCGAGAATCAATGCTTCGTAGGCGCTTCCAAGCGACGACGCCGGGCTTCTTCTTTCCCAAGCGGAAGCCAATTTTTCCTTCATCATTTCATATCCTTGTTGCAGTATCTTAAGGTTGCTTATGTTCTTCTCGAAAAGGTAGGTTTCCGGGTAGATCCACCCTTCGGGCGAGGCTTCGGCAATTCCCAGGCGTTCGCCGATCTCCTCGGGTCGCTCGCTCTCCATCGCCAGCTGCGGGTGCTTGCGCATGGCGGCGATGATCTCATGCAAGGTCCACCCCTCCTGGATCGTGAGGCGGTAGTGCAAGGTATCGCCTTCGATCAAGGCATCGAGCAGCTCGTGCAGGGTGGTGCGCGCTTCGATACGGTACATCCCCGCCTTGACGCGGCGGTCGGCGCCCCTGAACGTCGCATAGATACGCCAATAAAGCCGGTTCGGTATCACGCCGGCGCGCGACAGCCGGTCGCTGATCCGGGAAAACGTCTCTCCCGCCGGCAATTCAAGGTCGAGAGGCTTTTCGGTGATACCGGCGACGTAGACCACCCGGTAAAAATCAAGCACCGCCACCGTACCGGTGGTCAACGCGACCACCCCCAGCAACGCGCCCAAAGCCCGTTTCATCCGACTTCCCCCGCCCATCCGAGAAAGCGTTTGAAACGTCCGGCGATAAAGTCGGGCGAAGAGCAGCCTTTCCCGTCGACGCGGGAGACGGGCCACGCGCCGATCAAGGCGCTGCAAAGAAAAACTCCTTCCCCGCGGTGCAGATCCTCGAGCCTCAGCTGCGTTTCGCGCACCTCCAGACCGGCGTTTGCGGCCGCGTCGGCTATATGCTCCCGCATCACGCCGGCGACGCCGCAGCGGTCAAGCGTCGGCGTCAGCAGTTCATCACCGACGGTGACGAACAGATTGCTCATCGTTCCCTCGACCACGTGTCCGCGAGTGTCGAGCATCAAGCCTTCCTGGTATTCATCACCCCATTCCGCGCGCGCGAGCACCTGTTCGAGGCGGTTGAGGTGCTTGACGCCCGCGAGCGCCGGTGAATCAGACAAACGCAGGCGGCAAACGGTCACAGCGACGCCTTGCACAAGATACTCGGGCGGGTAAGGCGTGAACGGCGTCAGTCGCAGAATTCGCACCGCGCCGCCCTCCGGCGGGCGGTATCCGCGCGCGCCGTCGCCGCGGGTCAGGATGACCTTGAGCACGGCGAGGTCCGCCGCGCCGGAGCAGAGCACGTCGGCTTCGCGCTGCAAAGCCTCGCGGTCGAACCACAAGCCGATTCTCTCGCCGTCCCGCAGCAGCCGGCGCAAATGTCTGTGCCACAACTGCGGGCGCCCGGCATCGACCTTGACGGTGGTGAATACGCCGTCCCCGTAGGCGAGCCCTCGGTTGGACGCAGGAACGTGTTCTTTCGCTTCGCCGTTGACCAGCGTGTGAGGCATGACCGGGGCAGCCCAATGGCGGATTACAAGCTGCGGAAAACCAACGTCGCGTTCGTGCCGCCGAAACCGAAAGAGTTGGACAAAGCCGCTTTGACCGCACTTTGCCGCGCCTCGCCGGGAACGTAGTCGAGGTCGCATTCAGGGTCCGGCGTGTCGAGGTTGATGGTCGGATGAAGGGTTTGCTCGTGCAGGCTCATGATCGAAAACACTGCCTCGACGCCGCCCGCGGCGCCGAGCAGATGGCCGATCATTGATTTCGACGAGCTGACGGCGACCTTCTTCGCAGCGTCGCCGAACACCATCTTGATTGCGTCGGTCTCGGCTTTGTCTCCCAGCGGCGTCGAAGTGCCGTGCGCGTTGATGTAGCCGACCTCTTCCGCGGACATGCCGGCGTCGTCCAGTGCGCTTTGCATGCACCGGGCTGCGCCCTCGCCGCCGGGGCCGGGTTGGGTTATATGGTGGGCGTCGCTCGACGTGCCGAAGCCCGAGAGCTCACAGTAAATCTCGGCGCCTCGGGCGCGAGCGTATTCGTAGCTTTCAAGCACCAGCACGCCCGCCCCGTCGCCGAGCACGAAGCCGTCGCGGTCGAGATCCCACGGGCGGCTTGCCTTTTCCGGGTCGTCGTTGTGCGAATCGCTCAACGCGCGGGCGGCGGCGAAGCCGCCGACGCCCAGCGGCGAGCTCGCCATCTCGGCGCCGCCGGCGATCATCACGTCGGCGTCGCCGTACGCAATCATGCGCGCCGCGTAGCCGATGTTGTGCGTGCCGGTCGAGCACGCCGACACCATCGAGAGGTTCGGCCCCTTGATGCCGCACATAATCGAAAGGTTGCCGGAAATCATGTTGATGATACTGGCCGGCACGAAGAAAGGTGAGATCTTGCGCGGGCCGCCGTTGAGGTATTTGCGGTGGTTGGCCTCGATGCACGGCAACCCGCCGATGCCCGACCCGATCGAAACCCCCACCCGTTCGGCGTTGGCGTCGGTGATTTCAAGCCCGGCGTCGTTTATCGCCTGCATCGCCGCACCGATGCCGTAGTGGATGAAAACGTCCATCTTCTTCAGCTCCTTGAGCGGAAGGTACTCACCGGGATCAAAATCGGGGATGGTCCCGGCGATTTGCACCGGAAAGTCCGAGGCGTCGAACGCGGTAATCTTGCGGATGCCGCTTTGTCCCGCGACAACCGCTTTCCAAGCCGTTTCGACGGTCGAACCGATGGGGCAAACGACGCCGAGTCCGGTGACAACGACTGCCGGGGCGGTTTTGGATCGGTTCAAGGTTGAGGAAGCCTGAGGCTGCGCCTCGAATCAGTTGGTGTGACTCTTTATGTAGTCGATCACCTGTTTGACCGTGGTGATTTTTTCGGCTTCCTCGTCCGGAATTTCACATTCAAACTCCTCTTCAAGCGTCATGACAAGCTCTACGGTGTCCAGCGAGTCCGCGCCCAGATCTTCAACGAACGAAGCGTCGTCTTTGACCTGGCCTTCTTCAACGCCGAGCTGCTCGACGATGATTTTCCGGACTTTGTCTTCTATTTCGCTCATAAGGCTCAATCTCCCTGTTGGTTGGGTTTCGTGGAAATTCGGGGGGTTGCGAAAGCGCGCATTCTAGCAGATTTCCCCCGTGCCGCACGGCGTTGCGTCCCGCCGTATCTTCACTGCATACATAGGAAAGTTGCCCTCAGCTGCCGTATCAACGTGACGCTTCATGAGTCGACCGATGTCGCTGCCCCCACGCCCGGCAGCCCGGTTCCCGGAGGCCGGGAAATCAAGCACTGCTCAAGCCGATACCGGCTCGTGGACCGATTCCAAACCCGGCGGCAAGCGTCAGCCCGACCCGTCAACTCCCTTGCGTTCGACTCGGTCCGCGGGTGAACGCGCCGATGAACTGTGCGATGAATCGTGCGATGAATTCTCACGGCGTCATCTTGCTGCCTGTTCGTCGGCTTCCTACGTAGATCCCATATAAAGCCCGCCGGTGACGCAGATTGTCTCCCCGGTGATGTAGCCGGCCTTGTCTCCGGCGAGCATCAGCACCGCGTGGGCGACCTCGTCGGCGCTACCGAAGCGACCCGTCGGCACCTGCTTGACCACCGCGCTGCGCTGTTCCTCGGACAGGACACGGGTCATGTCGGTGTCGATGAAGCCCGGCGCGACGCAGTTGACGGTCACCCCGCGCGAAGCGACTTCGCGCGCGAGGCTTTTGGTGAAGCCGACGACGCCGGCCTTGGCCGCGGCGTAGTTGCATTGTCCGGCGTTCCCCGCCAACCCTGAAACCGAAGTGAGGTTGATGATCCTGCCCCACCTCGCCTTGCTCATCGCACGAGCGAAAATCTTGCTGAGGCGGTAGACCGACTTGAGGTTGGTCTCGATCACCGCGTCCCAGTCCTCCTCGCTCATGCGCAGCAACAGCCCGTCGCGGGTGATACCGGCGTTATTGACGAGGATATCAACCGACGCGCCGAGCTGCTTGAGCTTTTCCGGCAACGCTTCGACCGACTCGCGCGAACGCAGTTCAAGCACCAAGCCGGCGCCGCGGATTCCCGCGGCGTCAAGGGCGGCGCCGACGCTTTCAGCACCGCTTTCAGCGGTTGCGGTGCCGTACACTTCAGCACCGCGGGCGCCCAACGCCAATGCGATCGCCCGCCCGATGCCGCGCGACGCGCCGGTAACCAACGCTTTCCTGCCTTTCAACTCGGTCATATCTCGACGGCGTTTATCGCGTTCTCCATCTTTTCCGGCGTCGAGGTGTCGAACGCGTTGATGCTCCTGTCGATGTGCCGGTTCAGCCCGGTCAGCACGCGCCCGGGACCGATTTCGACGAGGTCGTTGAAACTTTCTTCGCTGATGTACTTGATGATCTCGAACCAACGCACCGGCGTGTGCATCTGCAAGGCCAGGGCCTTGCGTATCTCGTCGACGTCTTCATGAATCTCGACGTCGGTATTGTGCAGCACCGGCACGGTCGGCGGCTGCATCGGCTGCTCGGCCAGGAACTCCTCGAATTCAGCGGCGGCGTCCTTGAGCAGCGACGAATGTGCCGGTACGCTGACCGGCAACGGTACGCAGCGGTAAGCATCGGCTGCTTTCGCCAGCTTGATCAGTTGCTTCACCGCCGCGGCGTGTCCGGCGACGACGATTTGAGTCGCGGTGTTGAAGTTGACCGGCTCAACGAGATGGTCACCGCTCGCCTCCTTGCACAATCCGGTGACGCGTTCCTTGTCCAGTCCGACGATCGCGGCCATCGAACCGCGGGGAGACGACACCGCCGCCTGCATCAACTCGGCACGCTTGCGCACGATCCTGACCGCGTCGGTGAACTCGAACACCCCGGCGCAAGTCAAGGCCGAGTACTCGCCCAGACTGTGTCCGCTCATCAAGTCCGGCAAATCGTCCGTCAGAGAATTCCAAACCCGCCACAACGCGACGCTCGCCGAGAGCATGACCGGCTGAGTGTTGACCGTCAGGTTGAGCTCGTCCTCCGGTCCTTCGCTGGCCAACTTGAAAAGATCTTGAGACAAGACCTTTGAAGCTTCCTTGAAAGTGGCTTTGATCTCCTTATGTTTTTTCGCATAGGCGTCGAGCATTCCGACGCTTTGGGCCCCTTGCCCTGGAAACAAGAATGCAAAGTTCATGTCGGTTTATTTCATCTCAGAAATCTGCTCGGCTTGTGTTACGCCGCTATTTAATGATAATGACGTTCGTCCCTCAAGGAAATTTGCGCGGATTATATGGCAAAAGGCGAACATTTTACGATGGAAGGCGTGGTCGTGGAGACGCTCCCGAACACGATGTTCCGCGTCAAGCTGGAGAACGACCACGTCGTCACCGGTCATATATCCGGGCGCATGCGAAAACACTACATCCGCATACTTGAAGGCGACAAGGTAACCGTCGAGATGACGCCTTACGACCTGACCAAAGGTCGCATCGTCTATCGCGCCAAGTAAGCCGTCACACCGGCTCAGCCGTCTTTTCCGCCGCCGTCTCCGTTGAACGCTTGTTCGCGGGCTTAGCCTTGTTTCCGCGTCGCGCCTTGTGCACCGCGTGAACGAGTTCGCCTGCGGCGGTCGTGAACTCGACAACCGCGTCCTTTTTCAGCGCCCCGAACAACAGGTCGTCGAGAATCGGCTTTTTCAGCCGCTCGGCAATCAGGCGCTGCATCGGGCGTGCGCCGAGGGCGCGGCTGAACCCTTTGCGAAGCAGCCAATCGCGGGCTTTCCGGTCAACCTTCAACTGCACCCGGCGGGTCTCGAGTTGCGCTTGCAGGCGAGCCGTGAATTTATCAACGATTGACAAGGCGGTCTTGCGGCTCAAGGCGTTGAAGTGAATGATCGCGTCGAGGCGGTTGCGAAACTCGGGCGTGAACAGGCGCTTGATCTCCCCGGCGCCGTCTTCGGCGCGATCTTGCGGCGTGAACCCCATGCTTTCCTTGTCCATTTCGTCCGAGCCCGCGTTGGTGGTCATGATCAAGACGACGTTCCTGAAGTCGACCTCGCGTCCGCTCGCGTCGGTCAACCTGCCGTAGTCCATGACCTGCAGCAACAGGTTGAAAACGTCCGGGTGCGCTTTCTCGATCTCGTCGAGCAACACCACCGCGTGCGGCGTTTTCAGCACCGCGTCGCTCAAGAGTCCCCCCTGGTCGTAGCCGACGTAGCCGGGCGGCGCCCCGATCAGCCGTGACGCGGTGTGCCTTTCCATGTACTCCGACATGTCGAAACGCAGCAGCCGGACGCCGGAAAGCCGCGCCAGCTGTCTCGCAAGCTCGGTCTTGCCGACGCCCGACGGGCCGGCGAACAGGAAGCTGCCGACCGGGTGATCGGCCTCTTTGAGGCAAGACCGCGACATCTTGATTGCGGTGACCGCCTTCTCGACCGCCTCGTCCTGGCCGAAGACCACCATCTTCAAATCACGTTCGAGGCATTTGAGCCGCTTCGCGGCGCCGGCGTCTATGTGCCGCAGCGGCACCCGCGCCATCCGGGAAACCGTGCGCTCCACGTCCTTGACGGTCGCGGCCACCGAAACCTTGTCGCCGTCGGGAAACGACTTGATTTTCAGATAGGCACCGGTTTCGTCGATGATATCGATCGCCTTGTCGGGCAGAGCCCGGTCGCTGATGTACTTATCGGCGAGTTCCGCCGCCGCTTTCATCGTCTTCGGCGGGTACCTGACGTTGTGAAAATCCTCAAACCGGGATTTCAAGCCGGCAAGTATCTCGCAGGTTTCCTCGACCGAAGGTTCTTCGACGTCGATTTTCTGAAAACGCCGGGCGAGCGCCTTGTCTTTCTCGAAAACGTTTCGGTATTCGCCGTAAGTCGTTGATCCGATGCACTTGAGCCCGCCGGATGCCAACAAGGGCTTGAGCAGGTTCGCGGCGTCCATCGTACCGCCCGCCGCCGAACCGGCGCCGATCAGCGTATGGATTTCGTCTATGAACAAAATTGCGTGCCGCTTGTTCAGCAGTTGCTTGAGCACCTGCTTGAGGCGTTTTTCGAAATCGCCGCGGTACTTGGTACCCGCAATCATCCCGCCGAGGTCGAGCGAATAAACGACCGCGTCCTTCAACGCGTCCGGAACCTCCCCTTCGGTGATCTTGTAAGCCAATCCTTCGGCGAGGGCGGTCTTGCCGACGCCGGCTTCGCCGACGAACAGCGGGTTGTTCTTGCGGCGCCGGCACAGAATCTGGATCGTGCGTTCGGTCTCGGCCTCCCGCCCTATCAACGGGTCTATCCCGCCCGACAAGGCTTTCTCGTTGAGGTTTTCGGCAAAGCGGTGAAGAGGTCTTTCGCTCTCGCTGCGTTGCTCTTCGGCGCCGCCGGTCTGACGGTAAGCCGGCATCGCCTCCTGCGTCTTGACCAGGCCGTGAGCAAGGTAGTTGGTGACGTCGAGGCGTTCTATTTCCTGTTGCGCGAGCAGGTACACGGCTTGCGAGTCTTCCTCGCTGAGCAACGCGGCGAGCACGTTGGCGCCGGTGACTTCAGCTTCGCCGTCGGACACCGTCTGCACGTGAAACACCGCGCGCTGCAGAACCCGCTGGAAGCCGAGCGTCGGTTGGACTTCGACCGAGCCGACCGACTTGATTTTCGGCGTGTGGCGCTTGACGTACGCCTCGAGCTCGTCGGCGAGCTTCTCCAGGTCCGCCCCGCAGGCGCGCAAGGCGTCTTTGGCGCTGGGGTTGTCAAGCAGCAGCAGCAACAGATGCTCGACGGTGACGAACTCGTGCGAACAACGCCGCGCCCATTCGAACGTGTTCTGCAGCGTGTATTCGAGGTCTTTGTTCAGCACGGCTCGTCGGGTTCCATCACGCACAGCAACGGGTGTTTCTCGGCTCGTGCGCAATTGTTCATCGCGAGGACCTTGGTCTCGGCGATCTCGCGCGAAAACACGCCGCACACCCCCCTGCCCGTGGTGTGAACGTCAAGCATCAAGCGGGTCGCTTGCTCCAGACTCAAGTGAAAGAAGCGCTGAAGCACGTGGACGACGAAGTCCATCGGCGTGTAATCATCGTTGAGTACGACGACTTTGAACATCCGCGGCTTTTTGAGCCGCGGCTTGGTGCACACCGCTCCAAGTTCCTCGCGTCCGGCGCCCACGGAGGACGCCCGCGTGCGTCTCTGCGTCCGCGGCGTAAACCGCTCGGTGCTCGATTCAGGCGTCTTCTCGATCATCGCTCCGTACTCCGCTTCGCCGGCCGCACTCGAGGCGCACCGGCAACGCGACCGAGGCTATTATATAGTTCGCAATGACCGCGCATGGAACAGTCCGTTATCGCCTGCATCCGCACTCCACGGCAGCGGGCGTATTCCCAGGTCGTCCCGTGAAGCCTTAAATGGATACTGGTGTATATAATTCCCCGCTGTATCCACCTTCAATCCTTCAGAACGAAAGCGCAATGGCATGGATCCCTCACATCACGGTCGCCGCGGTCGTCGAACGCGACGGCAGGTTTCTGCTGGTCGAGGAACTGGTCTCCGGCGAAGCGGTCTACAACCAGCCCGCGGGGCATTTGGAGGAAAACGAAAGCTTGATCGAGGCCGCCGTGCGCGAAACGCTTGAGGAAACCGCGCTGAGATTCATCCCCGAGCACGTCAGCGGCGTCTATCACTGGCGTCGGCCGAACAGCCGTGAGACCTACATCCGGGTCGCGTTCGCCGGTCGCGTCGAGGACGGTGTCCGTCCGGGGCCGCTGAGCAAGGGAATACTCGGTGCGTCGTGGCTGAGTCGCGAAGAGGTGTCCGCGTTGCCCGCCGAACGGCTGCGCAGCCCGATGGTGTCGCGTTGCATCGAAGACCATGCCTCGGGCGTACGCTATCCCCTGTCGTTGCTGTCGTACCTCGACGGGCGCGGATGAAAATCGCCGTCGGCGTCTCGGGCGGGGTTGATTCCGCGGTCGCGGCGTGGCTGCTCAAACGCGAAGGCCACGACCTGTTCGGCCTGTTCATGAAGAACTGGGAAGAGGACGACGACGAACGCTACTGCGCCGCCGCCGAAGACCTCAAGTACGCCGAGGCGGTTTGCCGCCAGCTGGCGATTCCCCTGCACACGGTCAATTTCGCAAGCGAATACTGGGACCGCGTGTTCAAGATCTTTTTGCGGGAATACCGCCGCGGCAGAACCCCGAATCCCGACGTGCTGTGCAACCGCGAAATCAAGTTCAAGTCGTTCATCGAACACGCGCGTCTTTTCGACGCCGATAAAGTCGCGACCGGCCATTACGCCGGGGTCGAACGTACGAACGGAGAATGGCATCTGCTCAAGGGGCACGACCCCGGGAAAGATCAGTCCTATTTCCTGCATCTGCTGACCCCCGACGTGCTCGCACGAACTTTGTTCCCCCTGGCCGAGATCGACAAAGGCGAAGTCCGTGCAACGGCGAGACGCGAAAGGCTCGCCAGCTGCGACCGCAAGGACAGCACTGGCATCTGTTTCATCGGCGAACGGCGCTTCGCCGACTTCCTCGCGCGCTGGCTCGACGAGCAGCCGGGAGAAATCGTGGACGAGTCGGGCAAGGTCATCGGGACGCATCGCGGCACGTGCTTTTACACGATCGGCCAGCGCACCGGGCTCGGCGTCGGCGGCGTACGCGGCGGCGAGGAAGACGCTTGGTACGTCGCCGTCAAGGACCTCGGACAAAACCGCCTTCTCGCGGTACAGGGGCGCAACCACCCCGCCTTGCTTGCCTCGGGCCTGGTCGCCGAACAAGTGCATTGGATCAACGCCGCGCCCGACGACAACGTGCCGGTGACGGCAAGGATCAGGCATCGCCAAGACGATCAACCTTGCCGCCTGAAAATCGCCGGCGACCGCGTTGAAGTTCGTTTTGCTCAGCCTCAGCGCGCGGTCACGCCGGGACAGTCGGTCGTGTTCTACGCCGGGCGGCGATGCCTCGGCGGCGGCGTCATTTCCGAAGCGGTGTAACCACCCGTTCAGGCTCTGCATCCGGCGCTTCCGTGCAGGCAGACACAAATAGATGACCGCACGCGCAAACGATTTCGTTTCGCGCTATCAACCCAATATCAGCTCGGCATCGGTGACGCATCCCTCTGCTTTCCCGACCGACTTCACGTAAGAAACGCACACAAAGCCGGACGCAGAGGCTATAATGCGTATGTGCGCCGGGGTTTTTCCCCCACAAGTGCCTGTCAACCTGCCTCCGCTTCATTATGGGCGGAGAGAAAATTCAGCCATATCAGTTATATGAAAAATAGTTTTGATACGCTTTCCAGCCTGAAGATCGGCGATAAGCAGTACCAGATCTTCAATCCCGCGCGCCTGCCGCAGGCGGCCAAACTGCCCTATTCGCTGAAAATCCTGCTCGAGAACCTGCTGCGTCACGAGGACGGCGAAACGGTCACCCGCGACGACGTCGAAGCGCTGCTTTCACGCGGCGCGAACGGTGCCGCGGCGCGCGAAATCGCGTATCGCCCCGCGCGGGTGCTGATGCAGGACTTCACCGGCATCCCGGCGCTGGTCGACCTCGCGGCGATGCGCGAAGCGATGCGGAGCTTGTCGTCCGATCCCGCCCGAATCAACCCCCTGCAACCGGCCGAGCTCGTGGTGGACCATTCCCTGCAGGTCGACCGTTTCGGCGACCCGCGCGCGCTCGATTTGAACAAGCGCATCGAGTTCGAACGCAACCACGAACGTTACGAGTTCCTGAAATGGGGACAGAAGGCGTTTTCCAACTTCAAGGTCGTGCCGCCGGGACGCGGTATCGTGCATCAGGTCAACATCGAATTCCTCGCGCGGGTCGTGTTCACCGACGAGACCGCCGAAGGAGCCGCGCGCGCCTACCCCGACACCCTGGTCGGCACCGACTCGCACACGACGATGGCGAACGGAATCGGGGTGCTCGGTTGGGGGGTCGGCGGCATCGAAGCCGAAGCTTCGATGCTCGGGCAGCCGATTTCAATGCTGATTCCGCGCGTCGTCGGCTTCCGCCTCGACGGTGAGCTGCCCGAAGGCACGACCGCGACCGACCTGGTCCTGACCGTGGTGCAGATGCTGCGCGAGCACGGCGTCGTCGGCAAGTTCGTCGAATTCCACGGCCCGGGGCTCGACAAGCTGCCTCCCGGCGACCGCACGACCATCGCCAACATGGCACCTGAATACGGCGCAACCTGCGGCATCTTCGCAATCGACGAGCAGACTCTCGCTTACCTGCGCATGACCGGTCGCCCGCCCAAGCAGGTCGCGCTGGTCGAGGCTTACGCCAAGGAAACCGGCTTGTGGCGCGCGCAGTGCGAAGGCGCGACGTACGACGAAACCCTGACGCTCGACCTGGCGTCGGTATCACCGAGCCTGGCCGGCCCGCGACGCCCGCAGGATCGCGTCAGCCTGCAGGACGTCAAATCCCGGTTTGAAAGGGACTTGAGCGAAATCAGCGGCAGGCAAACGCCGAAAACCGTCGCCACCGAGATCGCCGGACGTCGGGTCGAGCTCAAGGACGGCGCGGTGGTCATCGCCGCTGTCACCTCGTGCACCAACACCTCGAATCCCTCGGTGATGCTCGCCGCCGGCCTGCTAGCCGAGAAAGCGGTCGCGCAAGGGCTTGCGGTCAAGCCGTGGGTCAAGACCTCGCTCGCGCCGGGGTCGCTCGCGGTGACCGGCTATCTGGAGAAAAGCGGCGTGATGGAGGCACTGAAGACACTGGGGTTTCACGTCGTCGGCTACGGGTGTACGACCTGCATCGGCAATTCGGGCCCCCTGCCCGAGCCGGTTGCCGAAGCCGTCGCCGACAACGATCTTGTCGCGGTTTCGGTGTTGTCGGGCAACCGCAACTTCGAGGGTCGGGTCCACCCGCAAGTGCGCATGAACTACCTTGCGTCGCCGCCTTTGGTCGTCGCCTACGCACTCGCCGGGCGCATGGATTTCGATCCCTATAACGAGCCGCTGGCCGAAAACAAGGACGGCGAGCCGGTGTACCTCAAGGACGTCTGGCCTTCGCACGAGGAAATCGCCACCGCCGAACGGAAAGCACTGTCGCCCGAGCAGTTCAGTGCTTCCTACGCCGGCGTCTATGACGGAGACGACAATTGGCGCGCACTTGAAGTCGAGCAGAAACAGCTGTTCGACTGGCCGGACTCCGACTACACCGCACACCCGCCCTACTTCGACGACATCCAGCCGACTCCCTCGGCGCGCGGCGAGGTCCGAAGCGCACGAGTGCTCGCGTATCTGGGCGACTCGGTAACCACCGACCATATCTCGCCGGCGGGGGCAATCGCCGCCGACAGCCCCGCCGGACGTTACCTGCAACGGCGCGGCGTCGCACCCGCCGATTTCAACTCGTATGGGTCGCGCCGCGGCAACCATCAGGTCATGATGCGCGGCACTTTCGCCAACATCCGGCTGCGCAACCGGCTGGTGCCGGGAGTCGAGGGCGGCTATACCGCGCACTTGCCCGACGGCGAGCAGATGACGATTTACGACGCGGCGATACGTTACCGCGAGGAAAGTGTGCCGGTCATCATTCTCGCGGGCAAGGAATACGGCTCGGGATCCTCACGCGACTGGGCTGCCAAGGGGCCTCACCTGCAAGGCGTCAGAGCGGTCATCGCCGAAAGTTTCGAACGCATCCACCGCTCGAACCTCGTCGGCATGGCGATCCTTCCCTTGCAGTATCTCGACGGCGAGAACGCCGAATCGCTGGGCCTCAGTGGCCGCGAACTTTTCGATATCACCGAGTTCGACGAAGGGAAATCCGACGTCGCGACGGTGACCGCGCGCGACGGCGACGCGATCAAGACCTTCCAAGTCAAGGTTCGGATCGACACGCCGCGCGAAGTCGAGTACTTCCGCCACGGCGGCATTCTGCACTACGTGTTGAGACGGCTCGCCGCCTGAATCGACGCCGTCGTCCGGCCTGGCCTCAGCTGGCCTCAGCCGGAACGGGTCAACGCTTTCGGGTCAAGCAGACGGCGCAGCTCGTCTTCCGGCAGGCCGCTCTCCTCGACCGCAACCTCAATGATCGGACGCTTCTCGGCGTACGCCTTTTTCGCAATCATCGCTCCCTTTTCGTAGCCGATGATCTTGTTCAATGCGGTCACCAGGATCGGGTTGCGTTCAAGTGCCGAACCGACGGTTTCCCGGTTCACCGTAAAGCCTTCTATCGCGTTGCGCGCAAGAACCCGTGCGCCGGCGGCGAGCAGCTGCACGCTTTGCAGGAGGTTGTACGCGATGACCGGCAGCATCACGTTCAACTGAAAGTTGCCGCTTTGACCGGCGACGGCGACGGTCGCGTCGTTGCCGGTGACCTGGGCGCAGACCATCGCGACCGCCTCGGGCGCGACCGGGTTGACCTTGCCCGGCATGATGCTGCTGCCGGGTTGCAACGCCGGCAAGGCGACGTCGGCGACACCGGCGAGGGGACCTGAGTTCATCCATCTCAGATCGTTCGCTATCTTCGTCAGCCCGACCGCAATGGTGCGCAACTGCCCGCTGATCTCGACCGCGGCGTCCTGAGCGCTCAACGCCTCGAACTTGTCGGGCTTGGTCGTAAAGGCCAAGCCGGTCAGGTGCGACAGCGCGTTGCAGAACTTGTCGGGAAAACGCGGATCGCAGTTGACGCCGGTGCCGACCGCGGTGGCGCCTTGCGCGACTTCGAGCAAGCGCGGCAATGAAGCGTCGAGACGCGCGACGCCGTTTCGCACTTGCCGCGCCCAACCGCCGAGCTCTTGGCCGAACGTCACCGGCATCGCGTCCATCAGATGAGTGCGCCCGGTCTTGACCTCGTCGGCAAGCGCCTCCGCGCGTCGCTCGATGGTCCCGGCGAGTTGCTCGAGTGCCGGCTTGAGCACCTCGGCAATTTCGCAAGCGGCGCTGACGTGGATCGCGGTCGGAATCACGTCGTTTGAGCTCTGCCCCGCGTTGACGTGGTCGTTCGGATGCACCTCGCATCCGGCCTTTTCCGAGGCGAGCCGCGCAATCACCTCGTTGGCGTTCATGTTGGAACTGGTGCCCGAGCCGGTCTGGAACACGTCCACCGGAAATTGCGCGTCGTAATCGCCGCGGGCGACCGCCTCGGCGGCTTCGGCGATCGCCCCGGCGCGGTCGGGATCAAGCAGACCAAGCTCGGCGTTCACCGTTGCGCAGCATTGCTTGATCAAGCCCAACGCGCGGATGAACGCCCGCGGCATCGTGAGCCCGCTGATCGGGAAATTCTCGACCGCGCGCTGGGTTTGCGCGGCATACAAGGCGTCGGCGGGAACCCGCACCTCTCCCATGCTGTCCTTTTCGAGGCGGTATTTCATCGGCGCTTCATGAATAAAAAGCGAGCGTAGTATAATCAATGCCGTGAAACACCCCGCCGGCGGCCGCTTGAAACCATCCAAAATGCCTTCCTCCCCGCCTGAATTGTCGCCGCTGACCGCCGTTTCGGCGATCGACGGGCGCTATGCCGAAAAAACCGCGCCCCTGAGGGAATTGTTCAGCGAATACGCGCTGATGCGACGCCGGGTGCACGTCGAAGTCGAGTGGCTCAAGTACCTGGCCGCCTGCGACGCGATCCCCGAAGCCACGGCGCTGTCGGCGCAGGCGCAGGCCGCCGCCGACCGCGTCGCCGACGAGTTCGATCCGGCGCAAGCCGCGGCGGTCAAACGCCTTGAGGCAACGCTCAACCACGACGTCAAGGCAGTCGAGTATTACTTGAGAGAGAAATTCAAGGAAAACCGGGAACTCACTGGAATAACTCACTTTTTGCACTTCGCCCTGACCTCCGAAGACGTGAGCAACCTCGCTTGGGGATTGATGCTCAAGCAAGCCCGCGACGGACTCGTGTTGCCGCGCCTGCAAGCCGTGCACGAACGCTTCGTACGCACCGCCGAAGCTTGGGCCGACGCGCCGTTGCTTGCGCGCACCCACGGCCAGCCGGCGTCGCCGACGACGGTCGGCAAGGAGTTCATGAATTTCGCTCATCGCTTGCGCGGACAGACCCGCAGCCTCGCCGGCGTCGAGATCGCCGGCAAGTTCAGCGGCGCGGTCGGCAACTTCAACGCCCATCACGCGGCTTACCCCGACCTCGACTGGCCCGACCTGGCCGAAAAATTCGTGTCGTCGCTGGAACTCGCCTACGCGCCCTGCACCGCGCAGATCGAACCCCACGACCGCCTCGCCGAACTGCTCGACGCACTCGCGCGCGTCAACCGCATCCTGCTGGATTTTTGCCGCGACGCCTGGGGATACGTCGCGCTCGGACATTTCGCGCAGAAGATCGACGAAGACGAAGTCGGCTCCTCGACGATGCCTCACAAAGTCAACCCAATCGACTTCGAAAACGCCGAAGGCAACTTCGGCCTGTCGACCGCCGTGGCGCAACACCTCTCGTCGAAGCTGCCGGTGTCGCGCTGGCAGCGCGACTTGTCGGACTCGACCGTGCTGCGTTCTCTCGGTGCGGTGTTCGCCCACTTCCTGATTGCACTTGACTCGCTGGAGCGCGGTCTCGACAAGATCGAAGTTGCGCCGAACTCGACCGCCGGGGAACTCGACGCACATTGGGAAGTGCTCGGCGAAGCCTTGCAGACCGTGCTGCGCAAGCACGGCGTCGCCGACGCTTATGAACGCCTCAAGGAAAGCACCCGCGGCAGGCGCGTCGAAGCGAAAGATTGGCGCAGGATGGTCGAATCCTCACCTTTGTCCGACGGCGAGAAACAACGCCTCCTGAAACTCACCCCGGCGACTTACACCGGCTTGGCGCAACGTCTGGCACGGCGCTGAACGCCGGTCACCGGTCAAAGGCACCGGAGCAACAACCCGCACGTCGCTCAACGCCGTCGAAAAAAGAAAGCATTTTGGCCGTCGGAGCCTTGATCCGCCGTCCCGTTTCTTTCGGCTCCGTTCGGCGTCGCCGAAGCCGTTGAGACACCGGGAAACTTGGTTGCAATCAAACCTGGGAGCCTGATTCTCCGAGCCTCGACGTCGCCCCTCCGCTTGGACCAGCTTCGTAAGGCTTCATCAGGCGCAGGTGCTCCGGGAAGAGCGTTTCCGCGTATCGGAACACTCTGCAAGCAGGCGCCGCGCGCCGGGACAAGCGCAGAAAAATCCGAGCGTCCTGCCCAAGCTCAGCGGACGAGAGGGAAAGCGTCAGGAAGCGTCCTTGAGGAAATCACCGGGGCGGCGATCGAGATCCTTATAAATCGTGGAAGAGACCTCGTAGGTCCATCTGGAAAAGCGCCGCTTGAGATCTTCGGCGCGCCCGCCCGCCCCGGCGGCGTCGAGTTCAAGATACACCTTGCCGCCGCCGTCCTTGTAAGCTTCGATTGTCACCGTCAATCCGTCTTTGGTTTCGAACGACGCTGTGACACGTTCGTCGGGCAGGTCAAGCTCGTCGCTTTCACGCGGGAACACGTTCTTGAACTTCAAGTAATCGGTCACAGCGGCGATTTGACGCAGCTTGTACTGGTCTTTCAGGGCTTTTCCCTCGGGCACGTCCGCGACGGTCAGCCGTTTGTTCTTGTCGCGCACGACGGTGAGCGTTTCGGTGGTCCCGCCTTCCGCGGGAGTCAGTTTGATCGTCGAGACCTGATCCGGCTCGAGATGCAGGATTTCGACGTCCAGCCATTCTGAAGCCGCGACCGGCAGCTGCAAAGCGACGTTCACCAGCCAGCTTTCGGCTTCGTCCGGCTTCCTGACGTAGCGACCTTCGCTCATTTGCCGGCTCGGACTGCCGACGATCAGCGCGCGGGTCGCGTCCGGGGTTTTGAGCGACAGCAAGACACCCTTGCCGTCACTCTGGCCGTCACTCTGGCCGTCGCTCGCGCCGTCATTGCGGGGGTCGGCGACGCCAAGCGTCGCGTAATGTTCGGGAAGCGACGTCTTGCGCTCTATCTTCTCCGCGTCCTTTATCTCGGACAACAGCTGGCGCACCTTCACCGTATCCGCCGGATGGTCATGATGGTCGGCCACCAGCCACTCCCCGTCGTCGCTCAAATAAACGCTGACCGGAGAGGATCCGTGCTCAATGATTTCAACGCGGTTGACCGCGTTCAGTTCCTCAAGCGTCAATTCAGGAAACAGCAGCTCCGTACCCGACTCCTCGCGTTCGAGACCGACCAACCACACCGCGGCGCCGGCCGCGGCCAACGCACCCAAGAAAACGGCAAGGCGCCCGATCTTCACGCTTGGGCGCTCCGCTTACGTCGCCGCACCCTGAGAAAACCGGCAAGCAGCGCAATCGCGGTCACGATCGCCGGCACCGCGACGACGTTGACGGCTTTGATCGTGGCCCCCAGGTTCTCGATGTCCCTGTTGAGCTGGTGCTGCACGTTCCGAAGTTTCTTGCGGATCTCGACTTTCTTTTCCCTGAATTTGCGCACTTCGGCGCGCTGGGAAGCGGTCAGCAACGCGGACTTCTTGTCGGTGCGCTGCTCCTGCAGCTTCTGAAGCTTGGCTTCGGTTTCCTGCAGTTCCTTTTGCAGGCTTTTCTCGGTCGCCCGATACTTTCGGCTCGCCTCTTCCTCGAGCTTCTCGACCCGGGTGAACGGGCGGGAATAGCTGGCGCGGCTGCGGATGCCGATCAAATCCTTGCTGCCGAACAGGTTGTCCACCAGGTTAATCACGAAGTCCCGGTTGTTCGCGAACGGAATCGAGAAAGACTGACCCAGGATGCTTTGCTTTTGCACCCACATCCGATCGCTCAACACGTCAACGTCGGCGACGACCGTGACGATGCCGGGCTGCGCGGTCTCGGCGACGTGTTCTTTCTCAGGGGCTGCGTCTTTCTCGGTTTCCTCCTCTTCTGCTTCGCTTTCCTCACCGTTTTCTTCCTCTCCGTCTTCTTCCGGCTCGTCCTCGGGAGGGCCGTCAAAAGCGCTTTTGAAGTTCGCTTGGATCCGTGCCGCAAGCGGGTATTCGACGTCTTCCGCGTTGAACCCTTCGAGCAGGAGGCGCGGGTCCGCGATGAAGCGGAAACGCGGCAAAGGCACCGGTATCGCCCTCTTCGTGGTGTGAATAAGCGGCGTCATCTCAACTTCGGCTTCCTTCTCGACTTGGACGTGCGAAGCCAGATAAAGGTGAATCGTCTCCAGGGCGTTCATGACCACGTCTTCACGGTTGAAGTCTTTCTCCCGCATTCTCAGTGCCGACGGATGGTTGACCGTCCGTCCCCCTCCCTCCCCTTGGAAACTGACCTGCAACGCCCTTGCCGGGTCGGCGATAATCGTGTCCTCGTCAACGCTGAATCCCCAAGTGCGGAACAGGCGATTCAAGCTGGAACTCCTGTCCTTTATATCGCGCGCCGGCTCGTCCGCAAGCTGCGGAGAGACGTCGGCTTCCGCCATGGGGTCGACGAAAAACAGGCCTTTGCCGCCGCGCATGACGAACTGATCTATCGCGTACATCGTCTTGTCCGACAGGTCTTTCGGATGCACGACCATCAGCACGTCGATTTCCTCGGCGATCTCTTCGGCGTCGGTGAAAACCAGTTCGACGTCGAACAGCTGCTCGAGCTCCTGAGTGATGACCCACGGCTCGTTCATCCGCCCGGTCGCGGGATTTATCCTCGTCGGGTACATCGGCAGGTCGGTCATCAGCCCCAGCACCGGCTTCTTCACGTGTATCAGGTTGTAAATCAGCTTGCCGAGATCGTATTCAAGGAAATTCTCCCGCCCGGGTTGCAGAAACGGGATGACTTCGGTGGTGTCGAGCGCGTTGGTGCCGGCGAGACCGAAGTAAATCTTCTCGGCGCCGCCGGCCGAAGCCGCCTGTAAACCGAGTTGCGTCGCCCGGTCTTCCTCCTGAGAAAACGCCTCGGGGTTGACGTAATGCACTTTCAGCTTCCCGCCCGCGAGCAGGCGGTATTCCTCAAGCACCTCCCTGACCCGTTCGTAGTAGCTCCTGATTTGCGGCAGCGACTCGGTCTCTTTTTCCGAGAAGAACAGGTAGAGGTTGATCGGCTCCTGGATTTGCCCGAGGATGCTGCGGGTGCCTTCGGACAAGGTGTAAAGCTTGTTCGCGGTCAAATCGATCCTCATGCCGCGCAGCAATTCGTTGTTGAGAATCATCAGCGCGAAAAACAAGACCGCGAGTGCCGCTATCAGCCCTCCTCTGGAAAGGTTGATTTTCACTTGTGCACCTTCCTTTGCCTATTCCCTGGCTCGTTCTCTGGCCCGTTTCCTGGCCTGCCGAGGTAAACCGTTTCAAGCTTGAATCTAATCACTTTTCTTCATCTCGACCACGATCGAGTTGGCACTGAGCCAAAACACGATCATCAGCGCAAAGTAGACCAGGTCGCGCAGATTGATGACGCCTTTGCTGATCGAAGCAAAGTGGTTGATGAAACTCAAGGAAGCGACGGTGTCGACCAGCAGTTGCGGCATCCACGCGCGCAACGGGTTCAGGACCAGCGGGAAATTGCTGAGCAGGAACAGGAAGCAGACGACGACGCTGATGATGAACGCGATGACCTGGTTCTTGGTCGTCGCCGAAATGCACGAACCGATTGCGAGAAACCCGCCCGCCATCAGCAGGCTGCCCAGATAAGCCGCGGTGATTACGCCGTTGTCGGGGTTCCCGAGGTAGTTCACGGTGATCCATATCGGAAAGGTCAGCAGCAAAGCGAGCGTGGTGAAAGACCACGCAGCGAGAAATTTGCCGACGACCGCCTGCCCGGTCGTTATCGGCAAGGTCATCAGCAGTTCTAGACTGCCGCTCTTGCGTTCTTCGGCCCACAGGCGCATCGAAAGCGCGGGCACCAGGAACAGGTAAAGCCACGGGTGATAAATGAAGAACGCAGCCAAGTTCGCCTGCCTGCTCTCGTAGAACCCGCCGAGATAGAAGGCCATCACCGAGCTCATGACGAGAAAGATCACGATGAACACGTACGCGATCGGCGTCGCAAAGTAGCTGCTTAGCTCCCTCCTGAACACCGCAAGCAACGCGTTCACGAGGTTTCCCCTTTGGTCACTTCGCGGAACACTTCATCGAGGCGCCCGCTCTCCATGCGCAAATCGCTGACTTTGAGCTTTTGTTCCCTGACAAAGCGCTCGACCAGCGGATACAACGGCTCGGAGCCCGCCGGGAACACGCACAGGCGCCCGTTGCTCTCCACCCGCTTGACCGCGGGAAGCGCTTCCAGCTTGGCCGCAATTTCAGCGTCCCCGGCGACCATGCTGACCGCGTTGTGATAACGCGAACGCGCAAGCAGCTGATCCGGAGTCGCGTCCACCAGGAGTTTCCCCCCGGATATGATCAAAGCCCGGGTGCACACCGCGGTGACCTCTTCGAGGATGTGGGTCGAGATGACCACGGTCTTGTCGGCGGTCAAGGAGTTGATCAGCCTGCGCACCTGATGCTTCTGATTGGGGTCGAGCCCGTCGGTCGGTTCGTCCATGATCAGCACCTGGGGATCGTGCGCCAGCGCCTGAGCCAGCCCGACCCTGCGCTTGAACCCCTTGGACAAGGTCTCGATCGGCTGGTGCAGAACCTGTCCGAGCTCGAGCTGCTCGACCACGGCACCCAGACTTTCCCGCCGACGGCGCGCGTCGAGTCCTCTCACCGCCAAGGTGAACTTCAAGAACTCCTGCACCGTCATCTCGCCGTACGCCGGTGCCCCTTCGGGGGTGTAACCGATAACCCGCTTGGCTTCGAGCGCCTGAGCCTCGATGTCAAAACCGCAGACTTCGATCCGGCCCGACGACGGCTTCATGAAGCCGGTGATCATTTTCATCGTCGTCGATTTCCCCGCGCCGTTGGGGCCGAGGAAACCGAGCACTTCACCGACGTTGACCTCGAAACTGAGGGAATCAACCGCAGTGAAAGCACCAAAACGCTTGCTTAAGTCGTTGACTTTTATCATTATGTTGTGTACGGCCGGCCGGAAGTTCGGCACCGAAGAACGGCAGCGGGCGACATATTTACCTTAAAACGCCGGGGGGTTCAAGCTTTCGTACGAGTTCAGCGGATTTGGAGCAACCTCAGGTACCGACGTCCAAGACCCTCAAGATACACCATCGGGGAGCTCAAAGCCAATGTCCGGTTCGGACGAAAGTGATCGTCTCGGTACTGAAAAGCCGACCTCTCCCTGAGATCGCCCTGAGATCGCCTTGGGATCGCCTTGGGATCGCCCCGAGACGACAAACAGGACGCCTCGCGCACGGGTTCGGTTGACCCGCTCGACGCAGCCGCCGGATCGAGGACGGCGCGGCGGCAGGGACATAAAGTTCAATCCCACGAGTCCTGACAGTGCCGTCCTGACGTGCCCGCTTATTGACAATCACCGAACCCGGCCATGAACTCGCTGCCGCCGTCGTCAATCCAATCCCGCGTTGCGCCCAAGGTGGACGTGGGAAAGGACAGCGGCAAGACTGCTTGGTAAACCCGGGGGGTAAATCGAGAGGGAGAGGGGGCAAACCCCGCTGCGGGTCGAGAGGCTACTCCAGCGCGCCTTCCAGGAACACCCTGATTCTCAACGTCGTGCCGTCCGACGGCGATCTCACTCTAATCTGAAGCCTTGTGTTTCCAACCAATTCGACGTCGTTGCTGCTCACTGTCAAGGAACCCGTGTCCGGCAGCATTCCGGCGATGATTGTCACTACCGCCGCCGCCGGCGAGCCTGGGCTCAGGGAAATCTTAACCGCCGAGTCCCCCGTTGCTGAAGGATTCGGATCCGTCGTGACTTTCAAATTACCTCCCTCCACCGCCACCGTCAGCATCACATCTTGATCCGGAGCCAGCCGATAAGCTTGGCTACCGGCGTACAAGCTGATAGTCAAGCTTCTCCTCTCACCCTGTGTCAGGCTCAGCCGGGAGGGATCGAACTCCACCGTGACCCGGGGCGTCGTCGTTTTCAACGTCAGACCCGGCAATCGCGCCAAGTCAACGCCCGAGCTCGTATCCGTTCCCACCGACACCGGCACCATCGAGCCGATCTCCGCCGTCGTTGCCACCCTCACCGTCTCGCGCGACTTGCCCGCGTCGAACCTGATTTTATGCTGCGGCTGCCCGCCGTCGAAAGCGAAATCCTGGCCTGAAATCGTCAGCGTCACCGTCGTCTGGCGATCCGCAATCAACGGATGGTTGAGCGCTACCTCGAACTCCGTGTTGCGACCTCGTTGAATCTCCACCAAATTCGGGTCAAAAACCAACGACA
Source organism: uncultured Chromatiales bacterium (assembly GCA_964347615.1). GTDB lineage: Bacteria > Pseudomonadota > Gammaproteobacteria > Poriferisulfidales > Oxydemutatoraceae > CAYFZO01. Next base: position 35,870 of record CAYFZO010000017.1, read on the forward strand.
CCGATTGCAACACGCGAATCGGCAACGTCGCCGTCTCCATACCGTCCGCCAACTCGACACCGCTGACCGGCCTAACTACCAGACGCCCAACCGACGCCGCCTCGGCCGAAGCCAATACCGTCACTTCCTCCGTCATCCTCCCTGCGCTCAAACTCACGTTCAAAACTTGCGGGGTCGGCGTCCCGCCTTGCAGGCTCAGCCCCTCACCCTCGACCGACACCTCGAACTCCGCTACGTGACCGCCCGACAGCGTCAGGCCACGCAGGCTCAACGTCACCACTTCGTTCGTGCCCGTATTCAGTACCAATTCGTCTCCGGGCGCACCGCCGGCGGGGGTAAGGTCGAGGGCCGCAAGAGGTCCCGTCGCTCGCAAACCCAAAGTCGGCTGCCCCATAGTCCGAATGCCCGAGAACCGGGTCACCTCCACCCCCACCGGCACCATCGAGCCGATCTCCGCCGTCGTTGCCACCGTCACCGTCTCGCTCGACTTGCCCGCGTCGAACATGATGGTTTCACGCTGCGTCCGACCGGCGCCGAAAGTGAAACCCTGAGAAAACCCTGAGTCTGAAATCGCCAGCGTCACCGTCATCTGGCGATCGGCAATCAGCGGCGGCTTGATCGCCACCCCAAATTGCGCGCTGCGGCTCCGAGGAATCAGCACCTCGTTCGGATCGAAACTCAAATTCACCTCTTGCAACGCTTTGATCGGCAACGACACCGTTTCCGCGCCATCTTCCAACTCGACGTCGCCGACCGGCCTAACTACCAGACGCCCGACCGACGCCGCCTCGGCCGAAGCCAATACCGTCACTTCCGCCGTCATACTCCTTGCGCTCAAACTCACGTTCAAAACTTGCGGGGTCGGCGTCCCGCCTTGCAGGCTCAGCCCCTCACCCTCGACCGACACCATGAACTCCGCCGTCTGACTCCCCCTCAACGTAAAGCCGTCGTCGAAGCTTAGCGTCACCGTCTTGTCTGTGCCCAGATCCAGTTCCAAAGGAGCGGGGTCGAATCTGATGGTCGCCTGAGGCGTCGTCGCCTCCAGTGTTACGCGAGACCGGCTGTCAACGCCGACTTCCACCGAGGTATTCCGCACCACCCTCGAGGTGACTTGGGCGGTATTTCCGATGACCGCGTCCGGAGCCGCCGCCACCCCGACGTCAACGTACGGATTCTTTTGGTGCAGGTACACCGTGACAGTCGCAGAGCTCGCCTCGATAATGGAGGGTGATACGGCGGTGAAAAAACTCAACCCCGCGTTGTCCGGTTCGATCGTCAGAGATACCCGCGCTTCCTGCCCCGCGGTCAACCGCGGTTCGATCGTTACGCGAAGCGGCGTGCTGCCACCTTGTTGAACCTCGACCACCGGCGACGGCGAAAGCTTCACCGTCTCTTTCTTCGACTGGTCGGTCCTCACTCGAAGCGACGCGGTGCCGCCGACGACACCGACGTTTTCGCCCTCGCCCGACGCCGAAACCCCCTCGTCCAAATTCAAATCCGATATATCCGTGGTGACAGCGACCGTGGCGCTCGGATTCATCGCGCTCAAAACCAGCTTACCGGCGCTCTCCAAACTCAGGCGCCGGTCAACGCTTACCGTCACCGTCACCCGCTCGTCCCCCTCGAGCACCGGATCCGTCGTCACCCTGACCTCGGTCGTTTCGTTGGCATCGAATCTCACCAAGTCTTGACCCGCGAGGCTGGAGAGCGACAGGTTCACGCCGCGAATGACCTCGACCGCGAGAGCCTCCGTCGTCACCCGTGCGTTTCCGAGCGACGACGCACCCTCGTCCAGCGTCGCGGACACCGTGCGGCGCACGCTTGACTGGGACGTCGCTCCGGTCGCTCCGAGGGTCACAGGCACGGCGTTGTTTGCCGGGGTCAACCTCACCGCCCCCGTCGGACTCACCACCGCCACGTCGATCGCGCTCAACGAGACCACCAACACTTCGCCGCTCTGCAACTCAGGCTCGGTTCTCATCGTCACTGTCTTCGCCGCGCCGCCACGCACCAATGTAATCCGTCCCGGCTCGAACAACACCCTGATTTCGCGTTGTGCCACCGTGACCCTCAGTGTGCTTTCAGCCACCCGCGCGTTGTTCGGTAAAGCCACCGCCGCGTTCAGGTTTTCCGCATCGGGAGTCGCGTGGTCGGCGTCTCGGTTCGCGCTGACTCGGACGCGCGTGGTCGCTTCGGCGTCGCGCCCCAGCGTCACCATCGTCAGGCTCTCTCCCGACTCCGACCTCACCTCGAGACCCGGACTCGGCGTCAGCGTCACCACCACCGTCTCGTCCATATCGAGCAACTTGTTTCCTTTCAACGTCAACGCCACGACTTCGGACGAGCCGCCCGCCCTCAAGACCACTGCCGCCGGATCGAACGACAACCGCAGGTCCCGCTCGACCTGCACCAGCGAATCGTCGTAGACGAACCGCGTCTCGCTCGCCGCGATCCGGAAGCCGCTGTAGCAAGGCGGGGTGCCGCAACCGCCGCGCGGCAGGAACACCGGAATCGGCGCGCCCAAGCGCAGGGTCACCGTTTCCCCGGCTTGGCGACTCACGCTGAACCGGGCGCTTTGCACCTCGCCCGCCGGAATCGTCGCTTCAGAGGGAACCGGAGAACCGGTCGCGCCTTCCGCAACCAACGGAACCGTCACGTCGAACGGCGCGCCTTGAGCCAAATACAGAACCAGCTCGGCTTGATGGCCGCCTTGATCATCGGCGACGAAGCGCACAAACCTGAACTCCACGGTGAAAACAAGATCCGGCGAGGCGACGTCCGGGTTGCCGCGAAGATGCAGACTGCCTTCGGGCAAGCCCAAATCCAGACCCGCGAAGATTCCCGCCGGCAAGGTTTGCAAATCGTTGTCGTTCAACTGCAACGACCGCAACCGGGGCAGACCCGAGAAATCGCCCCCTTTCAGGGATGCGATGCCCTCCTCGCTCAGATCGAGCTCGGTTTGGCCGAATAAGTCCGACGCCGTCACGTCGGTGCACGCGTTGGCGCCGACCGCCGTCGTCAGCGCGTCGCGCACCTGCTCGGTGCGGTCGCAAACCCCTTCCTTGATCGTGACCGTCACCGTCATCGGGGAAACCAAAAAGTAGGCGTCGGAACCGGAATCGATCAGGGACACCGTGAAACGCTCGCGCGGCGCGTCGATCGCCTCGTCGTCCCGAATGGAAATGCGAATGGGGGTCCGCGCGACGCCGACGTCGACCTCACCGTTGCCGGCGTCCGTGTAATCGTCGGCGTCGGCCACGTCGCCGACCATATCGCCGGGCACGCCGACGCGGTAGCTCGCGGTGATCGCCGTCTGCGGTATCAGACTCGCGGTCAGACCCAGCTCGAGCATCTCTCCCTCGACCACCTCGACCGAGGCTGCGTCGAACCGCAACAAGCCGCCCGTCCGAACCCCAGGGCCGGGGGAGGCGTTCAAGACGGCCGCCAACGACGGGTTCACAGCCGTGCCGAGAGCGTCGGCGACGACGGCGCCGTCAAGGAGCAAAGCGTCCGCCGAGGCGACGTGGACGCCGTCAGCGTCATCGGAATCGCAATAACCAAAGGAAGAATGGCAACCGACCGTGTAACTGAAACGCAGCCTGGCACTCAAGCCCACCGCCGATACGTAGGTCGCGGTGGTCGCAGCGCCTGCAATCTCCAGCAGCAACCGCGGTTCGCCGTTCGAGACGTCCACGCTCAACTCCTGGTCGAAAATCACGTCGACGGTGAACGTCTCCCCGCCCGGGTCGGCACCGTCGTTGAGGTAGGCGTCGGCGAAGTAGCGCGGCGCCGAGAACTCGACGCCCGTCACCTGCGGCCGCGGTAAGGCGCGGGAATAATCCAACGGGTCGCCCGACGCGATCTCAAACCCGGCGTAGCAAGGGTCGTAGCCGCAGCCTGAGTCACCCCCCAAGTCGCCTTGAGGCAACGCCGGCGCGGCACCCAAACTCAAGCTCAGCGTCTGACCGGCTCGGGTGGCACGCACGGTCTCGCTCCGCGTGCTCCCCACCGAAATCCCCATCGTCGAGGGAACCGAACCGGCGGAACCCGTCGCGGTCAACGGAAACCTCAGGTCGAACGGTGCACCTTCCGCCAGATACAGGTAAAAGTCCAAATCGTCGCCCGACGAGCCCGCGGCTTCCAACTGCGCGGTCAACGTGAAGTTCGAAGAGCCGTCAGCGGGCGCGTTGCCCTCAAGACGCAAACTTCCCGAAGCTTCGCCCAGACCGGCCAGACCCTCGAAAATCCCCGCCGGCAAGGTTTGCAGATCATTGTCCTGCAACAGCAACTGCCTCAGGCCCCCCAGGCCCGCGAAAGCCCTCGGGTGCAACTCACGCAACCCGCCGGACGACAAATCCAGACGCATCAGGTCGCCGAGGTCGGCGAACACCGACTCGTCGAGCGCTTGCAACCGCGCGTTGCCGCTCAAGTCCAAATCTTGAAGCCGGATCATGGGCACCAAGTCGGCCCTCGAAACCGCGCTCAAGCCCACGTTGCTCGCGTCCAGATACGCCGCAAAACCCAGCGCCTCGTAGGGAAAGCCGACGCAACTCGCGGGGCTGCCCGGCAGCCGCAGGATCGCGTCGCGAATCCCCGGCGTTCGACCGCACACCGTCGGAGCAGAATCGGGGGAACCGGGCGTCGCCCGGAAAGACCGGTCGTCCGGTGTGACGTCGAAGCCCGTGAAACATTGGCCGCCTTGTTGCCGGTCTGAATCACAGGAATTGGGCGGCGACGACACGCTGAGCGTCACACCCAAATTCATCGCGTTGGAGGCACGGGTTACGAAAAACACCTCACTTTGCGTGCTGCCCGCCGAGAACGTCACGTTCGGAGTGCTCGACGAACCACCGGAAAACGAGACGCCGACGGTGAAAACGTAAGGCGCCCCGTGCCGCAGCGTCAGCCTGACCGGCACCGGCTGGGTCGCCACCAGCGGCGCCTGCGGCCCGCCGGCGAGTTCGACCCTCAGCGGAAAACTGAAAGGCGAACCTGGGTTGGCACCCAAATGAAGCGCTTCCAGACTCGTGAGGCCGGAAAACACCCCTTCCGGCAAGCTTCGCAGAAAGTTGGCGTTCAACGACAATCCTTCCAGACCGGTCAGACCCAGGAAATCCCCCTGCTTGACCGTGGCCATTCGCGTGGAACTCAGGTCAAGATCCCGTAGTGAAGACAGATACGCCTCTGTGACAGCGGTGCAACCGGAGAACCGCGATGAGGTCAACACCTCACGCACCCTCGGCGTACGGTCGCAAACCCCTTCGACGATCACCACCCGCGCCGTGGACGGCGCGGCCACGAAATAGTCGTCCGAAGGAGACAGCGACACCGTGAAAAACTCCTCGACCGGTTCGGCCACCTCGTCGTCCCGGATTTGAATACGAACCGTGCCTCGCGTCGCGCCCGTCCCAACCGCGACCACGCCCGAAACCATGCCGCTGCTGCCATCGCCGTAGTCGTCGGCGTCCGCGACGTCGCCGGGGGCACCGACGCGGTAGCCCACCATCAATCCGGGCGGCGCCGGCGGATCCAAGCGAAAAGACAACGCGGCCATCACGCCTTCCCTGAACCGCACCGAACTCGTTTCAAACGATACCCAACTGGTTTGACGGACTTTACGATCGGCGACGGGATCGAGAAAGCCCGTCAATGAAAGTGCCGCGTTCACGCCGAAAATGTCGCGCGCGGTCGCGCCGTTCAACTCCAATCCACTCGAAACGACGTGGACGCCGTCGTCGTCCACGTCGGCCGACGCGAGCGCATAACTGAAACGCAGCCTGTCGACGTCGGTTCGACCCGGCAGGTAAGACGCGACGCGGACGTTGCGCCCGACCTGCAACTGCAACGTCGGCGCGCCGTTCGTGGTATCCACGATCAGCGACTTGTCGAAAATCACGTCGACAATCATCGTCTCCACCCCCGCAACGTAGCCGTCGGCGAAGTGGCGCGGCGCCGAAAACTCGACCGCCGTGATCCGCGCCGCTCGCCGCGTACCGTCGTAGGCGATCGGCGACCCCGAGGCGATTTCAAAGCCGTCGTAGCAGGGAGCGTAACCGCAACCTGAGTTACCCCCTAAGTTACCTTGGAGCAACGACGGCGGATCGCCCAAACTCAAACGCAGCGTCCGCCCGGCTTGGCGGGTGACGCTCACGGTCTCGCTGCGCGTGCTCCCTGCCCGAATCACCATCGTCGGGGGCGCGGGCGAAGATGAACCTTGGGCGGCCAACGGAAACGACAGCTCAAACGGCGCACCCTGCGCCAGGTAAAGATGAAAATCGAGCGCGTTGCCCGTGACCTGCGCGACTCGAAACACCGCGGACAGAACAAAATGCGGCGAGGAGGCGTCCGGGTTGTCCTCGACGCGCAGGCTCCCCGACGGCACACCCAGACCGCTCAAGCCCGAGAATATCCCCACCGGCAGTTCACGCAGGTCGTTGTCGTGCAACAGCAACTGCTCCAAACTTTCAAGACCGGCGAAAGCCTGGGGATCCAGCGTCCTCAGGCCCATCGACGACAGATCCAGCCGCCTCAAGCTGCCCAAACCGCCGAACGCGTTCGCCCCCAGCGCTTGCAAGCCGGTGCTGCTGCTCAAGTCCAGCCGTTCGAGCGACTCCATGCCCGCGAAATCACTCGACGTCAAACTGCTCAAGTCCGCGCCGCTCAGGTCCAGGGACGTCGCAATCCTCAACAAGTCGGCCGGAAAGTTCCGGCAGTTAGCGCCCTCGCCGGCCTCCCACAGTTGATTGAGGGTGTCCTGGACCGCCTGCGTGCGGTCGCATATCGACGTGTCAGCCGAGACGTCAAGCAAAGTGAACGGCGCGGGCGGCACGATTTCCAAGCCGCTGAAACAACGCCCATCGGCGCCTCGTTGCCAAGATAGACAGTCCTCGGGCAGCGGCGACAGGTCGTCAAGCCGCACTGTGAGAGTAGACGCGGCGCCAGGAAACACTTCAAACGTATTGCTCTGCGTCGCGCCCGGCGGAATCTCCACGTCGATGAAGAACTGCATCTGCCTCCCCACCTGCTCCGGCAAAACGCTGTGCACAAAACCGCTGGATGCTCTCAATTTGCCTCGCAAACGATACGGTGCCCCCTCGCGCAACGTGAGCTTGACAAACGCTTTGGTGATGTCACCGCTGCTGTCCGTCAGCAACCCCTCATCGCCGCCCGCAAACTCAAATCTCAACGCTAACCCGAACGTCGACCGCCTGGAATCGCCCAATACAAGCGTACGCAAACTCTCCGGAATCCCGGAAAAAATACCCGCCGGCAGTTCGGTCATGGCGTTGTTACCCAAGTTCAACCATTCCAGCCCATCGGTGCCTGAAAACACGCCCGGCGGCAACGAAGACAGCGGGTTGTCGCTCAGGAACAACCACCACCCCGCCTGACCGACGCCGGAGAACACACCGGGCGGCAACGAGCTCAATCGGTTGCTTTGCAGACGCAGCCGGTTCAGCTTGCCCAGCCCGGAGAACGCGTCCCGACGCAACGATTGAAGTTGATTGCGCCTCAACTCGAGCGTACCCAGATTGCCCAGCCCCTCGAACAAGCCCGACGGCAAACCTTGCAACCGGTTATCGTTCAGCAGCAGCCATCTCAAGTTGGTCAAGCCCGAAAAATCCTCCGAACGCAGGCTCGCGACGCCGGCATCGTTCAAGTCCATCCTTTCCACCCTCGTCAAGTCCTGGTTCGAGACGTCGGCGCAATCGTTCTTGCCGAGCACCGACAGCAACTCGTCCCGAACCTGCGGCGTACGGTCGCAAATCCCCGCCTTGACCGTCACCGACGTCCGCGACGGAGAAAACAGAAAGTAGTCGTCCGAAGGCCTCAGCCGCACCTCGAAAGCCTCGCCGTCGGCCCCGATCGGAATCCGAATCAACTCGCGACGCGATCCCACTGAAACCGCAATCCTGCCGCTGTAAGCAAAATCGGCGCCCTCCACGACGTACTCGACGACGAACGCCGACCGCGCCACGGGCAAGACGTTGAAAGGCAACTCGAGAGTCGAGTCTTTCCTGTGCGAGACCGCGGCGGCGTCAAACGACAAGGCGGTCCCCAGCTGGACCTTGTGCTCGGGGTCGGTATCGTCGGCGCTATTCGGCAGACGCACGGAACCCGGCTGAAACTCATGGATCAGCCCTACCCCGGTGGCGCCGTTCAACTTCAACCCGTCTCTCGAGGCGACCCTGATGCCGTCCACGTCGACGTCGTCCTCCCTGAGCGTATAGGCGAACCTCCAGACGTTGGTCACGCTCGAGGCCGGGGCGTAACTCGCGACGCGCGTCGTGCTCCCGATTTCCAGTACCAACGACGGCATGCCGCCTATCTGCGAAGGACTCACGGCTACCTTGTCGTCGAATTCAACCTCGACGATGATCGTCTCCACGCCCGCAACGTAGCCGTCCGCGTCTTGCGGATGCGAGGTGAACTCGAAACGGTTTACCGATACGGTTCTTTGAGACCTGTAGCGGTAGATGGTGTCTCCACTCCCCTCACTGCTGAATCCAAAACCGGTATAGCAACGGGCGAGATCGCAACCGCCCCTGGGCAACGACGGCAGATCAAGAGATCCAGGGACATCATGAATAAAACTCAATGAACCGGAAGCGAGAAGGGTTATTTCTTGGCGTTGGCCTCGTAAGTCGCCGGCATCAAAGCGAAAATTGTAATTTTCCGTCTTAAAGGTTAAGTCGAACGGTGCGCCCTGGGCCAAGTAAGGGCTGACGGCGACCACTTCCTCATTGCCTTGCGCCCTGATTTCGACAATACCCATCTGGAAGACGAAATCAAAAGGCGCACCCGGATTGTTTTCGAGAAGCAGATAGCTGGAGGCGTCGCCCAACTTGGCGAGACCCTCGAATATCCCCGCCGGCAGGATTTGCAGCTTGTTGTCGCGCAAATCCAGCCCCCGCAAGCCGCTGAGACCCAGGAAATCCCTCGGGTTGAGGCGTTCTATCCCCAGATCGCTCAGATCCAGGTCGACCACGGCGCCCAAGTCCTCATTGGTCACCTCGGCGCAGCCGTCGCGCCTGGTCGCCTCCATCAGCGCGTCACGCACCTTTGGCGTGCGGTCGCAAACCCCTTCCTCGATCTCGACCTCGACCGTCTGCACGTCGGCGGGAATGTAGCCCCTCGAATCCTGCAGGGACACCGTGAAAGTGTCACGCGCCCGACCGATCCAGTCGTTGTCGGGAATTGAAACCCGTACGACCCCGCCTGACCTGTCCAAGGAATGCTGGGACCGCTGCACATCGAACGGCTCTCCCCCGCTGATGGACAAGACGGCTGCAAGCCCTCCCGCTGCCCGTGGCGGATCTAAGGTGAAACTCAGATCCACCCCTGACCCTTCCCTGACCGAAGCCGTGGCGGCGTCGAACAATATGAAAGACAGCTGCTGAACTTTTTGGTCGGGAAATCTTCCCCCGTGACCACGGAGATCGCCTATGTCCGGGCTGTTGTGCCCGATCAGCATATCGTCAATGGTCGCTCCGTTCCTGTCGATGCGCAGGACTTCAATGCCGTCGCTGTCCGCCGAGTCGTCTCTCGAGAGTCGGTAGCGGAATCGGATCGTGCCGGAACCGTCTTCGGACGGCACGTAGCTTGCGCGCCTTTCGACGCTTCCGATTCTCACGACCAGTTCAGGCTTCCCTTCGACGACGACGATCCTTCTGTCAAAAAGCACGTCTATCTCGAACGTTTCGAGGCCCGTGCCGTAGCCGTCCGAATCTTCCGGCGTCGAGACAAAACGGACGTCCCTGACCCTTGTCTGGCTCCAGTCAACGGCGTTGGAATTATGTCCAAAGTTGGCACGGTTCCGGTAGCAGCCCGGACGTAGCTTGCAATCCTCGCTATTGTCCGTGGGTGCCCTGATTACAAAGCCGTCGTAGCACGGGTTGAAACCGCAGCCCGAATCGCCCTGAGGCAACGACGGCGAACTGGTGAAGAACACCCGGAGGTCGGATATTTCGGGGGGACTTTCTCTGCTCGAATATCTGACCCTGTCACGGTTATTGTTGCTCCGTCGTCCCGCCGAAAACGAGTCGCCTGTGCCGAGAGGGTTGTCGCTGTGGTCGCCTACCGCGTCCCATCTGAAGTCGAAGTCAAACGGCGCGCCCTGGGCCAAGTAGGCTTCGACGTCAGCCCGCCATACGTTGATGCTCAAAAAACAGAAAGTGCCTCTCATGTCCAAACAATCTTTTTCCCTACTAAGCGCACGTGCCCTGACCTCCATGATCAGGGCAAGAGGCGTCTGCGGGTCGCCGTCGAGACCCGGGTTGCCTGAAAGCAGCAAACTCCCGCCGTAGCCGTCAACGACGGCGGGGTTGAAATTGCGTCCATCGAATAGCTTCGCGCGCAAGAACTCCAATCGGTTGTTGCGCAAATCCAACTGTTTCAATTTGGGAGTATCCCCAAGCAGGTCGGCTTCGAGATCTTCCAGTCGGTTGTCGCTCAAATCCAGCCGCCTCAGATTGCCGAGGTCGGTAAAGCGGTTACCCCTGATCCCTCCCTGCAACCGGTTGCGCTCCAAGTTCAACTCGCGCAGATTGCCTAATCCCCTGAACGCGCCTTGCCACGGCAGCACTTGCAACCGGTTGTCCGACAGATCCAAGACCTGCAAGCTGCCCGCGCCGCTGAACGCGGAAAACCGCAACGACTGCAACTCGTTGTCCGACAGATCCAGCGTTCGCAGACCGGTTAACCCGTCGAGTACGCCCGCCGGCAACGACTCCAACTGGTTGCCCGACAGGTTCAACGTAGCTACGCGACCCAGTCCGTTGAAATCCCCCGACTTCAACTCGCGGACGGCCCTGTCGCTCATATCCAGAGTGGTTACGCCTTGCAGCGCGTTGGGATCGAAAGCGGCGCAACCGCTGTCCACGTTCGCCGCAGCAAGGATTGCAAGTTGAACCACCGGCGACCGTTCGCACAGGGGTGGGTCGAACGTCTGCGCCTGCACCGAGGTGAATAA
>CAYFZO010000018.1:0-41947 GCA_964347615.1 uncultured Chromatiales bacterium
ACGCCTCGAACGTACGCCGCCGCCCCGAAAAGGCGCACACCAACACGAACAAGCTGGTCTCAGGCAGATGGAAGTTCGTAATCAACGCGTCGGAAACCCGAAACCGGTATCCGGGACGGATGAACAGGTCGGTCTCCCCCTGGTACGGGCGGATCCTGCCCGCCGCGTCGCAAGCCGTCTCAAGCGCGCGCACCACGGTAGTGCCGACCGCGACGACCCGCCCGCCGCGCCGGCGACAGGCGACGACCGCGTCGCACAGCCGCGCCGGCACCCGCAGCCTTTCGCGGTGCATGACGTGCTCGTCGAGTTCCTCGCCGCGCAAAGGCTGGAACGTGCCGGCGCCGACGTGCAGCGTCAACGCCTCGATCTCGACGCCTTTGCGCTCAAGCCGATCGAGCAAACGCCGGTCGAAGTGCAAGCCGGCGGTGGGGGCGGCGACCGAACCCGGATGCCGGGCGTACACCGTCTGATAACGGCTTTCGTCGAACGCCTGAGGCGAACGGCGCAGGTACGGCGGCAACGGCACTTCGCCGAACCGTTCGAGCAACCGGGAAAACGTGCAAGCTCCCTCGGGCTCGAGCACGAACAGATCGTCCCGGCGCCCGACCACCCGCAGCGTCGCGTCGCCGACAAGCAGACGCGCGTTGTCACGCAACGGCTTGGCGGCACGCGCCAGCACCAGCGCGCGTCCGTCGTCCAACAGCCTCTCGACCAGCACCTCGACCCGCCCGCCGCTTTCCTTGCGCGCCGAAATCCGCGCACGGATGACCCGGCTGTCGTTTACGACCAGCAAATCACCCGGCTCCAGCAACCGCGCGACGTCGCGGAAAACAAGATCGGTGAACTCACCTCGTGCGGACACCTTCAGCAAGCGAGAGCCGCTGCGTTGCGCACACGGGCGGTCGGCGATCAATTCCGCGGGCAGGTCAAAGCTAAAATCACTCCTTTTCACGCGACATAGCATACCCGCCCCGCGGCGGGTGAAACCGCAGTGCCGATCAGTCGTCGCGTTGGTACTCGGCGAGACCGATGACCCCGTCCAACAACAGACGGCGACGGCTTTGCGCCAGACCGGCCCCGCCTTGTTCGGCGAGCAAGCGCGCAATCTCGTCGGGCGGCGCTTCGCGGTGAATCGCCCCGCGCACCTTCTCGTCGATCTTGAGCATCTCGAAAACGCCGCGCCGTCCCCGATGCCCGGTCCACGCACAATGCTCGCAACCTTCACCGCGAAACAGCCGCGCACCGGCGAGTTCGGCGTCGTCGACGTGCATGGATTCCAGCACTTGGGAGGCAGCTTGATCCTCGACCTTGCACTTCGGGCAAAGCACGCGCACCAACCGTTGCGCCACGATCAGGCTCAACGCGCTGCCGACCAGGTGCTGAGGCAGTCCGATGTTCACCAGTCTGGCGATCGTCGCCGAGGAATCCTTGGTGTGCAAGGTGCTCAGCACGAGATGTCCGGTCAGAGCCGCCTTGAACGCGATGTCGGCGGTCTCGAAGTCCCTGATCTCGCCGACCAGGATCACTTCCGGGTCCTGGCGCAAAAAAGCACGCAGGACGTCGGCGAAGCCCAACCCCGGCTGCTCGCGCACCGGCACCTGACCGACGCCTTCAAGCCGTCGTTCGACCGGATCCTCGACCGCAAGGATACTGATCTCTTCGGTGTTGATACGGTTCAGCACCGTATAAAGCGTCGTGGTCTTGCCACTGCCCGTGGGACCGGTCACAAGCACCATCCCCTGGCTTGCGCGCACCGCGCGCTCCAGCACCGCCGCCTCGCGCGGCGCCATGCCGAGCGCCTCGAAATCGTCGCCGTCCGAACCGGTGCTCAGGATCCGCAACACGACGCGCTCTCCCGACACCGCCTGCAGGATCGAAACCCGCACGTCCACGCTGCCGTGCTCGCAAGCGTAGGAAAACCTGCCGTCCTGAGGCAATCTCCGCTCGGCGATGTCGAGAGAAGCCAGGATCCGGATCCGCGCCACCACCGCCGAGTATTCGTCGAACAGAAACGAGCCGTTCTCCACCCGCACCAACACGCCGTCGAGACGATAACGCAATCTCGCGAAAGTGCGGCAACGTTCGAGATGGACGTCGCTCGCGCCGGTCCGCACCGCTTGCGACAGCATGCACTCGACGAAGCCGACGGCCGAAAGCGGAAACCCCGAAAGCGACAGGCCGCGGCGTGCAGGGGCGGCGGTCACATCGAGGCTCCGACGATTTTCGGCGCGATGAACACCAGCAGCTCCCTGAAGTCGCGCGTATTCTGAGAGCGTTTGAACAAGCGCCCGAGCACGGGAACGCGCCCGATCACCGGCACCCGGGTCTCGCTGTCGACCCGGGTGTCGAAGTAAATCCCGCCGATGACGACCATCGCACCGTCGGCGACCAGCAACGCGGTCTTGATCTGGCGGCGCGTAATCGGCGGATTCTGCACCCGCGTGTCCACCGTGTCCTTGTTCACCGTCACCTCGATTATCAGGTTCCCGTCGCCGACGATTCGAGGGGTTACCGCAAGACGCACGCCGGCTTCCTTGAACTCGGTCTGCGTCCCGTTTTCCGAGACGCTGAAATAAGGCACCTCGTCGCCTTGGAAAATCACCGCCTCACGCCCGTTCAGGGTGAATATCCGCGGGTTGGAGACGATCCGGGTCTTGCCTTCCCGTTCGAGCGCGGTCAGCTCCAGCTTCAAACGCTCGCCGTCGAACAAGAAACCGACGCCGCCCGCGGGGGACGCGACCGGCAGGTCCACGACCAACCGCTCGGCGGAATCCGCCGCACCCGCGACGCCGCCGACGCGGATGACGCCTTCCGAGTCGAAGCGGTCGAGGCCGAGCCGGGCGCCGAGGGCGCGTTCCAAGCCTCTGCCCGCCTCGACGATAAAAGTCTCGATCAAGACCTGCCGTACCGGACGGTCGAGCTTCCCGGTCAGCGCCGCGACCAAATCGACGTCCTCCGCGGCCCCCTTGACCACCAACGAGCCGGTGCGCTCGTCGACGCTCATCGCCGGCTTGTCCTCGGTCCCGGTGAACAAAGGTGCGACCGCCTTTTTCATGTCGGCCGGCGCAACGTGAAAGAACCGCAGCAAATCAACGTTCCGTTGCGCCGAGGCCGAGCGCTCGGTGCTTGCGTTGTCCCCGTCGCGGCGCTCGTGGACGCGGATAAACCCGTCGTCGTCGCGCACTTCCCAGTCCTGAGCGCGCGTAACCGCCGCAAGCAGATCCCGCCACGGCGAGCGTTCGGCGCGAAAGCTCAGCGGCTTGGCGGCGATTTCCTCGGCGACGACGACGTTTGCGCCGGTCAGCGCCGCCAGTGCATTGGCGACGACGTGCAAGGGCGCGGCGGCGAAGTGCGCCGCGATTTCGGCCCCGCCGGATACCGAAACCGGGCGCGGCGGCGGCGAAGGCGCGTGGACCCGCGCCCGGAAGCGGCGGGCGTATTCGCCGCGTGCGGCGGACGCGTTGCGCTTGCGCGCTTGCGGCGAACGGGCAGGCGGCTTGCGTTTTCCGCCGCGGGTCCGATAGGCGCTCAACGCGCCGCGGTTGCGCTTTCGATATTTGTCAACGACGCGGCGGCTCTTTCGCAGACGCTCGCCGTGCGCCGCACGCGTACGCTCGAGCCGACCGGCCTCTTTCGAGGCGTCGATGCCTTCCGCCCGCACGGAAACCGGCGCGCGTCCCGACGCCCCCGACGACAAGGCAAGCAGCAGACCCGCAAGCGCAGCTACGACCAAGCGGTTCGCCTTCAAACGCATCGCTCAATCGCTCACGGGCAGACGCAGCACGGCAGCGCCCGTTTCAAGGTGAACCGCGTCGAGCGTGATTTCGACCACGGCTGCATCACCGATTCTTTCTCCCGGTCGCACGATGAAGAAACGGCCTTCCGGCAGCTGTATCACGGCGACCGCGCGCCGCCCAGAAATCGCGGTGCCGGCGACGCGGTAGTTCGGGGGCGGTGCCGCGGGAGGCGGCGGAGCAGGAACGGGCGCATCGAGCTTGTCCGCCGCGGCTGCGGGCGCAAAGGGGTCGGCGGGTGCCGCCGCCCAAGCGGCGAGCAACGCGAACGCCCAACCGGACAAACGACGCTTACACATTCGCACCGTCTCCCGGGTAGTAGATGAACAAGGACGTCGAAGCCTCGACCGACCCCGACCGTTCGGACGCCGTCAATCTTTTCTCCAGCACCTGAACCAGACAGTCGCAACGCGACAAATTGCGCGCAAAATCGAGATGCGCCCGCCAAGCGCCGGCAAGCCTGACGAAAATCCCGATGCGCAACCAGCGACGCCCCTGACCCGATTCGAACTCAGGCGTCACCGCTTCGGCGTCGGTCCATTCCATCGCCGTGACTTCAAGACCCGCGTCAGCCGCGATGCGGCTGACGTAGCTCTGCGCTTCGACCCGCCAGCCGCGCAAATCCCGGAGCATGCCGGAATAAGACGGCGTCTCCTCGTCAAGCTCACGTTGCAACGTGGTGAATCGCTTTCCCAGCTCGGACGCCTGTTCGGACAACGCCGCAACGGCGTCCGCGCGAGCGCGCATCGTTTCATTCTCGGAAGCGAGCGGGTGTAGAACCAGCAGCGCGTACGCCGGCAACGCCGCCAGCACCAGCACGGGCGGCCCGAGGACGGCAAGACGCCGCACCCCCCGCTTCGACCCTGCAAGAGACCCGTTCATGACCGCCCGCCGGAATCCCGCAAACGGCAAGTGACGATGAAATCCTTGAGCCGGCCCGCTCCCGCGGGCGCTCCGGTGCCGCCGTCGGCTTCGAGCGCCGCGCTTTCCAACGACACCTCGACGATCTCGTCCGCCGCGCGAAGACGCCGGATGAAGCCGAAAATCCGTTCGTCGCTCAGCGACTTTCCGACGATGCGCAAAGACTCCGAGCGTTTGAAATGGACCTCGTTCAGCCACACGCCTTCAAGCGTCGCGTGCTCGATCAAGGCGAGCAGGCGCGGCATCAACTTGCGTTCGAACGAAACGCGCTGGATGGACGAGTAGAACAAGATACGGTTCGACAGCTTGCTCCTCAAGGTTTCCAATTCCGCGCGCGTGCGGTCCCGGAGCTGCAACAACCGCGCGTGTTCCTCGGCGCCGGGCTGCAAACGCCGGTACTCCTCGAACAAGGTCCAATGTACGTAGCCGGCGCCGACGCTCAACAGGCAGGCGGCGGAAAACAGCGCAAGCGCCGAATAACGCCGGCGGCGAACGTCGTCGCCGCGCCGGTCCGCAAAATTCACCGCGGGCACGAAGACGGTGCGCGTCCAGCCCCGCATCCGCCGCGGCTTCGCGACAAGACGCGCCGCCGCCCGCGGCAGGCGCCACGGCTCGTCGCGCGCGTGGTCGTCCGGCGGCGGAACCCCCGCCGCGGCCCAACCGTCGACCAACTCGACCGCAAACCCGGGAAGGCGCGCTTGCAGCGATTGCAGCCAGTCGCCGTGCAAGCCACGCGCGGCGATCACTCTCACCTCGGCCCGCGAGCGCGACGCCGACCGTTCGTGCTCGACGCTGCGGCGCACGCAAACCGCCAAACTATTCACTACGCCGTCGCGGAACTCGCTTTCTTCGCTTTGCAACGCGTCCGCGTCCCGCGTGCTGAACTCGACGCCGTGCGCGCGCAGACCGAAAGCGCCGCTCGAGAGAAGACAAGCGTCGTCGCAATCCAAAATCAAAGTGACCCGGGAGAGATCCGGCGAAAACTCCCCGCCAAAATAATCAAAGCACGAAACGCCGACGGCGCAGGCCGCAAGCCCCGCCGCTTGGACGGCGTCGACGTAAACGGCGACCTCCTCGCGCGGCGCGGCGCAAAGCAACGCCCCGATTCCGGGTCCGCCCGCAACCCGCGTAAACCACCACCACGCACAATGACTTTCGAGGTCGACCCCCAGCCGCGCCCGCCAAAACGCCGAACGCCTCGCGGCGGCGCGCAGCTCGCGCAAGCCGGCCCCGGTCAAGGTCTCCCATTGCACCCGGCAACGGGCGGTGGGCAACGAGACCGTGCACTTCGCGCCCGTCGCGTTCCGTTCGGCGATCAAAGCCGCCAACGCGTCCCGATACGCGCCGGCGCACGACGGAAACGAGCCGTCGTGGGCGGCAACCCGGGCGCGGCGAAACACCGCCGCACCGCGACGGCGGCTGAGTCCGAACGCAAGGGCAACCCCCGACGAGTCGAAACAGACGCCGACCTTTCGAGGACGCGAAAAGCCTTTCGAGAACGCTTTCACGGCGTACCTCCGAGACGGCCGCCCGCCGCCTGACCGACGCGCGGAACAACGGACGGCTCGTCGGCAACGACGCCCGCGGCGCGCAGCGTCTCAAGCGCCTTTCTCATCGAGACCATGCCTTGAGAGCCGGCGGTGTCGATCACGCCGGGCAATTGGTACGTCTTGTTTTCCCGGATCAGGTTCCGCACCGCGCTGCTCGCAAGCAATACCTCGAACGCCGCCACCCGGCCGTTGCCGTCGGCACGGCGCAAGAGGCGCTGATTGATCACCATCCGCAGTCCCTCAGCCAGCCGGACGCGCGCTTGGTCCCGTGACCTTGAAGGAAACGCGTCGACGATGCGGCTGACCGCTCCCGCGCAACTGGAAGTATGCAAGGTGGCAAGCACCAGATGTCCGGTTTCGGCGGCGCTCAACGCAAGCGAAATCGTTTCAAGGTCCCGCATTTCACCGATCAGAATCAGATCCGGGTCTTCCCTGAACGCCGCGCGCAGAGCCGACTTGAAGCAAACCGCGTCGACGCCGATTTCCCTTTGGGAGACCAACGAACGACGTGAATCAAAACGAAATTCAATCGGGTCCTCGATTGTCAGCAGATGCACCGCACGGGTGCTCACGACGTGATTGACCATCGCCGCCAACGAGGTCGACTTGCCGGCACCGGTCGCGCCGGTCAGCAAAACAAGGCCGTGCGACGCGGCGAGAGTCGAACCGACCGAGGACGGCATCCCGAGGTCGTCCAACGCCGGCACGAGATCCTCTATTTTGCGCAACGTCATCGCCGGCCGCCCCGATTCAAAATAAAAGTTCGCGCGGTACCTGTATCCGTCGTGCTCGACGCCGAGGTCGAGCGATTTCTCGTTCAGCCATCGCTGCTTCAGCTCGGGCGTCATGAAACGCTCGGCGAACGCCCTTACGTCGTCGGCGGCGACGCAGTCTTCGGACAACGGACTCATTTGTCCGTTCACGCGCAAGTAAATCGGACGTCCGCCGTGGACGTGGATATCCGACAGCCCGGGTTGCTCGGCGCATTCCGAAATTTTCTTCAGCAAAACCTGCATTTCCCCCTCCGCGGGCCGTTGGTTTACAATTCGCCGGTTCTTGGCCGAGGTGGCGGAACCGGTAGACGCGCCGGACTCAAAATCCGGTGGGGTAACACCCGTGTGGGTTCGAGTCCCACCCTCGGTACCAATGTTTCCCCGGACCGGGAAGCGGCGGCGCGTGCCAAGCGTCTCACTTGACCGAGACCAAGGGAGCAAGAATCCGACGAACGGCACCGATTCCCGGATAAGCGTTTCGGAAATCGTCAAAACGGGCTTATACTTAAGGAATCGAGTAACCAAGCCCCGGTGGCACAACTGGATAGCGCGTCCCCCTCCTAAGGGGAAGGCTGCAGGTTCGAATCCTGCCCGGGGCGCCAACCGACGGGACAGCAAGCACGCTCAGCGAAAACGAACCTCGCTCCATCCATGCCGCAATCGATTGTTTTCAAGCACTTCCTGAGATTCCTGCGCGTCCCCAGGGTACAGGTATGGTATGAGAACATCACCTCTCCTGAAAACCTGCTCGGAACCGCCCCGACCGCGGAGAAGCTGTGGAACAGCTTCAGGCAGGATCTGGTGCCGTTCACCCGATTCTGGTTTTCCACTCAATGGATAAAGCTCAGGACCGCCAACGTACGTATCCGAACGAAGATGATGAAACCGGTCTTGCCGGATAAAAAGTTTCTGATTGCCCTGACCCAGCTGCCGCCGTCCATGCAAGCCGCCGAACGCTGTATCGAGTCCGCGAAACGACACGGGGAAGACTACAACCTGGAACTCATGCCCGGGATAAGCAAATTCGAGTCACAGGGCTTTTTTGTTCAGCACGACTTGACTTGGAACAGGAAGTACGCCGTAACAACCGATCCGTACGCGGGGATGGGATGTTTCGCCTCACACTACAAACTATGGCTTCGTTGCGTGGAAATCGGAAAACCGATTCTGGTGCTGGAACACGACAGCGTGTTTCTCTCCCCTCTTACGAAGTTAAGGTTCAAGCACGTCATCATGCTCGGCAAGCCTTATTTCTTCGGCCACATCATAAGCAAGATATCCACGGACAAAAGGCGGGAAATCTTCCATCCGTGGAAGTTCCTGAGAGGTACGCACTGCTATGCAATCACGCCTGAAGGGGCGCAAAGACTGCTTGAAAAGGCCCCCCGGCAACTGCTGCCGCCGGTGGATCTCTTCATGAACAGGAGAAACGTGGATATCCTTTACTACCATCCTGCCCCGGTAGGACTCGACGTCAGGTTTACTTCGGTCGCCACCAAAGAAGCACGTATATTGTCGCAAAGAAAAAGACCTCAATAAAACGGCTTTCGATCAAAAGCGGTTTTTTGAGCCTGACCGATTCGGATGAACCCGACCTATCCCTGAAACAAGAACCAAAAATTTCAAACGTTATGCGGAGAATCAGACAGCTTAGATTAAACCTGACGCCGCCCATCCGGCGCTTTGTGTTGCGGCTTTCCTTAAGGCTTCAAAAAACACGGGCGTGGCACGACAAACTGAAAACTTCGAGCAGAATTTTCGGCGCCCCCATCAACGAAGAAAAGCTTTGGAACGCGTTTAAGGGAAAAATGGCCACGATACCTTCCGTATGCTTGGCCCCGTTCACGTACTGGTACAGAAGAAATTTATGGGTTGAGGCGAGGACCATCGGCGTGCGAATCCGAGTACAAACCATTAAACCAATCAAGCCGGGCAAAAAATTCATCATCACGCTGGTCAACCTGCCTCAGTCCATGGAAGCGGCCGAGCATTGCATCGAGTCGGCAAAACTGCACGGCGAACACCACGGACTCGAAATTACACCCGCGACAAGCAAATTTGAAGCGGAAGATTTCTTTATCCGTCACGGTTTCACGTGGTTTCACACGGATTACAACTTTAAAAAAGGCAAAGACCCCTTGCCTGAAATGGGATGCTTCGCTTCACATTACCGACTGTGGCAACGTTGCGTCGAGCTCGACGAGCCGATCATCATACTTGAACACGACGCCGTGTTCCGGTCTTCGATTCCCCCCTTGAGATTCAAGCACGTAATCTTATTGTCAAGACCCAGCTTTACAAATGGAAGGTACCGCTTCAGAGATATAAGACACCCCCGGCCAAGAGAGATCTTCTATCCGATGAATATGCTCGCCGCTGCGCATTGCTACGCAATTTCCCCGTCCGGTGCGCGTATCCTGATAAACGCGGCGGAGCGAGAACTGATTTTTCCGGCGGACTCTTTCATCAATAAAGCCCGGATGGATATTCTTTACTACCATCCTTATCTGGTGGACTTCAGCTACGATTTCTCAACGATTGACGCTCGCCATCCAAACAGTCTGCTTCCCGAAAGAATTTGGGAAAGCTACGAGAAAAATCCCAGGTGAGAGATCTCATCGTTCACGCGCTTAGTCACGTTTTCTCCAAAAAACTGCGGCGATGGCGAGATTCCTTGGTTGCAACCGGAGAGTTGTTCGGCAGTCCCGTAACGGATGATGCAAAGTTATGGCGTTCGATTCGAAGCGAAATAAAAACGTGGGCGAGCAAGTCGGCAAAGTCCTGGTTCAGAAAAGCCATGACGGTCAAGCTCCAGCTTTCCATACGAAGAGTAAAACCGGTCAAAGTTTCCAAAAAGGCCTTGCTCATAACCTCCAATAATCCGGAGGCGGAGAAAGCCGTAGAAGCCTGCGTCGAATCCGGAAAACGACACGGAGAAGATCATGATTTGGAAATCTTGAGGCTCAAAGAGGATTTAGAGCTCTCTGATTTCCTCAAACGGTACGACCTGACTTGGAATGAAAGGTACTCCGAAGCGCACACTCCTTTCAGTCACGTGAAACTCTTTTGCCTGCACTTCAAATCATGGTTGAACTGCGCAGAACTTGGAGAACCGATGCTGGTACTGCAGCAAGGCAGCGTATTCCGCTCCCGCGTCCCGACGCTGAGATTCAAAGACGTCGCCGTGCTTGGGACAAGCGATCAATCTTTAGAAAGTAGATCCAAGGAAAAAGAAGTTTTTTACCCGAGACGTTCCTTGGAAAACGGGTATTGCTACGCGGTTACACCACACGGTGCACGTAAGCTGATCGAAGCAACGCAACGAGAAATGGTGTACTCCGTGAAGCAATTTATCTGCAAACGCCGCGTAGATATCATCTGCTGCACCGAACAGCATCGCCCGGTGGATTTAACCGAGGCTCTCTCTCCGCCGCAAGACATCGTGGATCCCCAGGACGTGATCTGGGCACACTATCGCGCCGACGACTGAGCGCGTGGAAATCATCCGAGCCGTCCACCCGGCAACGCAGCTTCAAGCCCCTACTCCGGAATCCGCAGCCGTTCCACCCGGCCGCCGTCTTTCGGCGCCGTCAATACGACTCCGGCGCTGGTTGCCACGAGACGATTACCGGCCGCGTCGTCCAAAACCAGCTCCGCACCGTCTTCACCGACGCTCAAGTAAGCGACGACCTTTCCCAGTTCGTCAACCACAAGCAGCTCCCTTGCCTTCACCGTCTCCAGAACCTCGACCCGTTCCTCGCCGAAAGTCAAAGGCCCGATTGCTTGATACACGAAAAAAGCCGCAATGACGATGATGGCAAGCCGTATTCTTTGCAGTTTACGCTCCATGAGCGTTATTCGATCGGAAAATTCAGGCTCCGACATAGTTAACCTCCTAACAGTGCTTGGTAACGGTTAAAAAAATTCCGCCAAAAAACTCAGGTTGACACGCTGACCGTCACGCGGCGCGAATGCGGCGACGCGCGGTGCTCCCACAGATAAATCCCCTGCCACGTGCCCAACCTCAGGCGACCTTTCGCGACCGGAACCGCCAAGCAAGTCTGGGTCAGCACCGAACGCACGTGGGCGGGCATGTCGTCGGGGCCTTCGGCGACGTGGCGAAACAGGGGGTCGCCGTCGGGAACAACGCGCGAAATCAGGCGCTCAAGATCCCGATGAACCTCAGGGTCGGCGTTTTCCGTGATAATCAGCGAGGCGCTGGTATGGTGGATGAACAGGTTGCACACCCCGGCGCTGCTTTCGGCGACGCACGCCTGTACGCGGTCGGTCAACTCGTAAAACCCCCGCCCCTTTGTCCGGCACTCGATAAGGTGCTGCTTTATCATCGTCAAAACTCCGCAAAATACGGCAACCCGACCATTATAATAGCGCTTGCCATGGAAACGATTGACGACGCCAGTCCCCTGAAACGCAGAAGACGCTCGACCGCCGTCCGAGTCGGCAAGATCACGATCGGGGGTGATTCCCCGATTGTCGTGCAAGCGATGATCGACGTCGCTACCTGCAAAATCACCGAAGCCACTTCTCAAATCACGGCGCTCGCCCGTGCGGGCGCCGAAATCGTACGCGTTACCGTCAACGACAAAGCCGCGGCACGGGCGACGCCGAAAATCGTCGAACGCCTTGCAATGCTCGGGACTCCCGTTCCTCTGGTCGGCGACTTCCACTTCAACGGCTATACCCTGCTCGAACGCTATCCGGAATGCGCCGAAGCGCTCGACAAATTGCGCGTCAATCCGGGCAACGTCGGCAGAGGCGAGCTGCACGATCCGCATTTTGCGCGCATGATCGAATGCGCCTGCCGTTTCGACAAACCCGTTCGCATCGGAGTCAACTGGGGCAGCCTCGACCAGGATCTTCTCGCGCGCCGGCTCGACGAGAACGCCGCGCGCCCGAAACCGAAACCGCTGGCGCAGATCACACGCGAAGTCCTGGTCGAATCAGCGCTGACAAGCGCGGCGCTGGCTGAAAAGATCGGCTTGGCGCACGACCGCATCGTCGTATCGTGCAAACTCAGTAACGTCGGTGGCCTGGTGCAGGTCTACCGCCGGCTCGCCGCGGAGTGCGACTATCCCCTGCACCTCGGATTGACCGAAGCCGGCATGGGACGAAAAGGCACGGTGTCGTCGACCTCGGCGTTGGCGATTCTGCTTGCCGAAGGCATCGGCGACACGATCCGGATCTCGTTGACGCCCGAGCCCGGCGCCGACCGTAGCGAAGAAGTCCGGGTCGCACGGGAAATACTGCAAAGCCTCGAATTGCGCGCGTTCAACCCCGACGTGATCGCCTGTCCGGGGTGCGGACGCACCGACAGCGCCTATTTTCGCGAGCTCGCGAAAGAAATCCGGGACTATCTCGAGGTACGGATGGACGAATGGAAACGACGCCACCCGGGCGTCGAGAACATGTCGGTAGCGGTGATGGGCTGCGTCGTCAACGGCCCCGGCGAAAGCAAGCACGCCAACATCGGCATCAGCCTGCCCGGAAGCGGCGAACAACCGGTCGCGCCGGTGTACGTGGACGGAAAAAAGGACGTGACCTTAAGAGGCGACACCATCGCCGACGATTTCAAGGGCCTGATCGAAGCTTACGTCGCGGCTCACTATTGATCCCGGCATCCGTCGGATGCTCCGACCTCGGCTGAATCGCCGCCCAAATCGTCGCCCAGATCTCCGCACAGAGCCTGCAACACGCTGAGTGCGGCGGCGACCGCGGTTTCAACGCGCAACAGGCGCGGCCCCAAGGACACCGGCGTAAAACCTTTCTCCCGCGCAACCCGCACCTCATCCTCGGTCAAGCCTCCCTCGGGGCCGACCAGCACGGCGACGCAAGCACCCGGCAAGCGACGCGCCACCGAGACCAAGCTCCGCCCGCCGTCCGGATCCAACGTGAAAGCAACCGCGCCTTGCGGCGGGACAATCCGGTCAAACACCGTGGGCCGTGCGATTCTCGGCAAAGCCGCGCGTCCGCACTGCTCGCAGGCGTTACGGGCGATACCTTCCCAGTGCGCCAACTTACGTTCCCAACGTTCCCGGCTCCCCGCCACGGCGACCGAACGGGCGGCAAGCACCGGCTGGATCGAAGCGGCCCCGAGTTCGGTCGCTTTCTGCACCGCGAAGTCCATGCTCCGTCCTTTCGCCACGGACAGGTAAAGACTGAGCTGCAACCGCGACGCGGGCAACGGCGCAAGTTCCCGTTCGCACAATACGCGCGCGGTGCGCCGCCCGAGCGACAATACACGGCCTGCAAACTCACGCCGGCCGTTGAACAGGACGATCGGAGCGCCGGGCGCCAGTCTGAGGACGTGAGCCAGGTAGTGGCTGCGCTCGTCGTCCAAGCCGATTTCGCGTCCTTCGGACAAAGACGAATCGCAATAGACGCGAGGGCCTCTCATCGGGTTCGCACCGGCACGCGGCGCCGGTTCAGTAGCGGTAGTCTTCCGGTTTGTACGGGCCTGCGACCTCGACCCCGATGTAGCGCGCCTGCTCCTCGGTCAGCTCGGTCAACCGGACCCCGAGCTTGTCCAGATGCAGCCGGGCGACTTCCTCGTCGAGATGCTTCGGCAACACGTGAACCCCGACGCTGTATTGCCCGGCGTTGGTCCACAGCTCGATCTGAGCCAGCACTTGGTTGGTGAAGGAATTCGACATCACAAAGCTGGGGTGGCCGGTCGCACAACCGAGGTTCACCAACCGCCCTTCGGCGAGCAGGATGATGCGCTTCCCGTCGGGGAAGACGACGTGGTCGACTTGCGGCTTGATGTTTTCCCAGGTGCAGTCCTCAAGCCCCGCGACGTCTATCTCGTTGTCGAAGTGGCCGATGTTGCAGACGATCGCTTGGTCTTTCATGCGCTCAATATGCCCCCGGTTGATTACGTTCAGGTTGCCGGTTGCGGTGACAAAGATATCGGCCTTATCCGCGGCGTAGTCCATCGTCACCACGCGGTATCCCTCCATCGCCGCCTGCAACGCGCAAATCGGGTCTATCTCGGTGACCCACACGATGCAGCCTTGTCCGCGCAAGGACTGCGCACACCCTTTCCCGACCGCGCCGTAACCGCAAACCACCGCGGTCTTGCCCGCAATCATCACGTCGGTCGCGCGCTTGATGCCGTCAAGAAGCGACTCCCGGCATCCGTAGATATTGTCGAATTTGGACTTCGTCACGGAGTCGTTGACGTTGAACGCGACGGTTCCGAGCTCGTTGTTGCGATGCATCTCGTACAGACGTTGCACGCCGGTCGTCGTTTCCTCGGACACGCCCTTGATTTCCGCGAGCAGCTCCGGATAGCGATCGTGCATAACCTTGGTCAAATCACCGCCGTCGTCGAGGAGCAGATTCGGCCGCCACCGGGCGTCGCCGTGAATCGTCTGGTCGATGCACCACCAGTATTCGTCTTCGCTTTCGCCCTTCCACGCAAACACCGGCACTCCCCGCACCGCTATCGCCGCCGCGGCGTGATCCTGCGTCGAAAAAACGTTGCACGACGACCAGCGCACTTCGGCGCCGAGCTCCAACAAGGTTTCGATCAGCACCGCGGTCTGCACCGTCATGTGCAGGCAGCCCGCGATACGCGCCCCCCGCAACGGCCTTTCGTCGCGGTAACGCCCGCGCAAGGCCATCAGGCCCGGCATTTCGGTCTCGGCGATCGCAATCTCCTTGCGACCCCACTCGGCCAACCCAAGGTCGGCCACTTTATAGTCTTGGTGCAGTTCAGGCGCCGGACGGCTCATCGGGAAAACTCCGCTTGCAATGCCTGCACTTTATCACATCGCTCCCACGGGAACCCGTCGGGCGACTCAACGCGACCGAAGTGTCCGTAAGCGGCGGTCGCCGAATAAATCGGGCGCAAAAGATCAAGCATCTCGATGATGCCCCACGGCCTCAGGTCAAAATGCCGCCGAACGCATTCGCCGATGCGCTCGTCGGACGCGCCCCCGCGGGCGGTGCCGAAGGTCTCTATATCAACCGAAGTCGGCTCGGCGACGCCGATCGCGTACGACAACCGAACCTCGCACTTTGAAGCGAGCCCCGCCGCAACCACGTTCTTCGCAATGTAGCGGGCGGCGTAGGCCGCCGAACGATCGACCTTGGACGGGTCCTTGCCGGAAAAAGCGCCGCCGCCGTGACGCGCCATGCCGCCGTAAGTGTCAACGATGATCTTGCGCCCGGTCAAGCCGCAGTCCCCGGCCGGCCCGCCGATCTCAAACGACCCGGTCGGGTTGATCCAATACTTCGTCTCGCGCGTCAGCCATTCGCTCGGCAACACGGTCTTGATGATCGTCTCCATGACCGCCGCCTCGATCTCTTCCCGCGTGATCCCTCCGTCGTGCTGGGTCGACAGCACGACCGCGTCGAACGCCGCCGGGCGACCGTTCTCGTAGCGCAGGGTAACCTGGCTCTTCGCGTCGGGACGCAGCCACGCGACCTCGCCGCTCTTCCTGGCTTCGGCTTGTCTTTTGACCAGACGATGCGCGTAATCTATGGGCGCGGGCATCAAGCGATCGGTCTCGTCGGTCGCGTAGCCGAACATCAGCCCCTGGTCTCCCGCGCCTTGCTGAGCGCGCTCGCGGCGGTCGACCCCCTGGGCGATGTCGGGGGACTGCTTGCCCAGCAGGTTGCTGATCTCACAGGTGTCGGCGCAGCATTCCAACGCCGGGTCGGTATAGCCGATGTTTCGCAGCGTCCCCCTGACCAACGCCTCGTAGTCGGCTTCGGCGCGTGAAGTGACTTCACCGGCCAGCACCACCACGTTGTCCTTGATCAACGATTCACACGCGACCCGCGCGTTCTTGTCTTCGGTGAGAAGCGCGTCCAAGACGGCGTCGGATATCTGATCGCAGATCTTGTCCGGGTGCCCTTCCGAAACCGACTCGGAGGTGAACGTAAAGGCGTTTTTCATTATGTTGTGGCTCAAAACGCGGTAAGAAGCCGGGTTATCAATCAGCGGCGTACGACCGCAGACCCGTGAAATCAGCTTGCAAAACCGGATCTTTGCCCGTCGCCGCGTTCTCCCGAACCGCAGCGGAAAAATCCGATTCCCGTCGCCGGCCGCCGTTGCCGAAAGGCCGTCGGCAACCGACCCGACGGCGCACCGCGCGACAGCGGATAATACGGGAATTATATAGGAAAGCCGGCAAACGGGCATTAAAATGAAGTTGACGTCAACTTTCGTATATAGTTCCCCCGATACCATTCCCGAACGTCCGTCGAGATGACCGAAACCCTGACGCCTGAAGCCGAACTCGGGCAGGCCGCGCCCGAGTTCAAATTGCCCGCAACCGACGGGCGCCTCTACACGCTTGCCGACTGCCGCGGAGAAAAAGGAACTTTGGTCATGTTCATCTGCAACCATTGCCCTTTCGTCAAGGCGGTACGCCATAAGATCGTCCTCGACGCCGACGAGCTGCTCAAGCACGGGATAGGTTCGGTTGCGATCATGTCCAACGACCCGACCGATTATCCGGAAGACTCTTTCGAAAACATGAAGATGACCGCCGAAAAGTTCAGCTTCCCTTTTCCCTACCTGCTGGATGAAACCCAAGAGACCGCCAAGAACTACGGCGCCGTCTGCACCCCGGACTTCTTCGGCTACGACAAGGACTTGAAACTGAGATACCGGGGACGCCTCGACGAGAGCGGCATGCACGACAAGCCCGGCACCAAGAGAGAGCTGTTCGAAGCGATGAAAACCGTCGCCGCCACCGGCGTCGGCCCGACGCAACAACACCCGAGCATCGGCTGCTCGATCAAGTGGCGTTGATGCCGACGCCCTAAGGCTTCCCCGCCGCCTTCAGCGCCGCCCGGTACAGCACGCAATCCGTCCGCAAAGCAATTCCACGCGGGACGGCAAGCACCCGCCCGACCGAGCAATTTGTCCGACCTTGACTTCGTTCGCGGATGCGCGCGGTTACCTTCGGAAAGCGCCGTCATGGGATATAATCAGAGACACCAAACTGCACGCCGCCCCGTACACCGCGTCTAAGGTCCTGAGTTCATGCGTCCACCGTTGCCGTCGCTTCTCTGCTTGGCGATCATTCCGCCGCTTCTACTCGGCTGCAGCAGCAAGCAATTCGATTTGTTCGGGCTGCTGCAGGATAAACGCATAGAAGCCGCGTACAGAAAAGCCGACGCATTGACGGAAGAAGGCAAGGCGACCGCCGCCGCCACCTACCTGTGGGAACTCGCCCCCAAACTGCCGCCCCCCAAGCGCCAAGTCGTACAACTGCGCGCAACGGAGGTCCTGCTCGACGCGGGCCACCCCTTGAGCGCCTACCGTTACCTGCTGGAAATATCCGAGCAGGACTTGGAACGACCGTTGCTGCTCATGAAGCGCGTCGCGGAAGCACGTTTCTACCGCCAAACCGACCAACCGGAAAGGATTCTCACGGCGTTGCCGGAACAACTCGTCAAGCAAGGCGATGAAAAGACCCGCGTCGCCGCCTTGGAACTGTCGGCGTACGCGCTCATGGCAAGCGACGATTTCGTGCGCGGCATAGAAACGCATCTTGCGTTGCACAAGCTGCTGAGCAGAGACCGGCGCCCCGAAAACGTCTCCAGGATGTGGACCGCGTTGCTGAACCTGGACCCGTGGCAAGTCAAGGAAAAGCTTGCGGACAACCCGAACAAGAACGTGCGCCCGTGGCTGGAGCTTGCGGCGTTGGCCACGCCGCTTGAAATCGACCGGGAGCAGCTCGAACGTCGCTACGCCGACTGGAAAAAAAGCAACCGGCGCTGGCCGGTACCGGATTCGCTTGCGGACGAGCTGCGGACGCGCTGGGAATACCTCGGCGACCGCCCCGAAAAGGTTGCGTTGCTTCTGCCGCTGACCGGTGATTACGCCAAGGCCGGCAAGGCGGTGAGAAGAGGTTTCTTGGGAGCGGACGGCCAAGCGACAACGCTCGAATTCACCGTGGTCACACACAACACCGACCAATCAGCCGGCATCGTCGACGTTTACACCAAAGCGGTGGCGGACGAAGACGTTGACTTGGTGGTCGGCCCTCTACTAAAGCGGGAACTGGACGCACTGCTCGCAAGCGGAAGCGTCAGCGTCCCGACCATCAGCTTGAACTACGCGACCGCGAACGCACCCGCGTCCACGGACAATCTGTTCCAATTCGGTTTGCTGCCCGAAAACGAGGCAGTGCAAGCCGCACATAAAATCTGGGAGGACGGCCACAAGTTCATTGCGGTTCTGGCGCCCGACGACGAATGGGGGGAGCGTCTTTACCGCACGTTTGAAGCGGAGTACACCGCGCTCGGCGGCACGATCCGCGCGGCCAGTCGTTACGATCCGAGCTTCGTCGACTACGCGGTCGTAATCGAGTCGCTGTTTCAGCTGGATCAAAGCCGGGAGCGGCACCGTCTCGTCTCGGTCGCCTTGGGCGAGAAACCGCGGTTCAATCCGCGCGCACGCGACGACCTCAGCGCCTCGATGCTGTTCGCCGACCATTCGCGCGCGGTCATGATCTTCCCGCAGATGAAGTTTCACTACCTGGACAAATTGCCGACCTACGCCACTTCCCACGCGTACAAACCCGGAACGCTGGGCAGAAAGCGCGACTTGGACGGACTGATTTACTGCGACGTTCCGGCGATCATCATGGGCGCGATGGGCGACGCCGCGAAAGACGAGGAATACCCCCGTCTTGTCGCGCTCGGCGCCGACGCCCGGGAGTTGGCCCAACGCCTCAAGCACATGCAAATCGCGCGCTTTCCCCTCAGGGGACAAACCGGGGAAATATCCATCGGGGAAAACCAACGCCTGTTTCGCAAGCTACCGTGGGCGCAGTTCTCGAGAGGCAAGCCCGTGCCGCTCGACGTCTTGTGACAAACGCGATGAATCCGCCGAACGTCGAACTCGGGAAAGCCGCCGAAAAACGCGCTGAAATTTTCCTGAAAGGGCGCAACCTCAGCGCAATCTGCAGCAATTACCGCACCCCGTTCGGTGAAATAGACCTGATCATGCGGGACCGCGACACGCTGGTCTTCGTCGAAGTCCGTTACCGGCGCAGCCGCGCTTACGGCAACGCCGCCGAAAGCATCGGCCCCGACAAGCAAGCGCGAATCGCCCGCTGCGCGCACGAATTCATGAAAACCCACCGCCACGACGGGCCGACGCGGTTTGACGTCGTCGCGTTCGACGGCGACGTGTCGAAAACGCCGGAGTGGGTGAAAAACGCGTTTGAAAGCGGTTGGTGAAGCCCGCGGTGCTACAATCCGCCTGACTTCACTTTTGCAACGCATCCGCCGTGGACTTTCTGAACCGTGTATCCGAGCTGTTTGAGGACAGCATCGAAACCAAGCGCCTTGCGGCGGCCCAACTTCGGGAGCCGATCGTGCGCGCCGCGGAATTGACGGCGGCGCAACTCAAGGCCGGGCACAAGATCCTCAGCTGCGGCAACGGAGGTTCCGCCGCCGACGCACAGCATTTCTCGTCGGAGATGATCAACCGTTTCGAGAAACAGCGGCGGGGACTCGCCGCGATTGCGTTGACCACCGACACCTCGACGCTGACCTCAATCGCCAACGACGACCGTTACGAACGGGTCTTTGCACGCCAGATCGAAGCCTTGGGCCGCGCCGGCGACGTGTTGCTTGCGATCAGCACCAGCGGCAGCTCGGGCAACGTCAACGAAGCGATAGAGCAAGCGCAGGAACAAGGCTTGCGGGTCGTCGTGCTCAGCGGGAGCAACGGCGGGCCCATGGCGGAACTGCTGAAAAAAGACGACGTCGAGATCCGGGTCCCCTCAAAATCCACCGCGCGCATACAGGAGGTGCACCTGCTGACCATACACTGCTTGTGCGACTTGACCGACCGGCTGCTGGAGGGAAGTTGACCCGGAACCCTCGTGCTCAACGGGAAATTCATAAGCCGCTTGCGTGAAGCCGCGGACGACGAAATACTGACGACCGCCGCCGACTGCTGGCCCTACGGCTACGACAACAGCCGATTGCACGCGGTTCCCGACGCCGTGGTTTTCGCGCGCGACCACGAGCAAGTTGCCGCAACGGTGCGCGAATGCCGGGACCACCGCGTACCCGTCACCGCCAGAGGACGCGGCACCGCCACCACCGGCGCCGCGGTGCCGGTACGCGGCGGCGTCGTCGTCTCCTTTGAACGCATGAGCAACGTCGTCGAAATCGACGCCGAAAACCGCACCTTGCGCTCCGAACCCGGCGCAACCAACCGCGTGATCCAAGACTACTGCAAGCCCTACGGTTTCTTCTGGCCGCCGGACCCGAGCAGCGCCGACTACTCGACGCTCGGCGGCAACCTCGCGTGCAACGCTGCCGGACCCGGAGCGGTCAAGTACGGCACCGCCAGAGAAAACACGCTGGGGTTGAAAGCCGTCACCGGCGACGGACGGACCATCGTCACCGGCGCGCAAACGACCAAAGGCGTCGTCGGCCTCGACCTGACGCGCTTGCTGATCGGCTCCGAAGGCACCCTGGCCTTGATTACCGAAGCGACCCTCAAGCTCACGCCGTTGCCGCCGTGCAGGAAAACCATGCGTGCCTGCTACCGCTCGACCGAGGCCGCCGCCGCCGCGGTGGCGACGGTCATGGCGCAACCGGCAACCCCTTGCGCGCTCGAGTTGATGGACGATGTCAGCGTGCGCTTGGTGCGCGAACGCGCCGACGTCGACCTGGACCCGCGCACCCGGGCGTTGCTGATAATCGAGGCCGACGGCGAACCGGACGCACTTGCGGAAGCGGTCGGCTCGCTCGAGAGAGCGGCGCACAACGACGGCTTGCTGTCGTTCATCACCGCCGCCGATGAGCCCGACGTGCGCAAGCTGTGGAAAGCGCGTAAAGCCTTGTCGCCGGCGTTGCGTACCGTGGCGGCGGGGAAGATCAACGAAGACGTGGTGGTCCCGGTGTCGCAACTTGCGAATTTCATCGAAAAAGTCAATCAAATAAGCAAACGCCGTCGCATAACCGTCGCGAGCTTCGGTCACGCGGGCAACGGCAACCTGCACGTCAACGTGCTCTATGAACCGAACGACCCGACGCAACAACAAGCCGCCGAACGCTGTGTCGAGGAGGTATTCGATCTGACGCTTGCGCTTGGCGGCACTTTATCCGGCGAACACGGCGTCGGCCTTACAAAACGCGATTACGTCGCTCGGGAGATTTCCCGGAACACGCTCGAGGTGACGCGCGCCGTGATGCGGGCGTTCGACCCGTGCAACATCCTGAACCCGGGCAAGAACGTACCCGGAACCGAGGAGTGATTCTAAAACGACAGGTTGCGTTCTTCTCCGCTGAGGCTGCGGATAAATCCCGGGCGTGAAAAAACCTGTTCCCGGTAACGGGCAACGGCGCGCCCTGCTTTCGGCGGAAGCTCGATGCCGACGCTTGGAAGACGCCACAATATCGGTGCGACGGCGCAGTCCACCAAACTGAACTCGTCGCTCAGAAGAAAACGCTTGAGACTGAATATCTCGGCGTGGGCGAGGACGTTTTCCCTGAGCTCCTTGCGCGCCCTGTCGGAAGTCTGCTGCCTTGACTGCATGATGCGCTTGAGCCGTGGGTACCATTGTTCTTCTATGTGGTGAAGCAGCAGCCTCAGGCGCGCGCGGGGCATGGGCTCGACCGGCATCAGCGGCGGGTGCGGAAATCGCTCGTCGATATACTCGCTGATGATACGCGGCTCATAAAGCACCAGATTACGGTCGGCAAGCGTCGGCACCTTCCCGCGGGGGTTGACGGCAATCAGGTCTTCCGGCGGATTCCTCAGGTTCAACACCGGCGCAAGGTTGAACAACACGTCTTTTTCCGCAAGCACGAAACGTACGCGGTGGCTTTCGGGACACGACGGAGACGAGAACAACACCATCGAAGAATGCTCTTCGACGTTCTGAAACTTATTCCTGCCGTTGATCATGAGCCCGCCCGCCTGTTTCTCAATGCACGTCTTTCCAGTATTCCCGTTTCAAGGCGTAAGTAACGCCCAGAAGCGCGAGCAGGAACAGCAGCACCCAAACTCCCATGCCTCGACGTTTTGACGCGGCCGGCTCGGACAGGTAGGTCATGAAAGTGACCAGGTCGCGGACTACCCGATCGTACTCCTCGACGGTCATCTTCCCCGGCTCGATCAATTCCATCGCGACCATAACCCGTTTCTCGGAACCGTCCGGCGAAACCACGGTCTCGTACACCGGCTTCTGCCAGCCTTGCAGTTCCCACAGAACGTGCGGCATCGAGACGTTGTTGAACAAGGCGTTGTTCACGCCGGTCGGACGGGTTTCGTCGAGATAAAAAGACTTCAGATAGGTGTACAGCCAATCGGGGCCGCGCGAGCGCGCAACCAAAGTCAAGTCGGGCGGCACCGAACCGAACCACCGCAAGGCGTCTTCCTCCTCGAACACCACGGTCATCAGCTCCCCGACTTTCTTGTCGGTGAAAATCAGGTTGTCCTCGACCTGCTTTTCCGACAGCCCGAGGTCCGCACCGATGCGGTTATAGCGGCTGTAGCGCGCGCTGTGGCAGCTGAGGCAGTAATTCACGAAATACTTGGCGCCGCGTTGCAACGCGGCGCGGCTCGACAAGGAGATATCCGCCGGCGAGACGGGATAACCGGTCTCGACCGCAAAAACCGCGGCCGACGCCGACGCACACAGCAGCAATGCAACGCCCCTGATCTTCACCTGAGCCTTTCCGGAACCCGCTTGTCTTCCCCGAGCACCGTAAACACCGGCAGCAAGAAGAAGACCGCCAAATACACCGCGGGAATCAACCACCCCCAGGTAACGTAAGCCGTCGTATCGGGAGAGACGCGCAAAAAGTCGTAGAGGGTGAACAAAGCGATAAAGAACAAAAAGCTTCCGTAGCACGCCGCGTTGTTGCGTTCCCGGCTCATGAACCACAACACGACGAAAAACATGAAATACAACTCGCTGAAACGCACCGCCAGTTCAGTGAGCAACGGCTTGACCGGCATCGTGCCCAAATAACCGAGCACCACGAACACGACCACGAAAACCATGAGGTTGAGCTTGTGCAGAAAACTCCGGTAGCGAACCGACTTGATTCTGTTCTTGTCTATCCACGGCAAAAAGAACAGAACGACTATCGCCGCCCCCATCGCAAGTACGCCGTACCACGGGTCGGGAACGGCGCGCAGGATCGTGTAAAACGGCGTGAAGTACCACAGCGGCGCAATATGCTCCGGCGTCAGCAACGGATTGGCGGGAACGAAGTTGGCGGCTTCGAGGAAATAGCCGCCCATCTCGGGAAAATAGAAAATCACCCCCGCGAACAGCAGCAGGAACACCACGGTCCCGACGATATCCTTGACCGTGTAATACGGGTGAAACGGAATGCCGTCCTTGGGCACGCCCTTCTCGTCCTTGTGGTCCTTGATTTCGACGCCGTCCGGGTTGTTCGAGCCGACCTCGTGCAACGCCATGATATGGATGAAGACGAGCGCGACCAGAACCAGAGGCACCGCAATCACGTGAAAGGCAAAGAAGCGGTTCAAGGTCGCGTCTGAAATCACGTAGTCGCCGCGAATCCACAAGGCGATATCCGGGCCGACGTAAGGAATCGCACCGAACAGATTGACGATCACCTGAGCGCCCCAATACGACATTTGCCCCCACGGGAGCAGATAACCCATGAACGCTTCGGCCATCAACGCGAGATACAGGAACATGCCGATAATCCACAACAGCTCGCGCGGCTTCTTGTAAGAGCCGTAGAGCAAGGCCCTGAACATGTGCAGATAAATGACGATGAAGAAGGCCGACGCGCCGGTAGAGTGCATATAACGGATGAGCCACCCCCAATCCACGTCGCGCATGATGTATTCGACCGACGCGAACGCCTTTGCCGCGTCGGGCTTGTAGTGCATCGTCAGGAAGATGCCGGTGACGATTTGCAGCACCAGCACCAACAAGGCGAGGGAACCGAAAAAGTACCAAAAGTTGAAGTTCTTGGGGGCGTAGTATTCGGCCAGGTGTTCCCGAAACAGTTTGGTGAGCGGAAAACGGGCGTCTATCCAACCGATCAACCCGCCGCCCGTCTCGTCGGCTTGAGTCGTTTTATCCATCAGGCGGTCTCTTCTTCGTCCGCCTCTCCGATGACGATGCGCTGATCTCCACTGTAACGATACGGCGGCACTTCAAGGTTCTTCGGCGCCGGCACGCTTTTGTACACCCGTCCGGCGAGGTCGAACCGGGAACCGTGACACGCGCAGAAAAAGCCGCCGTGCCACGACGCGCCCAAGTCGTCCGGCGCAACGTCCGGGCGAAAAGTCGGCGAACAACCCAAGTGAGTGCAGATCCCGACCAGCACCAGATATTCGGGCTTGATCGAACGGTACTCGTTCTTTGCGTATTCAGGCTGTTGCGGTTGCGCCGAACCCGGATCCCGAAGCTGCTCCTGGTTCAACTTCAGCCCGTCTATCATCGCCTTGGTCCGACGCACGATCCAAATCGGCTTGCCGCGCCACTTCTCACGCAGCATCTCGCCTTCCCGAAGTTTGCCGACGTCCACCGTCACCGGCGCACCGACCGCTTCGGCGTGGGCGCTGGGATTCATCGAAGCGACAAACGGCCAAGCCGCCGCCGCCGCGCCGATGCCGCCAACCACGCCGGCGCCCGCCGTCAGAAAACGGCGCCGGGTCAAATCTTCAGGTTTGCCGGAATCGTTGCTTGCCATTGTTGTTACGGGCGTTTATCGGTGCTTTGCAGGGCTGAAAAGCTTTCCGGCCAAGCCGAAAAGGCGGGACACGTCAAGATATTTGGTCAAGATTTGCCGAGGTATTCAGGGTCTATTCAGAGCAGACGGGGTATCGGGTCGTTCGGCATTATCACCCAAACCGGTTTTTCCGTCAATATCTTGTATGGGTTTTGTAAGGAGCACATAAATTGTCCGGTCTTGTAGCACATAAACTGCCCGGTTCTCTGATGGTTTTTCCGCACCCGGGTCTACTCTCTGGCAGGAGGGAAAGCCCATAAGACGGACACTTTGGCTACAGGAGACCCGACCGATGAGATTCGAGCAAGCATACGACGGCTGGACGGAAAGCCGTCCGACACAGGAACAAGCGGCCCAGTTGCCGGCTCAGTTGCCGGGCCAGCTGATGAGCACCTGTTCACATTCAACGTGCGCAGAAAAAACATCGATGGAAGCTTTTAACTTTCCTTGTCTTCTCTTGATAAATCGGGGGTGAAGCGCCTACACCACTCTGCCTCGAAGTCATACCTCCTTGCTAACTTTCTGAGGACGATTGCGAAGCGGTAATACCCTGCATTCTCAACCTTATCAGCCTTGCTTCTATATTTTTCAGCGAGTTCTCTCTCTGGCTTTCCATCCGGGTCAACTAGCTGAACGCCACGAGAATTGTATGCTCTTTGACAAAAACCATCTCGCATCTCTTCAGCATCTTCATCGTTAAGCACACCAGCTGCAGCTGGGTCTATCCATAACCCATTCGCACCAGGCGGACAATGAAAAAGAACTTGGCCAACGTGCTTGAGAGCTGCTTCTAGATGGCCGGATTGAGTGCATATTTTTTTTACCTCTTCCAGCCACCGCCTGAGCTTCTCTCCTGAAAACTTTCCATCCGATTGAGTGCCCGGCAATGTACGCCATTTATGAAGAAGCGTCCCCAAATTTCCTTTTTCCCTTTCACTTAGCTGACCTGATTCTTTCCCTGCTTCGGCTTCGGTTCTTGAACGGTCGAGGGCACGAATTACTTCACAAAAAAATTCCGGGTCAGATGCAAGTTTATTTTCTAGAGTCTTAGGAAAAACCTTTATGTCCTCGTAAAAAAACGATAAATATTTCCATTCAACCGAAACAAGAGCATCGAGGTCAGTATCCGGGCTATCCTGCAACGCTTTGATAAGATTAACAACGTCGTCAGAAAACGTATTCTGACGGGCTTCTTCTCTGGAAGATACCGCTGCAAGAAGAGCTTTTATGCACTGCACCGTATTCAAAGGTTTTCCATCAGAAACTATTCTACGCAAACAGGCAACAGCTGCGAAAGGTCTTTCACAATCAATGAGTTTATCTATGGCATCTTCTATGTTGCCGTCAGCTTCATACGGATTTGCGCTGGTTCTACGCCAATACTCTTTCTCATGCTCACCAAGCCATGAGACTGCTCTATTCCAAGCTTCTTTTTCAAACGGCAAGTAGCCTAAAAACTGACTAACTTGCCCATGAGACCAACGTGATTTATCCAGCTTATCAGCCCATTCCCATCCGCTCTGGCATTGACGCCCTCTGACGTAACCATTTACGAACTCAGAGAGCTTACTATCTTTCTCCTCTAACCTGCCAGGAAGCATATAAGCATCGGTTTCTTTGCTGGCAACCATACCAAGAGCATGACCAACTTGAGAAGGAAAAACTACACTGCCGGCAAACTCAACCACTCCTTCCACCCCCTCATAATCCAATATCTCTTTCACTGCCCGCTGCTGCCTAAGCTGAAACAAATGCGTTTGCTTTTCAAAACTTCCCTTTCCCTCAGGCTCATACCGAACGACGTCCAAGTCACAAAATAGTCTGCGGTATATATTTGAGGGTTTTCGCGGAGCAAGTAATTCAGCCGTATCCTCGATTCTGGAAACTACGTCATCATCCAACGCCCAACTAGCGGTATGAAAATGCCTGTGTTTTGAAACAACCTTTTTCAGATTTTCCCAAAGCACCAGCCGTTCATCCTCAGGCCTATTGACAATATCTTCCGATGACAAACGCTCTAAAAGCTTGTTGAGATAAGGATGTGGAAATTTCCCTAAGTGCCGAATCAGTTCACTAAGTTTCTTTACATCGCCATCTGCCATGGACACAACTGATTCTGCATAAAATGAAACTTGCTCCCGCCACTCTTTCTTCGTTACTGTTTCTTTCCAATCGAGAGGTATTACGTCACGCCAGCGTGGTTTGCGCGTACCCATAGACGTTTTATGTTCATCTGGTAACAAGTCAAGTAAAAGACCCCATGCAACTTCCGGGACTTCCTTTTGAAGCGCTCTCACCGCCACCTTGCGCTTATCGAAAGAAGCGGTGGTATGTCGGAGCCATGGAAGCAAGATCTCAAAAAGTGAATTAGCAGGACGATTAAACCAGCTCCCCCCAGGGTCACGGAACGCCAACCGACCAAGAACCACGCATGCCCGAACAAAAAACTGTTTTTCCCATGCGAGCGTTTCCAGTGCGCGAAGCAAACCTGAGATATAAAACCGTCCAGAGATGCCCGCTGTTTCCTGTGAAAAAAGCTCACCAAAAGGACAAGGTGTCCGTTGCAACGCTTCTTCAACCACATCTAAAAACTCACCGGGCGACGCTTCGGCTAGCGCAGGAAGCATTCGGTCGAGGCTCGCCCATAAAATCCAATCCGCATCATCAAAAATTCCACGTAAGGTTAAAAGGGCTGTATCTTCTGGTTTGCGTGAATCACATCGGGACAAATCACCCGTGCGATTGCCTAAAAGTGCCAAAGTCTCAGCCAAACCTCCTCGAAGTGCTTCTGAATACCTCAGATTCTTCCCATAGATGCTGGCGACAAGACGTGCCTCAGCAGACAAATCAAACTGTGGATCACGCTCGGACAAAACGTCAATTGCACATTCTTTATACTTATCCAAGCTATCATTAGAAAGAAAATTTTTAGACAAATCCCACGATAGCACTCTATTGATCTTCCACTTCCCGCCGGTACATTCCAACGGACTCGCGAACTGCTCCTGCTCCTTTATTTCCTGAATGGTAGGAATCCATTCTTCGTAACTTTTCCCGGATAACTCTTTAATAATCTCCTTATCTTCCTCATTATTTTCGTTCCAAGAACCTAACAGGTTCGCTGTTGCCAAATAAGAACTGTATCTAAGTTGATTCCATCTCAAGTGATCTTGTCGATGATATGTTTCCAGAATTTTTTTATACGAAACTTTTTGGCAGTTGGCGCCTTCTCGAATATAAAATTCCCCACGAACGGAGCAAGGCCATTTTTCTTGTGGAAAGACGTGTATCCAAAAAACTACTTTCTCTTTAATTTCAATCTCTTTAATTTCAATTCTAATAGATGGCGTCGCGTTTCGTGCAACATTCTGGTATTGAGACTTCAACTCATTATTCCTATCTACCCCGGTAATGATTCCATCATCCTCTACACCGATAAAGAGATCCCCTCCTTGACTGGTATTAGTAAAAGCACATATAGCTGGACCAAGTTCCTTTGGTGGAATGATACGCTTAAACTCAGTGGTTTGATTTTCCCCACCTGCTATTCTTTCTTTAAGCCATTCCTGTCCCAGTTCGTTTTTTTCAACATCGAGGGT
The DNA here is from genome assembly GCA_964347615.1 of uncultured Chromatiales bacterium. Lineage (GTDB taxonomy): Bacteria > Pseudomonadota > Gammaproteobacteria > Poriferisulfidales > Oxydemutatoraceae > CAYFZO01. The sequence continues at coordinate 28,368 of CAYFZO010000018.1, forward strand.
CAATTTAAGCCTCCATCAATCAGGCACGGCAGTAAAAGGGCACACGTTTGGATGAGTTGTAAAATGGCACTGTCAGAAATTTTTTGTGTAAGCCATTCATTGGTCGCCTAGTATAAACCGACTTTCAAACTTGACGGCAAATTGCGCTCGCGCCTCATGCCAAAAAGGGGACGGATGCTTCCATTCTTGAACCACTTTCCGCAGCACCAAGCAAATCAGTCTCGCGGCGGCGGCATCGTTCGGAAAGTGGCTGAGAAGCCGAACCGCCCGGCGAACCGAATCGCTGATACTCTCGATTGCGTTGGTGGTGTAAATCAGCCGGCACATCTTGGCCGGGAATTAGACACCTGCTTGGGCATTCGCCTGGAGCGCCTCAAGAATGACTTCCAGCATGAATTCAATGAATATCGTGCTTTCCCCTGCTTCCGAGCTTTCCCCGATAGCTTTGTAGTATTCTTTCTGGCGAGCATAAACCAAGCTCTCGACTGGTAGGCGAGCAAACAATGCCTGCCAGCGCGTCAGAATCAGTGTCTGCCAAAGCCGTCCCGTGCGCCCGTTGCCGTCTTCGAAAGGATGGATGAACTCAAACTCATAATGAAAGACCGAGCTGGCAATCAAGGGGTGCTCGTCGGTGTTCGCAATCCATTCCAGCAAGTCGGCCATCAGCGCGGGTACGCGGGCGGCGGGCGGAGCGACGTGATGAACTTCTCCGCCCCCTCCGACCATGACGCGGCCTTGGCGGTAACGCCCCGGCGCACTCAGCAGTGCGGTCATCAGTATCTTGTGTGCTTTCAGCAAGTGGCTTTCTTTCGCGGGGTTCCATTTTTCGTACGCGTTGTATGCTTCAATCGCGTTGCGCGCCTCCCGTATTTCCTGCAGCGGCGCCACCACCGGCTTGCCGTCGAGCAGCGTGGCAATCTGCTCTTCGCTCAGCGTGTTGCCTTCTATCGCGAGCGAGCCTTGAATCGTGCGGATGCGGTTGATGCGGCGCAAACGCAGGTCCCGATCAACGCCGCTCGCTTCAGCTTCCTTAATACGCTCGCCGATTTGCTCGACCAACGAACGTATCCGCGGGGTAATCTCGTACGGTGGCACCTTGCTGCCCGAGCTCATATCCCAAGCCTCTTGAAGTTTTTCTGTATCTTCGCCACCAACTTTTGCGCCTCGCCGTTGGGTTTTTCCAGCTCATTTTGAACGTCGCGCATGGTCTGTTCAAGGTCGAAGTCCTGGTCTTCCTCTTCGAGGGCGGCACCGACGTAGCGGCCCGGAGTCAGGCTTCAGTTATTGGCTTTGATCTCAGCGCGGGTGACCAGTTTGACCAGCCTTTCGACGTCGCACAGTTTAGCACCGGGAAAGCGTTCAATGAACTACCTGTATGGATTCAGCAGAGCCAGCGCTTCGGCCTCGACTCGACCTAAGTCAGTCACACCGAACGGTCACACCGAGCAATCACACCGGATTGGCGACCTCAATGAAACGATGGGTCAGCGAAAACTCCTCGGCGAGGTGCGCGCCGAGCGCCTGTACGCCGTAACGTTCGGTGGCGTGGTGCCCGGCGGCGAAATAGTGAACCCCTTCCTCGCGCGCGACGTGGGTGGTGCGCTCCGACACCTCGCCGCTGACGAACGCGTCGAGACCTTTGGACACCGCGTAGTGGATATAGTCCTGAGCCGCGCCGGTGCACCAGCCGACGCTGTGTATCGTGCCGGCGGCGCCGGGGATCCAAAGCGGTTCGCGCCCGAGCGCCTGCCCGATTTCACGGGCGAACGCCGAAGGGTCGAGCGGCGTGGCGGTGCGCCCGAACGACGCAAGCGGGGCGGCTTGGTCGGCGTCGAGCACGCCTTCGGTCTGCAGGTTCAGCTCGCGCGCAAGACAGGCGTTGTTGCCGACTTCGGGGTGCGCGTCGAGCGGCAGGTGATAGGCGAGCAAGCTGGTGCCGGTTTCGAGCAAGCGCAAGCAACCGACGGCTTGGATTTTTTTCTCCTGCTCAGCCGCCAGCAGCGAGAGGTTATCAGTGATTTTCGGGTAAGTCCCGCGCGAGACGAAACCCGTAGAAAGCGTAGCGGTCGGGCCGGTTGCCCCAGTTCCGGTACGCCGACCAAAAGTGCCTGGCACTGAAGCTCCAGGAGCCGCCGCGAACAACGGCTCTATCCCCCCCATCACAACCCGACACCCAGGCGCGCCCATCGGACGGGGCGCCTGAATAATCATCATGCCAGCAGTCCTCCACCCATTCAAATACGTTCCCTAGCATGTCATATATGCCCCATGCGTTCGGACGAAAACTTCCTGCCTTGATAGGATCATCATGGTTATCATCATAATTGGCGTAACGAAACAACAAATACTCATCATCGCCAAAATGATACCTCGTCCTGCTGCCCGCACGAACCGCATACTCCCACTCAGCCTCCGTCGGAAGACGATACTTAAGACCCGTTCGATCGTTCAGCCAATCTATATACGCTTGGGCGTCATACCAAGAAACTCCCCCAACAGGGGATCTGTCCCCATAGTACCTAGCGCCGTTACGACCCGTCGCGATTTCAAAAGCCCGATACTGAAAACCCAGCACCTCATACTTCCCAATCGCAAACGGCTTGATCGAAACCCAGCGAACAGGCTTCTCATTAGCCCCGCCATCCTGACTCCCCATCAGGAAACTGCCGCTCTCTAATTGCACCATCTCGATGTTGAGCGCACGGTTAAGGCTCCATTCTTGAAACCATTTTCGAATGTCATCGTAAGAAGGAGCAGCAACAAACTTCAGAAACGTCAGAATCGTTATTATCGCCGCGCTTACGCTTAGCCATTGTACCCACGTGAGCTTCCTCATGATTAACTCATCCTAATCAAATTTAATTGGATGAGTAGAGAGTAGCATAACTACTATGTCTTTTGGTATAGATTTGCCGATTTCTGGAATCATCTATCTAATTCAATAAGTTACTGAAGCCTGCTCCTTGAGGTTAGTTCTGCAACCGGAAAGTCCAGCAAAATCGGCTTCTCATCCCTGCGGCTGATATAAACGTTATCCGGTTTGATATCGAGGTGAATAAGCCCTGCCTGTATGGAGCTAGAGAGATGTAAGACAAAAGCAAAAACCCGCTCCGGACGGTGAAGCGCCGGAGCGGGCTTGATTCAGGTCGCCTAATACAAACCAAACTTCAAGGAGCCTGAATCATGCAAACAAAAAGCCTGCGGCGGGTCTCATGCCTCACCACGAGAATTATCTGGAACCTTCCCCCGGCGGTGCTTGAACGGGAGAAAACTCATGCCACCAACCGCTTGCGGGAGGCTAAGTGCGACCTCAACCCCGCCTGCAACGTGCTCGGCGTCAGCCGGGCGACCGACTATTGGTGGCGGCAACGTGACCAATGCCACGGTGCCCGCGAGTTGACGTCAAAGACTTCAAGACCGTCTGCTCGGTGTCGAAACGTCTGGTGCAACGGACATACAACCGGGCTACCACAGTCAACGCCGAACATTTCTTGCAAACGTTCCTTGCGAGAGGTCGTCGAGCAGATACCTTTCCCGACGTACGGGATTAGGTTGACGCTGACCCGATCTAAGTCGATCACACCGGGCAATCACACCGGATTGGCGACCTCGATGAAACGATGGGTCAGCGAAAATTCCTCGGCAAGGTGCGCGCCGAGCGCCTGCACGCCGTAACGTTCGGTGGCGTGGTGCCCGGCGGCGAAATAGTGAACCCCTTCCTCGCGCGCGACGTGGGTGGTGCGCTCCGACACCTCGCCGCTGACGAACGCGTCGAGACCTTTGGACACCGCGTAGTGGATATAGTCCTGAGCCGCGCCGGTGCACCAGCCGACGCTGTGTATCGTGCCGGCGGCGCCGGGGATCCAAAGCGGTTCGCGCCCGAGCGCCTGCCCGATTTCACGGGCGAACGCCGAAGGGTCGAGCGGCGTGGCGGTGCGCCCGAACGACGCAAGCGGGGCGGCTTGGTCGGCGTCGAGCACGCCTTCGGTCTGCAGGTTCAGCTCGCGCGCAAGACAGGCGTTGTTGCCGACTTCGGGGTGCGCGTCGAGCGGCAGGTGATAGGCGAGCAAGCTGGTGCCGGTTTCGAGCAAGCGCCGCAGCCGGCGCGCTTTCATGCCGACCACCGGTGCCGGTTCGCCTTTCCAGAAATAACCGTGGTGCACCAAGACCGCGTCGGCGTCCGCGGCGATCGCGGCTTCGACCAGTTCAAGGCACGCGGTCACCCCGGAAACCAGCGAGTTCACTTGTGCGCGGCCTTCGACCTGCAAGCCGTTGGGGCAGTAGTCCCGAAACCGGCGCACCTCAAGATAGCGGTCAAGGTAGGCGGTCAATTCGCTCAGCGCCACCACGTCTGCGCTCCGCGGCCCGATCAGGAACCTTCGGCGACGGCACGCAGCCGCGCCGCCTCGGCGTGGGCGTAGAGGCCTTCGGCTTCGGCGAGACACGACGCGACGCCGGCGAGTTCCGCCGCGCCCTCGGCGGAACAATGAATCAGGCTGCTGCGTTTCTGGAAGTCGTACACGCCGAGCGGCGAAGCAAACCGCGCGGCGCCGCCGGTCGGCAGGACGTGGTTGGGGCCCGCGCAGTAATCGCCGACAACTTCCGCCGAGTACTTGCCGACGAACACCGCGCCGGCGTTGGCGACCTTCGGCAGCAAGGCTTCGGGGTCGGCGACCGACAGCTCGAGGTGCTCCGGCGCAACGCGGTTGGCGACGGCGACCGCTTCATCGAGATCGCGCACCCGCAACAACGCGCCGTTCGCCGCAAGCGCACGTTCGATGATTGCCGCGCGCGGCGCGTCCCGGATCAAGCGTTCCATCGCCTGCAACACGGCGGCGATGAAGTCGGCGTCGGGGCACAACAGCATCGCCCGCGCCTGCTCGTCGTGTTCGGCTTGCGAAAACAAATCAGCGGCAATCCACTCGGGGTCGGTCGAGGCGTCGCAGATAATCAGTATCTCGGACGGTCCCGCCGGCAGGTCAACGCCGACAAGCCCGTTCAACTGACGCTTGGCTTCGGCAACGTAGGCGTTGCCCGGCCCGACGATCTTGCTGACCGCGGCGATCGTCTCGGTGCCGAGCGCCAGCGCGGCAACCGCGTGGGCACCGCCGATAAGCCAGACCTCGCGCACTCCGCACAGCACCGCGGCGGCGGCAAGCAGGGGGTTGACCTCGCCGCCGGGCGCCGGCGTCGCCATCGCCACGCGCGGCACGCCCGCGACCGCGGCGGGAATCGCGGCCATCAACAGCGAAGACGGATAGCAGGCTTTGCCTCCCGGCACGTACAGACCCGCCGAATCAAGCGGCGTTACGCGCTGCCCGAGCGTGATGCCGTTGTCTTCACGCATCCGCCAATCTTCCAGTTTCTGCTTTTCGGCGTAACGACGGATCCGTTCGGCGGCCCGCTTCAACGCGTCGAACGCGGCGGCGGGCGCCGCCCGCGACGCTTCGCCGAGGCAATCTTCGGAAACCCTCAGCTGCTCCAACGAATCGACTTGCACACCGTCGAACTCGCGTGCGCAAGCGAGCACCGCTTTATCGCCTTGCTCGCCGACGCGGGCGATGATCTCACGCACGTGCGCGGCGACCGCTTCGTCGGGCGTCGCGGACGAACGTATCAACGCTTGGAATTGCGGCTCGAAATCAGAGGCCGAAGTGTCGAGCCGCCGGATTCGGATCATGCTCAAACGGCTTCCCGCCGTTTACCTTCGCGCGCGTTTCTGCGTCGTTCGACGGCAGCGGCCAGCAGCTCGAGCACGGGCACGGTGTCCTCCCACGAGATGCACGCGTCGGTGATGCTCTGCCCGCGAACCGGTGCCTTGCCGGCGACCAGATCCTGACGGCCCGCAACCAGGTTGCTTTCGATCATCACGCCGATGATGCGTTCGTCTCCGGCGCCGACCTGGTCGGCAACCGAGCGTGCGACCTCGAGTTGACGCAGGTGTTGCTTCTGGCTGTTGGCGTGGCTGCAATCGATCATCACGCACGCCCTGCACCCCGCCGCTTCGAGCATCCGCGACGCTTCCTCGACGCCGGCGGCGTCGTGGTTGGGCTGCTTGCCGCCGCGCAGGATAAGGTGGCAATCCTCGTTGCCCGAGGTCGAGAAAATCGCCGAGTGCCCGGTCTTGGTCACCGACAGGAAGTGGTGCGGGCGCAACGCCGACCCGATTGCGTCCACCGCGATTTTCAGATTGCCGTCGGTGCCGTTCTTGAAGCCGACCGGGCTCGACAGCCCCGAGGCGAGTTCCCTGTGAACCTGGCTTTCGGTGGTGCGTGCGCCGATGGCGCCCCAGCTGATCAGGTCGGAGACGTACTGCGGACTGATCGGGTCAAGGTATTCGGTGCCCGCCGGCAGGCCCGCTTCGTTCAGACGCAGCAGCAACCCGCGCGCAAGGTGCAATCCTTTGCCGATCTCGAAGCTGTCGTCGAGGTTCGGGTCGTTGATCAATCCTTTCCAGCCGACCGTGGTGCGGGGCTTTTCAAAGTAAGTGCGCATGACGACGTGCAGATTGTCCTTCAGTTCATCGGCGCAAGCGCGCAGCTTCTCACCGTACTCAAGCGCCGCTTCGACGTCGTGGATCGAACACGGCCCGACCACCACAACCAGTCGAGGGTCGCGCCCGTGGAGAACGTCGCGCGTCGCTTCCCGCGCAAAGTGCACGCACTCGGCGGCGCGTTCGCTCGGCGGCAGCTCCGAAATCAGCGTCGCCGGCTCCGTCACCTCGCGGGTCTCGGTGATTCTCAGGTCGTCGGTCTGGTATCTCACGCCGAACTCTCCCCGAACCGCCTTGTCACGCCGCCGCGTCGGCCTTGCCGACGCAACGGGCGAACAACTCCAGCACCCTTGCCAGGACTTGATTCTTCATTTTCATCGATGCCTTGTTCACGATCAGCCGCGAGCTGACTTTCGCGATTTCCTCGTGCTCCACCAAACCGTTCGCCCTGAGCGTCCCGCCGGTGTCCACCAAGTCAACGATCAAGTCCGACAAGCCGGTCAGCGGAGAAAGCTCCATCGAGCCGTACAGCTTGATCACCTCGACCTGACGCCCCTTGGCCGCAAAGTACCTGCGGGCGGTGTTGACGTACTTGGTCGCAACGCGGAGTCGCCTCGTCGCCGGCAGGTCCGCGCCCTTGCGCCCCGCCACCATCAAGCGGCAACAGGAGACGCCCAAGTCCAGGTATTCATAGACGCCGTCCCCGTCGTACTCCAGCAGCACGTCCTTGCCGACAACGCCCACCTCGGCGGCGCCGTATTCGACGTAGGTCGGCACGTCGGCGTTTCGGATAATCACGATCTTGACGCCGGGGCATTCGCTGTCGAGTATCAACTTGCGATTGCCTTGCACCGGCTCGACGGGCGCAAGTCCCGCCCGCTTGAGCAACGGCAGCGCCTGTTCCATGACGCGCCCCTTGGAGAGGGCGATTTTAACCGGTCTGTCCATCAAACTGAGTCGTCTTCGAAACGCGGATTGTAGCGAATCGGCGGTGCCAGCGCCTTAGGTCGGGCGCGATTCAGGCGGGCACCCGCTGGATGTCGGCACCGAGCTGACAAAGCTTCTCTTCGATGCACTCGTACCCCCGGTCTATATGATAGATCCGGTCAACCACCGTTTCACCTTCGGCGACCAGTCCGGCCAGCACCAGCGAAGCCGAAGCACGCAAGTCGGTCGCCATGACCGAAGCGCCTTTCAAACGCTCCTTGCCCTTGACGACCACGCAGTTGCCGTGCACGCTGATGTCGGCCCCCATGCGCTGCATTTCCAAAACGTGCATGAAACGGTTCTCGAAAATCGTCTCGGTGATAACGCCCGTGCCTTCTCCGATTGCGTTCAAGCTCGTGAACTGCGCCTGCATGTCGGTCGGAAAAGCGGGGTACGGCGCGGTCGTGGCGTCGGTGCACCTGGGCCTGCGCCCGTCCATCCGCAATTCGATGCTGCCGTCGGCGACGTTGATGTGTGCGCCGCTTTCTTCCAGTTTGATCAACACCGCGTCGATCAGGTCGGCGCGGGTTTTCTTGACTTTCACGTTGCCGCCGGTCATTGCGCCCGCGGTCAAGAACGTCGCGGTTTCGATTCGGTCGGGCAAAACGTCAAAGGAGCATCCGCCGAGCTCGGAGCATCCGTGAACCTTGATTACCGAAGTGCCCTGCCCTTCGATTCTCGCTCCCATCTTATTCAGGCAGTTGGCCAGGTCCACCACCTCGGGTTCGCGCGCCGCGTTCTCTATGACGGTGGTGCCTTCGGCCAAGGACGCCGCCATCAGCAGGTTCTCGGTACCGGTGACGGTCACGTTGTCGAACACGATCTCGGCGCCCTTGAAACGTTTCTCCACCCGTGCCTTGATGTAGCCGTCGGTGATTTCTATTTTCGCTCCCATCGAACGCAATCCGTCGAGGTGCATGTTCACCGGGCGCATCCCGATAGCGCAGCCGCCGGGCAAGGACACTTCGGCGCGACCGTGTCGCGCAAGCATCGGCCCGAGAACCAGGACCGAAGCGCGCATGGTCTTGACCACCTCGTACGGCGCGAACAAATTCTCCACCTTGCCCGCTTCGACGTCTATGCTCATCTTCTCCTTGAGAGTGACGGAAACACCCATCTGTCTCAAGAGTTCTATGGTCGTCGTGACGTCCTGCAGATGAGGAACGTTGTTGATGGTGACCTTTCGGTCGGTCAGCAGGGTCGCGGCAAGAATCGGCAACACCGCGTTCTTGGCGCCCGAAATGGACACTTCGCCGTTGAGGCTCTGCTTTCCCTTGATGTGCAACCTTTCCATCAGACGGCCGCGCGCAAGCGCGCGACAAGACCAAACCCGCACCGACGGTAAAACACCTTAATCAGAAGCACCGATCAAGAGTCGAATCCGTCCAAACGAGCAAGCAAAGCCTCAAACCCGGTCTCCTTTATCTCCTGGGCGAAGCTGCCGCGAAATTGCTTGATCATGCTGGTACCGTCGATAATGATGTCAAACACTTTCCATCCCCCGCGGTCCATCATCAGATAATCAACGCTCAACGGCGTGCTGTTGCCCTTGAGCATCGCTTTGGTGCGGACTATCTGATATTTCTTCCCGGCGGAAAGAGACGGATCCGGCACGACTTCTATTTCTATGTCGGACAACAAAAGCAACTGCTTGCCGTAGCTTTTGACCAACATCGACTGAAAGCCTCCGATGAAACGCTGCTTTTGCGGCTCACTGGCGCTCTTCCAGTACTCTCCCAGGGCGTAACGGCTGAAAAGGCGCACGTCAATCACCGGCAACACGACGTCCTCGATCATCTTGTACAGACGCGCCTCGTCCCCCTGATACTTTTCTTCTTCGGCGTGCAAACGCGCCAACAGCCGGTCGGTGACCTGCTGCATCGCGCTCCGCGCCTCGGCGTAGCCGTCAGCCCGCCCCTCATCCGCGGTGAATATCAAAAAGGCAACGACCGCAACCGACGCGAAAAATCCCCACGCGGGCCGTTTGTGACGATCATCAATTCCCATTACGTCGGCGATCTTAGAATGGAACACTCTCTCCTCCGAATTGCAGGCAACGGGAGATTATATACATAAACCCGCAAGCGAGCGTGCGGGTCTCGGCAACAAATCTCGCTTCACTTGGGGCGGGCGTCCGGCGCCGCCCCCAAGCTAGTACGGGCCGGTGCAGGCTGGTGCAGGCCAGCGCAGGCCGGTGTAAACCGGGGCAAGTCGGTGCAAGCCGCGGGCGAAAAAGAACGGACGCGTTCGTCGGTGTTCGGTCAAGCGCAACCGGCGTCAAGCCCGTGTTTCCCGGATACGAGAGGCGCTTCAAGGCCGAGGATGGTTACTCCAGCGCGCCTTCCAGGAACACCCGGATCCTCAACATCACGCCGCGCGCCTCCTCCGTCACCGTCAGCGACAGACTCGGCAGCGGCGACGCCAAATCAACGCCCGAAGTCGTGCGCACGTCCACCGACACCGTCGCTGTCGCCGTCGCGGTGATTGCCTCCGTCGCTTCGACCGTCACCGTCTCGCGCGACTTGCCCGCGTCCAGCACGACTTCGCGCTGCGTGCTCCCGGCGTCGAAAGCGAACCCCGGATCTGAAATCGCCAGCGTCACCGTCACCATTCGGTCGGCAACCAAAGGCTCGCTCGTCCTCATCTCGAACTGCGCGCTGCGACCTCGCTGAATCTCAACGTCCGCCGGATCGAAAACCAACTCCACCGATTGCAACACCCCGATCGGCAACGACGCCGTTTCCACGTCGCCTGCCAACTCGACGCCGCCGACCGGCCTGACCACCAGACGCCCGACCGACGCCGCATCGGCCGAAGCCATGACCGATATCGACTTCGTATTCTCGCCCGCGGCAAAAGACACCCGAATCATCTGCACGCCGCCTTCCAGCGTCAGCCCTTCGCCCTCGACCGACACCTCGAACTCCGCCACTTGGTTCCCCGACAGCGTGAACCCGGTCAGGCTCAACTCCACTGCCCTGCTTTCGCTCAGATTCAGTTCCAAAACGTCGGCGGGCGTGAAGCCGAGGGTGACCTGAGGTATCGTCACCTCAAGCGTCGCCTCGGAGCGATTGTCGGGGACCACGTCCAATCCCACGGAGGCATCCGTCATCGAGGTGACACGGGCGCTGCTTCCGATTGCCGCTTCCACCGACGCGACCACCTCGACGTCAACGCTTTGCTCGGTTTCTCCCAGACTCACGTCCGTAACCGACGAGCCATCGGCAAAACTCAAACCTGCGTCAGCCGGCGCTATCGCCAAACGCACCATCACCGACTGCCCCGCAGCCAATTGCGGAAAGGTTGCCACGCTGAGTATCGCGCTGCTTCCCTGCTGAACTTCGACCGGCTGCGGAGAAAGCACCACCGCGACTTCGCCCGAAACTTCGGTTACAACTCGAAGCGACGGCGACTCGCCGACAACGCCGACGTTTTCACCCTCGCCCGACGCGGATATCCCCATTGCCAAATCCAAGTCCGGGGTCGACGTGCGCACGCTGACCCGGGCGCTTGAGTTCTCCGCCGAAGTCAAAACCAGCGTGTTCCCCCCGATCAACTCCGAACCAGCTACAGACAAGCCCTCGGCAACGCTCAACGTCACCGTCACCCGTTCTTCCCCTTCAAGCGGCGGCTCCGTCGCCACCGTGATTTCGGTTGACTCTCCCGCCGTAATCGTAACCATCTCCTCGGAAAGCGACAGCTCCACGCCGCGCACGACCTCGACCGTCATAGGCATGAACGACACCTCCGCGTTCCCGATCGACGTGCCCGACCCCTCAGCAGCCGCGACTGCCCCCGAACCCGCCGCGGAGGCGGTCACCGTCACATCCACCGCCCTCACTTCCGAACTCAACGTCGCCTCATCGGGACTCACGCTAAGATTGCCGGCAACGCCTGAGGTCAACTCCAGCACCAACTCCTCGTCGCCTTCCAGCGCAGGCGCCACGCTCAGCGAGACTTCCGTCGAGACCATCTCCTCCGCCGCGCCGCCGCGAACCAGCCTCACCATGCTCGGCTCAAACGAAACCGCCAATTGACGCGGCGACACCACCACCGGCAACGACTGCATCCTGCCGACCAACTCCGCGCCGCTAACCGCCGACACCACCAGGTTCCCGGATTCCACGCGACGCGACGCGCTCACCTGCACCGTCGCCGTCGGCGACGCCGCGGTCAAGGACACACTCTGCGGGACTACTTCCAGCCCCCCGTCATCCGCCGAAACGCCGAGCACTATCGCCTGATCTCCGGCCAGCGAATAATCCGCCAGACTCAACGTCACCGACGCCTCACCACCCGACGGCAACCGCAATTCACCGGCGGGAGAGAACGTCACCGACACCAGCGGAAGCGTCGCTTGCAAACTTAAACTCGGCGGCAAACTCGGCGGCGGCACCAAATCAACGCCCGAGGTCGCGGTCACGTCCACCGACACCGATACCATCGGGCCGGGTGCCGCCGTCGCTGTCACCGTCACCGTCTCGCGCGACTTGCCCGTGTCGAACGTGACTTCATGCTGCGTGCGCCCGGCGTCGAAAGCGAAGCCCTCCTCTGAAAGCGTTAGCGTCACCGTCGCCTTGCGATCCGCAACCAACGACGGGGTGATCGCCACCTCGAACTGCGTGCTGCGACCCCGCTGAATCTCCACTACGTCCGGATCGAAAACCAGCGACACCGATTGCAACACGCGAATCGGCAACGACGTCGTTTCCACGCCACCTGCCAACTCGACACCGCTCACCGCCCTCACGCTCAACTCTCCGGCAGAAACCGCGCTATCCGAAGCCGTCACCGTTACTCCCGCCGTCACGTTGACTGCGTCCAAACTCACTTCCAGAACTTGCGGGTTCGGCGTACCGCCTTGCAGAGTCAACCCGCCACCGGAGACCGACACCTCGAACTCCACCACGTGGTCGCCCGACAGCGTCAAGTCCGGCAGGCTCAACGTCACCACCTCGTCCGTGCCCGTATTCAGTACCAATTCGTCTCCGGGCGCACCGCCGGCGGGGGTGAGGTCGAGGGCCGCACGAGGCACCGTCGCTCGCAAATTTAAACTCGGCGGCAAACTCGGCGGCAAAGCAACGCCCGAGGACGCGGTCACCTCCACCTTCACCTCCACCATCGAGTTGATCTCCGCCGTCGCCGCCACCGTTACCGTCTCGCGCGACTTGTCCGCGTCGAACGTGATGATTTCACGCTGCGTACGACCGGTGCCGAAAGCGAACCCCTGAGCAAAACCTTGGTCTGAAATCGCCAACGTCACCGTCGTCTTGCGATCCGCAACCAGCGACGGGTTGATCGCCACCTCGAACTGCGCGCTGCGGCCCCGCTGAATCTCCACCAAATCCGGATCGAAACGCAACGACGCCTCTTGCAACGCTTCGATCGGAAGCGACGCCGTCTCCATACCACCCGCCAACTCGATCCCGCTCAACGCCCTCACCCGCAACTCCCCGATGGAAACCGCACTGTCCGAAGCCGACACCGTCACGCCCGCCGTCACGTTGGCTGCGTCCAAATTCACTTCCAGAACTTGCGGGTTCGGCGTACCGCCTTGCAGGCTCAGTCCCTCACCCTCGACCGACACCTCGAACGACGCCGTCTGATTCCCCGACAAAGTAAAGTCGGTCAGGCTCAACGTCACTGCCTTGCTCTCCCCAAGATTCAGCGTCAAAGCCTCTCCGACCTCACCGCCGACGGGGGTGAAGCCGAGGGTCACAAGAGGCGTCTCAGCAACCTTATGACCCGGCGCGTTTTCGATCGCGTGGACGCCCAAGCCCAGAGACACGGGAACGTCGGCGTCGAGGATGCGTGCACCGTTGAGACGCAACGCCCCTTCAGGAACGCTGATCCCGTCGCCGTCGTTGTCGTCGTTTTGAGGCTTGTAACGGAACACCAACTTGTCGGGGGAACTCGCTGCCTCGTCGTAGACCGCAAACCGCGTTTCGCTTCCCACGGCCAACGCCAGCGTCGGCCAACTTCCGTCCTCCGCTCGGATGACCTCGACTTCCCCGCTGAACTCAAGCTCGACGACGATTTCCTCGGCGGGGTCGCCCCCCACGTAGGCGTCTCTCCCCTCGAAAGGAGAGGAAGTGATTGT
>CAYFZO010000019.1:0-41320 GCA_964347615.1 uncultured Chromatiales bacterium
TTTTCACTTCTTGACGCGGGTCAGGGTCAATTCCCGCCCCGACCGGCTGAAGTCGCGTCGCTTCAGGCCCGCCGTGCCGGGCAGAACGCCGTTGCCCTGTGTATGGGGGTGATGCTGCCGTCGGCGCTGCGCGGGCAGCCGTTGTTTTTCACTTCTTGACGCGGGTCAGGGTCAATTCCCGCCCCGCCCGGCTGAAGTCGAGTCGCTTCAGGCCCGCCGTGCCGGGCAGAACGCCGTTGCCCCGTGTATGGGGGTGATGCTGCCGTCGGCGCTGCGCGGGCAGCCGTTGTTTTTCACTTCTTGACGCGGGTCAGGGTCAATTCCCGCCCCGACCGGCTGAAGTCGAGACGCTTCAGGCCCGCCGTGCCGGGCAGAACGCCGTTGCCCCGTGTATGGGGGTGATGCTGCCGTCGGCGCTGCGCGGGCAGCCGTTGTTTTTCACTTCTTGACGCGGGTCAGGGTCAACTCCCGCCCCGACTGGCTGAAGTCGAGCCGCTTCAGGAACTCCATGCCGAGCAAAACGCTGTCGCCTTCCATGTTCGGGTTGATGCTGCCGTTGAGGTCTTCCAGGCGGATCCCCCCGAGTTGGACGCTGTCGAGACGAGTGCGATAGACGGTGATCGTGCCGTTGGCGGTGCGTGCGTAAAACGGCGCCCCGCGCGTGAGTGCGAGTCTTTTCGCCACCGAAGCCGGAACGTTCACGTCGCTTGCGCCGGTGTCCACCAGAAAATCCACCGGGTGCCCGTTGATGCGCCCGCTTGCGACGTAATGGCCGTAGCGGTTGCGTATCAGCACGACCCGTGCGCCGCCGTCTTCAAGTGTTTCGGTTACCGGCGCGGTGTTCGGGTTGTAGATTTTCTCAAGGTGATCCTCGAAGAACAGGAACAGCAGCGCCATCGCCGCAATCCAGCCGACCGTGATCATGCGTTTGCCGTAGCGGCGGCTGAGTGGCGGATCGTCGCGCGGGAAGTCGTCGTGCTCCGGGTTCATCTAAGCTTCCTTCCGATGTTCAGCGACCATCAGTTCACGGGATCTCTCGGCGAGCTGCCTGCGGTCGCCGTCGCTCGGCAGGCTGGGGGCGTAGCGTACGACCGCGCGGATGCAAGGTTCGCCGACGACCGAGAGCGCGTGGGTGAAAAACGTGACGTCGCGGGTGTAGGGTGCTTTCGGATTCACGCCGTTGCGTGAACTTTTGCACGGGTAGCTGACCGAAACCGGCTGCACCGGCACGCCGGCGTCTATCGCGGCGGTGAACAAGCGCGGGTGGAAGCGACGTATCTCGACGCCGTCCGACGTGGTGCCTTCGGGAAAAAACATCACGCTGGCGCCGGCGCGCAAGCGTTCTCCGATTAGCCGCGTCGCGGCTTCGGCACCGGCGCCGCGGTTGATGAACAAGGTGCCGGCTTTGCGCGCGAGATAGCCGACGATCGGCCAGCCGGAGATCTCGGATTTCGACAGAAAGCTCAACGGCTGCAGGCCGCCGATGATGACGACGTCCATCCACGAGACGTGGTTTGCGACCACCAGCGACGCGCCTTCGGCGGGTTTGCCGTGAATTTCGACGCGGATGCCGGCGAGGTGCGTGCACGTGCTCAACCACCAGCGCACGACGCCGTGGCGCCGGGTGAGTCCCGGTCTGTTCCAGTCCGACGGCAGGACGAACACGCACAGCAAGGTGCCGACGACGAGGTGAACGCCGAACAGCACTAACCTGATTGCGGTGCGCAGGGGTTTCACGCCGTGCCGCCGGCGCAGCGTCCGGGCGTGGTCTCTTCAAGCCGCCGCGTGAACTCGTCCAACTCGTCGATCGGCGGAAGGCAGCTGGTGCCTCGGCACAAGTAAGCGGTGACGCCGGCGCGGATCCGTTTGTCGTTCAGGGTCCCCGGCAACGCCGCCGCGTCGTGCGGGATCGAAAAACAGAAACGAAACGGGGAGTAACGTTCGGCGGCGGCGCACTGCCAGCGGAGCAGCGCGTCCGATGCTTTGTCCGGCACCCGGAGGATCACGATCTCCGGCGGTGCACGTTGCTCGTCCAGCGCGCGCAGCAAGGTGGTGCAGCCCGCCGGGGCGCTTTGCAGCGTCGAGGCGGCCTGCGCCAACGCCCGGTCGGCGCTCTTGAGGTAGGCGTCGTTGCCGCACAGCAAGCCGAATCTGGCGAGCGCGAGCGTCGCCACGCCGTAGCCGGACGGCGTGGCTTCGTCGTACAGCGTGCGAGGACGCTGGATCAGTTGCTCGTGGTCGTGCGCGGTGAAGTAGTAACCGCCGCTGTCGGCGTCCTCGAAGCGTTCGAGCACGGCGTCGGCGAGGTCGAGGGCAAACGCAAGATCGTCGTCGCGCCAACGGTACTGCAAGGTCTCGAAGATCGCGTCGAGCAGGAACGCGTGGTCGTCGAGATACCCGTCAAGACGCGCCCGTCCGTCCTTGTAAGTCGCCGCCAGGCGTCCGTTCCGCCACAGGGTTGTGCGGACGAAGTCGAGCGCGCGCGCCGCCGACCGATAACAGCGGTCGTCCCCGAGCAGCCGCGCCGTCTGCGCCATGCCTTTGATCATCAGCGCGTTCCAGCTGGTGAGGATCTTGTCGTCGCGGCCAGGGCGGGGGCGGGTTTCACGGTGTGAGAACAACGTTCGCTTGGCGCGTTCGATGCTCGTGCGCACCGCGGCGACGTCCTTGCCGGCGTCGCGGGCGATTTCGTCGGATTCGACCGCGACGTGCAGATGCCACTTGCCTTCAAAGTTCGGCACCTTGTCGAGACCGAAGTGGCGCACCGCGACCGCGGCGGCGTTTGGCTCAAGCAACGCCTCGACCTCGCCTTCGCGCCACGCGTAGAACGCGCCTTCGCCGCCTTCGGAATCGGCGTCGAGCGTTGCGTAATAGCCGCCCTCAGGCGACTGCATTTCACGCAGCACCCACGCGGCGGTCTCGCGGGTGGCGTCGGCGAAGCGCTCGTCGTCGCTGAGGCGCGATGCTTCGGCGAGCAATCCGAGCAGCGGGCCGTTGTCGTAGAGCATTTTCTCGAAATGCGGGATCTGCCAGGCGGCGTCGACCGAGTAGCGGTAAAACCCGCCGCCGAGATGGTCGTAGAGGCCTCCGCGACACATCTTCCCCAAGGTGTAGAGTGCGGCGTACTCGGCTTGAGGGTCGCTTCCGCCGTCGAGTGCCGCACGTGCGCCGCGGTGAAGCATGAACTGCATCAGCTCGCCGTGCGGGAATTTCGGCTCGTCGCTGAAGCCGCCGTGCACCTGATCGAACTGCTTTATCAGTGCGTTGCGTGCGGTCTCGACCAGCACCGGAGAGGGCGCGGTCGCGTCGTCCGCGGCGGCGTAGATCTTGTGCAGGGTGCTCTTCAACGCTTTGTTTTGACGGCGGACGTCGTCGCGGTGCTCGACGTAGTAGTCGTGCACGCGCCTGAGGATTTCCTTGAACGGCGGCAGGTTGTGGCGTGGCTCTTTGGGGAAGTAAGTGCCGCCGAAGAACGGGCACAGGTCTTCGGCGTCGAGGAACATGGTCAGCGGCCAGCCTCCGGTGCGTTGGGTAATCAGCGACTGAGAGGTTTGGTAGATCTTGTCAACGTCGGGGCGTTCCTCGCGGTCGAGCTTGACGTTGACGAACCAGCGGTTCATCAATTCGGCGGTGGCCTCGTCTTCGAAAGACTCGTGCGCCATCACGTGGCACCAGTGGCACGCCGAGTACCCGACCGACAGCAGAATCGGTTTGTCCTCCATGCGCGCTTTGGTGAACGCGACGTCGCCCCACGGGTACCAGTCCACCGGGTTGTTTGCGTGTTGCAGCAGGTACGGGCTGGTCTCCCGCGCGAGGCGATTGGACGGGTGGCGAGGGGGTGTATCCATCTGTTCTTGATTTGTTCGGTGCTTATGTTATCGCGTTTGGCCGGATTTTACGGGCGCTTGCTATAATTCCCGCGATTTTTTTATCGGGCTTTTCGGCGCCGAACAACCGACAACCGATTCCGCCGGTGTTGCACTACCCAGATATTGACCCTGTCGCCTTCTCCGTCGCCGGCGTGTCGGTCTACTGGTACGGACTGATGTACCTGCTCGGCTTTGCGGTGTTCATGGTGCTCGGTCGCGTGCGCGCCGCGGCTTACGGTCTGACCCCGCGCAACGTGGACGACCTGCTGTTTTACGGCGTGCTCGGCGTGATTCTCGGCGGCCGGCTTGGCTACCTCCTGTTTTACGATTTCAGGAGCTTCGTCTCCGAACCGTGGATGATTCTTGAGATCTGGAAAGGCGGCATGAGCTTTCACGGCGGCTTGCTCGGCGTGCTGACCGTGCTGTGGCTGTTTGCGCGCAAGCGGCGTCTGCCTTTCCTGCAGATGACCGACTTCGTCGCGCCGTTGACGGCAATCGGCCTCGGCGCCGGGCGGCTCGGCAATTTCATCAACGGCGAGTTGTGGGGGCGGGTGAGTGATTTGCCGTGGGCGATGGTGTTTCCGCACGTTGATCAGTTGCCGCGCCACCCGACGCAGATCTATCAACTGCTGTTCGAAGGTGTTCTGCTGTTCGTCATCGTCTGGGTCTACTCGTCCAAGCCTCGCCCGCTCGGCGCCGTCACCGGTCTGTTCGCCCTGCTCTACGCGCTCGGGCGCATCGGCGTTGAGTTTGTGCGCGAGCCGGACCCGCATCTCGGTTTCGTCGCTTGGGGCTGGGTGACGATGGGGCAGCTGCTGAGCCTGCCTTTGTTGCTTGTCGGTGCGTGGCTTTGGCTGAATTCGCGGCGCCGGTGGGGAGCGTGATGAAGCCGTACCTCGAACTGCTGTCGAACGTGCTCGAGCACGGTGTCGCCAAAAGCGACCGTACCGGCACCGGTACGCGCTCGCTGTTCGGTTGGCAGTCGCGCTACGACCTGACCCGGGGGTTTCCGTTGATGACGACCAAGCAGGTGCATTTCAAGTCGGTGGTGTACGAGCTGCTGTGGTTCCTGCGCGGCGACACCAACGTCGCGTATCTCAACCGCCACGGCGTGACGATTTGGGACGAATGGGCCGACGAAGACGGCAACCTCGGGCCGATTTACGGTCGCCAGTGGCGTTCGTGGCCGGCGCCCGGCATGAAGCACGTCGATCAGCTGCGGCGGGTGGTGGACGAGCTGCGCGTCAATCCGGACTCGCGCAGGCTGCTGGTGTGCGCGTGGAACGTCGGCGAACTCGAGTTCATGCACCTGCCGCCGTGCCACGTATTGTTTCAGTTTTACGCGAGCGGCGGGCGGCTGTCGTGCCAGCTGTATCAAAGGAGCGCCGACGTCTTCCTCGGCGTGCCGTTCAACGTCGCGTCATACGCGCTGCTGACGCTGATGACCGCGCAGGTTTGCGGCCTTGAGCCCGGTGAATTCGTGCATACTTTCGGCGACGTGCATCTCTACGACAACCACGTCGAGCAGGCGAAGCTGCAGCTGCAACGCGAGCCGAAACCGCCGCCGCGCGTCGAGCTCAACCCCGAAGTGCGCGATTTGTTCGATTTTCGCTACGCCGACGTCCGCCTGCTCGACTACGAACCGCATCCGCCGATTACGGCGCCGGTCGCGGTGTGAACGGCGTGCCCGCGCCGCTGAACCTCACCGTGGTCGCCGCCCACGCGCGCAACCGCGTCATCGGCAAGGGCCGCGCGATGCCGTGGCATCTGTCGGCGGACCTCAAGCGCTTCAGGCGGATTACGACCGGCAAGCCGGTGGTGATGGGACGACGGACTTTTGAAACCCTCGCGCGCCCCCTGCCCGAGCGCCGCAACGTCGTATTGAGCCGCGACCCCGCGTTCACCGCGCCCGGTTGCGAGGTCGCGTCGGGTCTCGACGCGTTGCACCAGCTGGTCGGCGCCGAGGAATGCATGGTCATCGGCGGTGGCGAGGTGTACCGTCAATGCCTGCCGTTGTGCCGGCGGATTCACCTGACGCTGGTGCAGGCCGAGCCTGAAGGCGACGTGTTCTTTCCGCGACTCGACGAAGCCGAGTGGCGCCGCACCGAAGTCGGTGAACACGCCGCCGACGAGCGCAACGACTACGACGTGGTGTTCGTCGAGTTGGTGCGACGCGGGTCGTCGCGGTAGCATCGGGCGGTCAACCTTTGCACGGGCGGCCGAGGTTTGAAAGCGACTTGAATGATGGAAGACGCAACCGCCAAGCCTGACCGGGACGCGGTCGCCGCGCGCTGGCGCGAGCGCGGCTTCGGTTGCGATCTGTGGGTGGACCCGCCGGGGCGACGTTGGGAGGACTTCACCCACGCGAGCGACGAGTTGGTGATGGTGGTCGAGGGCGAGGTCGAATTCGAGGTCGCGGGCGAGATCCACCGCCCCCGTCCCGGGGAGGAGCTGCTGATACCCGCGGGCGCGGTCCATTCGGTGCGCAACGTCGGCGCTTCGACTTCGCGCTGGCTGTACGGGTATAAGCGCTGACGGTCGTGCGGTTCGGGAGGACGCTCAGCACTCGACGCTGAAGCGTGCCTCGTTTCCGGGGTCGAGGCGAAACGCGGTGAGGCGTCCGCCCCACACGCAACCGCTGTCGAGACACAGGACGCCGTTGCGGCGGGTGAAGCCGAGCGCCGACCAATGGCCGAAGATCAGCGTGTATCCGGGGTCGCGTCGGTGCGGCCATTCAAACCACGGTTCGAAACCGGGCGGTTGCGTACCGGGCGCACGTTTGTACTTCAGTGCGACGTTGCCGTCGGCGTCGCAGAAGCGCATGCGCGTCATCACGTTGATGATCACGCGCGCACGGTCGTCGCCGTCCAACTCGTCGCTCCAGCGCGCGGGTTCGTCGCCGTAGATGCCTTCAAGGAACGTCCGGTAGTCGCTTGCACGCAAACGCGCCTCGATCTCACCGGCGAGCGCCGCCGCGGTCTCGAAATCCCACGCGGGCACAAGCCCCGCGTGGACCATCGCCAAACGGCGGGCGGGATCCAAGATCAGCATGGGCCGCGCCCTCAGCCATTCGATCAATTCGTCGCGGTCGGGGCTTTGCAGCACGGCGTCGAGCGTGCCGTCGGCGGGCGGCGGTTCGAGACCGGCGTCGGCCCGCAGCAGGTGGAAGTCGTGGTTGCCGAGCACGCATCGCACGCACGCGCCGAGCCGTTTCAAGAAGTGCAGGCTTTCGAGCGAATCGCTGCCGCGGTTGACGAGGTCGCCGGTCAACCACAGCTCGTCGCGTTGCGGGTCGAACCCGATCTCGTCGAGCAGTTTTTTCAGCGGGTCGAGGCAGCCTTGAAGATCACCGACTGCGTACAGCGACATCGGTCAGTGCAGCACGCGGGGCGCGGCGAGCATGAATTCCTTCACTTCGGCGTCGAATTCCTTGCCGTCTTCGGCGAGCATCTGGTAGCTGCCGCGCATGGTGCCGATCGGCGTGTCTATCAGTGCGCCGCTGGTGTAGCGGAACGCCTCGCCGGGGCGCAGGAACGGCTGTTCGCCGACCACGCCTTCGCCGCGCACTTCTTGGATTTTCTGGTTGGAGTCGGTGATGACCCAGTGGCGGGACAGCAGTTGCGCGGCAACCGAGCCGCAGTTGGTGATCGTAATCGTATAGGCGAATGCGTAGCGCTCGTTCTCTTCGTCGGATTGATCTTCCAGGTAGTGGGTTTGCACGTTGATATCCATTTCGTAGCGGTTTTTGATCATGGCCGTTTGTCCTCCATGGTGGCGGTGCGCTTGCTCTCAAGCAAGTTTAGCACGGCGAGGAAATCCTTTAAGCCGAGGGTCTCGGGTCGGGCGGCGGCGTTCAGTCCGAGGCGCGCAAAGTCGGCGGCGTCCAGGACGCCGGAGAAAATCCGGCCGATGGTTTTGCGCCGCTGGGAGAAGGCTTGCTTGACCAGCCCGAAAAACGCCCGGCGCCGCCGGGCGTCGAGCGGGCACGGTCGCGGCGACAACCGCACCAGCGACGAGCTCACCTGCGGCGGCGGCGAGAACGCGCTCGGCGCGACGTCGAACAGGTGCTGGACCTCGGTGAAGCACGCGGCGGCGACGCTGAGGCGTGAGTAATTGCGCGTGCCGGGCGCGGCGGCGAGGCGCACCGCGACCTCGGTTTGCAGCATCAGGTGCGCGTCGCGGATGCGTTCACAGGCGTTGAACAGACGCATCAGCAACGGTGTCGAGACGTTGTAGGGCAGGTTGCCGATAACCCTGAGGCGTTCGCTTCCGCCCGCGCCCGCGAAGTCGAAGTCGAGCGCGTCCCGGCAATGCAGCGTGAACTTGTCGCAACCGGCGAAACGTTGTCTCAGGCGTTCGGCGAGCGCAGGGTCTATCTCGACGGCGTCGAGACGCGCGCCGCGTTCCAGCACCGGTGCCGTCAACGCGCCGAGACCGGGACCGATTTCGACGATGACGTCTTCCGGGCGCGGCGAGATCGCTTCGACGACGCGTCGGACGACGTGTTCGTCGTCGAGAAAGTGCTGACCGAGGTGCTTCTTGGCTTGCACCGGCTTCATTCCGCTTTCGCCGCCCGTCAAGGCGCCTTTTTCCACCGCGCCGCGTTTTCGGCCAGCGTGCCGGCGCAGGCGACCGCGGCGGCGAGGTTTGCCGGCGACGCCTCTCCGGTGGCGGCGAGCTCCAACGCGGTGCCGTGGTCCACCGAAGTCCGTACGAAAGGCAGGCCGAGGGTGACGTTGACCGCGTCGTCGAAACCGGCGTGCTTGACGACCGGCAACCCCTGGTCGTGATACATCGCGACGACCGCGTCGCACCGGCTCAGTCTGCGGGGGATGAACGCGGTGTCGGCGGGCAACGGCCCCGTTACCTGCATCGTCGCCGACAGCTCTGAGACGACGGGGCGGATGACTTGTCGTTCTTCCTCTCCGAGGTGGCCGCTTTCGCCGGCGTGCGGGTTGAGTCCGCAGACCGCGATTCGTGGGTCGGCGACGCCGAACAGTCTGCGCAAGTCGGCGTCGACGATGCACAGCGTTCGTTTCAGGCGTTCGCGGGTCAGCGCCCGCGGCACCGCGGCGAGCGGCAAGTGCGTGGTCGCAAGCGCCACCCGCAGCCGTCCGTGCACCAGCATCATCACCGTGTCGCAGTTGCAGGCGGCGGCGAGGTATTCGGTGTGGCCGGAGAACGCGTTGCCGGCTTCGATGACGGCGGCCTTGTTGACCGGGCTGGTGACCAGGGCGTCGAAACTACGGTTGCGGCAACCCGCGACGCCGGCGTCGATTTGCGCGAGCACGTAGCCGGCGTTGCGCGGGTCGGCGACACCGGCGGTCACGGGAGCGTCCGCCGCGATCTCGAGCAACGTCGTGTGCGTCTGCGGCGCCAGCGAGTCCTCAAGCTCGTCGGCGATTCCCAGGGCTTCGGCGCGTTCTCCGATGACCGTAGGGTCGCCGACGATGACTACTTGATCAGTGCAGGGATCGGTGCAGGGGCGTTCGGCGCGCGCGCAAGCGAGCATCGCCGCGACGTCGGGGCCGACGCCGGCGGGGTCGCCGGTTGTGACCGCAATCTTCATCGGCTGGGGGGCTTGTTCAGATGCGTATCTCGATGCGGCGGTTTTCCCGCAGCCTCAGCAACCACAGTCTGGTCTCCTCTTCCGACTTGCTCCGTTTGATTTGCGCAATCGCCTCCCGGCGCATCACGTCGTCGCCGACGTCTTGTTCGCGCGTGCCGATGACTTCGAGGAGGTGCCAGCCGAAAGCGGTTTTGAACGGGCCGACGACGTCGCCTTCGCCGCGCGCGCGCCTGACCGCTTCGGCGAATTCGGGCACGTAGTTATCCAAGTTCGACCAACCCAGCTTGCCGCCCTGCATGGCGCTCAGCGGGTCCTGGGAGTACTCGCACGCGAGTGCTCCGAAGTCGTCGCCGTTCTTGAGACGGCGTTTGACGTCGAGCAGCGTGCGCCTGACTTTTTCGTCGTCGTCTATCGGGTTGGTTTGCATCAGGACGTGGCGGACCCGGTACTGCAGCTGCATCATCTCGGGGCCGTCGTTTCGGCTGGCGAGCAGTTGGAAGACGTGGACGCCGTCTCGGTTCGAGATCACTGGCACGCCGGCGTCGCGCAGCGTGTCGAGACGTCGGCGCACGGGGGAGGGCAGCGCCTCGGCGTCGCGCCAGCCGAGGTCCTTGATCCGGTAGCGCAGTTGCGCCGAAGGCGCCTTTTGTTCGTCCGCGGCGGCTTTCCAAAGTCGCGCCACGCGCCGGCGCAGTCCGGCGAGCGAGGAGAACGAGTCGCCGCGCAGCTGCCGCCGGATCCGGATGAGGCGTTGTTTCGCCGCGGCGAGCGCTTCGGGGTCCGCTTGCGGCGGCACGCGAATCTGCGCGAAATGGTACTCGGTCGTGAAACCGCGGTCCGCGTTGCTTGCCAGCGCGTTCTCTATTTCCTGTTCGCTGACCTTGATCTGGTCTATGACTTCCCGTTGCACCAGCCGCCGCGTAATCAAGTCCTTGCGCATCCGTTCGCGCAGCGCCTGAAAGTTTTCGCCGCTGCTCTCGACTTTTTGCTTGAATTCCGCAAGGGTCAGACCGTTGCGTTCCGCGGTGTCGGTGACAGCCCGGTCGAGCGTGATGTCGTCTATATTGATGCCGATTCTTTTCGCTTCCTGCAGTTGCAGCTGCTCGACGATCATCTGCTGCAAAACCTGTCCGGCGAGCGCGCGTTCGTCGGGTTTCCCGCGGTTTTGCCGCGCCAGCACCGCGTGCGCGCGTTCGACGTTGGTTACGAGCTGGCGCTCGGTGATGGCCTCGTTCTCGACGATTGCGACGATGCGGTCGAGCGGCTGTTGCGCCGGCGCCGAAGCGGCGAAGACGCAGCATAAGGCGATGGGGGCGACGGGGAGAAACCGTCGCGCGGCGCGGGCGGCGGCGCTCCGCCCGGCGGGGTCGGTTGTTTCGCGGTGAGGCCGGTTCGCGTGCGACGTCATTCCAGATAACCCGGTATCCACTTCTCAAGCAAGCGGCTGTCGGTGTTGGTTCCCAATTTGGTCAAGCCGTGCAGACTGAACTCTATTCCAATCATCGTATTGTAGTCCAACGAACCCGTGGCGATGGAGGCGCCGCCGTCGACGTCCTGCAACAGGCGTTGCCCCGCCAGGCGCAGGCTCCAGCAGCACGCGTCGTAACGCAACCCCGCCATCACCCCGACGTCTTCGCCGGCGCGCAGGTCGTACCACCAGCCTCCGAACCAGTTCCAGCGCGCGCCGAGCGGCAGGTGAAATCCGAGTTCGCTCTGGCTGAATCCTTGATCGCCGCGCAGGTAATGGTGCGACAGGCTGACGATCTTGTTGCCGCCTGCGTCGAGCTTGAGACGGGTGGCGTGGCGCGCCGGCCGTTCGTTTTCCGTGTCCCAGACCAACGACGAGATGAACTTTATTTTCTCGTTGAGGTTCAATGCAAACTCCGCGGCGAGGTCGGAATAATCGTAGCGGTCGACGTCGGCGTCTTCGTCTTCGCCGGGGAGGCGGACTCGGCGGTTGCGGAAGTAGCTGGTGTGTCCGACGCTCAAGCGCAAGGCTTCCTTCCCGCTGCGCGAGTGAATCAGGCGGCTGCTGAGCGCCAGGGTCAGCTGGTCGGCGTCGCCGACGCGGTCCGGGCCGTTGTAGCGATTCTCCTCGAACAGTTGCGAGAAACGGAACTCGGACCTGCCCGTGTCGAACACCGGCAAGTCGTCCTGGTTTCTTCGCGGCACGTTGAGGTAGAACAGCTCCGGTTCGAACGTGTGGCGGTAGCGCTTGCGGTGAACCTCTTTCTCGAAGACCAATCCGGTGCGCAGGCTGAACCACGGCAGGGTGCGGCTTTCGTCCGCGCGGTCGTCCAAGTCGTAATCGGTGTGGTGCAATCCGGCGCTTGGGGTGAAGTGAAAGCCCGGACGGCGGTACCGCTGGCGCATGATGATTTCGCTGTCGAAGCGTTTGCCTTCGGCTTCGGCGAAAGTCTCGGCGGCGCCGCTTTGGCTCGGGCGTTTCCGATTGAAGTTCGCCCATTCGCCGTGCAACAGCAGGTCGAGCTTATGCTTCCGTGAATACAGGTTTTTCGTCAGCGACACGCTCGGTTGCCTTTCGAATAAGTTGTTGTCTTCGGTCCTGGCGTCTTTGTCGGAGCGTTGGAAATTCTCGGCGGTGAGATTCAAGTGCCACCCGCGCCACACGTAGTCGGCGAGGATTGCGCTGTTCAGGTAGTTTTCCCCGATCAAGTCGAAGGAGCCGCTCAAGTCTTCGATATAGTCTTCGTCCGACACCCTTTGCAGCTTTGCTTTCACCCGCAGCTTCTCGCCGGCTTTGGTCTGATGATTCAGCGTGTACGAGTAACGGTTGTCGTCCTCGTACTCGTCGTCGTCGAGCCAGTCGCCCTCCACGAGGCCTTCGTGGAAACGGTAGAGGTAGCGGTAGTTGCTTGCGAACTGCAACCCGCGCCTTGAAAGGAGGCGGGGCTCAAGGACGGCGTCGTGGTTCGGGGCGAGGTTGAAGTAGAAGGGGAAAGTCAGGGTGGCGCCGGTTTCGCTGTTGTCGCCGACGTCGGGCGAAAGAAATCCCGACTTGCGTTTGCCTTCAAGCGCCACGCGGTATCTCGGCAGGTACAGCAGCGGGGTGTTGGCGACCACGAGCCACGCGTCTCTTGCGGTGCCGACGCCGCGTTCATGATCCATGGTGAAACGGTCGGCGGAAAGGAACCAGAGGGGATTCTCGGTTTCGCAATTGGTGTAGCGCACGTTGCCTCGCGCCTGAAAGCGCCCGCTCTTCGAATCGTAGTCGATGCGCTCCGCGCGGATGCGGTTGCCGCGTTGTTCGATCTGCACTTCGCCCGACAGGCGTCCGCCGGTGCCCGCGCGCGCCGAGAAGCGTTGCGCCGACGCCTTGATTGCGCTGGTTTCGGGGTCGTCGTGCAGCGGACACTGTCTCGCCGTCGCGCCCGAGGCGGCCGTGGTAAGTGCCGCGGCGAGCAGGCACCTCGCCGAAAGCGTTTTCACGGGCCGCCGCGTTCGAACCGTCGCCAGCGGTTGAACACGTTGCACAGGATCCGCGCGGTGACGTCGGCGTCGTAATCGGCCGAATGCGCTTTGTCGCTGTCCCATTCGATGCCGATGGTTTCGGCGATTTTCGGCAGCACCGTCTGCCCGTACGCCAAAGCGCCGAGGGTCACGGTGTCTATGTTGCTGAAAGCGTGGAACGGGTTGTCCTTGACGCCGGTGCGGTTGACCGCGGCGTTGAGGAACTTCAAGTCGAACGAGGCGTTGTGGCCGACGAGAATCGCCCGGGTGCATCCGTTCTCCTCAAGTTCGCCGCGCACTTTCGAGAACAGCGAGTTCAGCACTTCCTCTTCGGGTTTTGCGTTGCGGGTGCGGTCGAACGGGTCTATGCAGTTGACCCTGAGCGCGGATTCCTCCATGTTCGAGCCGGAGAAAGGCTTGACCGCGAAGCACACGTTGCTTTTGGGGTAGAGCAGGCGTTGCTTGTCGACGCCGATGAACACCGCCGCGATTTCGAGCAGGGCGTCGGTCGCTTCGTTGAAGCCGCCGGTTTCGACGTCGACCACCACCGGCAGGAATCCGCGGAAGCCGTTCTTGGGAGTTACGCGTGTATTGACCATGGTGTGATTACGAGCCGCGGGCTCGTGGATACGGCGTCCCCGTCGTTCATTGCGGCGCCGCGGCGTCTTGCACCGACGCCCGCCAGGCAACGGTTTCTCCGGCGCGAAACGGAACGACGCGCAAGTCGCCCGCTTCAAGCGCTTCGGGCACGCGCCACGGCTGTTTGACCAGCCGCAGGCGCTGCGTGTTTTGCGCCAGGCCATAGAACGCCGCGCCGTTGACCCCGGTGAACGCTTCGAGCTTGTTCAGCGCACCTGCGAGCTCGAAGATCTCGGCGTAGGTTTCGATTGCCGCCGGGGCGTTGAACACGCCCGCGCAACCGTGGTCCCGGCACTTGTCCTCAAGGCGGTGC
Organism: uncultured Chromatiales bacterium; assembly: GCA_964347615.1. Classification (GTDB taxonomy): domain Bacteria; phylum Pseudomonadota; class Gammaproteobacteria; order Poriferisulfidales; family Oxydemutatoraceae; genus CAYFZO01. Next base: position 13,862 of record CAYFZO010000019.1, read on the forward strand.
GGCGCCGAGTCGGTGCCGGCGAAAAAGCAAGGCTCGCCGCCCGTCGCCGCCTCGATCAGCGCGGCACGGTCGCGTTCGCGTTGCGCTGGCGGCAGACAGTGGCGGTGCGGGCGCAGGCCGCCGTCGAACAGTGCGTTGCGGGTGTACAGCAGATGGTGCGGGGTGATGGTTGCACCCGTGTTGTTTTCGCTGCGTACGAAGTCCACGGCTTCGCGCGTTGTAACGTGTTCGAGAACGATCTTGAGTTCCGGGAAACGCTTGCGCATCGGCGAGAGCGTGGTTTCGATGAAGACTTTTTCCCGGTCGTAGAAATCGACGTCCGCTTCGACGCTTTCACCGTGCAGCAGCAGCGGCAGCCGCCGTTTCTGCATTTCTTCGAACGCCGGATAGAGACCGACGACGTCCGAGACTCCGTGGTCGGCGCCGGTGGTCGCGCCTTTCGGGTACAGTTTCGCGCCAAAGACCTCGTCGTAGGCACCGGCGTCGGGTTTGGCGGCGGCGATGGTCTGCGGCGTGGTCGCGTCGTTCAGATACAGGGTTACCAGCGGCTCGAACCCGCCGCTCGCTTCGTCGACGAGCGCTTTGCGGTAGCGTGAGCACGACGTCGCGTCGGTCAGCGGCACGGCGAGGTTGGGCATCGCGATTGCGCGCGCAAAAACGCGCGTGGTGTGAGGCAGGGCAAGGCGCATCATCTCGCCTTCTCTGAAATGCGCGTGCCAATCGTCGGGGCGGATGATGTTCAGGCTGTTTGGCTCGTCGCTCAATGCCTTTAATGTTTTATTTGAAGCGGTTTTCTGCCATGATAGCACAGCAACGGCACCCGCTTTCATCATGAGCAAAGTACACAAAGTAGTGCTCGCCTACTCCGGCGGGCTGGACACTTCGATTATTCTCAAGTGGTTGCAGACCGCTTACGGTTGCGAGGTGTGCACTTTCACCGCCGATATCGGGCAGGGGGAAGACCATGCGCCGGTGCGGGCGAAAGCCCTCGCGCTCGGCGCAAGCGAAGTGTTCATCGAAGATTTGCGCGAGGAGTTCGTCCGCGACTTCGTGTTTCCGATGTTTCGCGCAAACGCCGTGTACGAAGGCGAGTATCTGCTCGGTACCGCAATCGCTCGCCCGTTGATCGCGAAGCGCCTGGTCGAGATCGCCGCCCGGGTCGGCGCCGGCGCGATCGCTCACGGTGCGACCGGCAAGGGCAACGACCAGGTTCGGTTTGAGCTCGGCGCGTACGCGCTGAAACCCGACGTCAAGATTATTTCGCCGTGGCGCGAGTGGGATTTGAATTCACGCTCGGCGTTGATGGCGTACGCCGAAAGGCACGGCATCGAGGTCGAGAAAGGCGACGACGGCGCTTCGCCTTATTCGATGGACGCCAATCTGCTGCACGTCTCGTACGAGGGTGGCGCACTCGAAGACCCGTGGACGCCCGCCGACGAGTCCGTCTGGTTGCGTACGGTTTCACCCGAGCGTGCGCCCGACGAAGCGGCTTACGTCGAGGTGGACTTCGAACACGGCGACGCGGTCGCGCTCGACGGTGAAACGCTGTCGCCGGCGGCCTTGCTCGCCGCCTTGAACGAACTGGCCGGGCGCCACGGCGTCGGACGCGCCGACGTCGTCGAGAATCGTTACGTCGGCATCAAATCGAGAGGCTGTTATGAAACGCCGGGCGGGACGGTGCTCGCGAAAGCGCACCGGGCGATCGAGTCCGTGACACTCGACCGCGAGGCGCAACATCTCAAGGACGAGCTGATGCCGCGCTACGCAACGCTCGTCTACAATGGCTACTGGTGGAGCGACGAACGCAGGATGTTGCAGAAATTGATCGACGAAAGCCAGAAAGCCGTTGCCGGCACGGTGCGGCTCAAGCTGTACAAAGGAGGAGTCTCGATTGTCGGACGGCGCTCGCCGAACTCGCTGTTCGACGAGAAAGTTGCGACTTTCGAGGCCGACGACGGCGCGTACGACCAGTCCGACGCAACGGGATTCATCAACCTGAACGCCTTGCGCCTCAAACTTGCCGCGAGGCGCGGCCCTAAAGTAGAATGACGCCGATGAGACTTTGGAAGATAGAAGCCCGGCGGCTTTCCCGACTTTTTCCCCGCGCGCTGTTGCTCGGCGTCGTGTTGCTGGCGGGAAGCGGTTGCGCGGTCAAACAGGCGCTGAACGACGACCCGCGCGACCCGTGGGAGGGTTACAATCGCCACGTGTTCGCTTTCAACGAGTCCGTGGACGTGGTGGTGCTGACGCCGGCGGCGAAAGGCTACCGAACCCTGCTGCCCGAATTCGCCAGGCGCGGCGTCTCCAATTTCTTTTCCAATGTCGAGGATTTGCCGAGCGCGCTGAACAATTTTCTGCAGGCCGACTTCGCCGGCGCCGGCAATGACGTCCTGAGATTTTTGATCAATTCGACGCTCGGCGTCCTGGGCTTGTTCGACCCCGCGACTCCGATGGGTTTGACCAAGCAGGACGAGGACTTCGGGCAGACGCTCGGCGTCTGGGGCGTCGGACCGGGGCCTTACTTTGTCTTGCCGTTGCTTGGGCCGAGCACCTTGCGCGATTTTCCGGGCCGGATAGTGGACTTTCTGATTTATCCGTTCAACTGGGTTGACGACAGCGGCACCAGGAACGTCCTGCAAGGGGTGAGGTTGGTCAGCACCCGCGAGGGTTTTCTCGATCAGGAGGCAATCCTGAGGAATCTGTCCCCGGATTACTACCAGCAGCTCAAGAGCTTTTATCTGAACCGTCGCCAACACTCGATCACGGACGGCGCGGTCGAGATAGACGACAGCCTGTACCAGTAGCGGTCGAGTCGGCGATCCGGTTTTTCGGCAAGTGAGGAAATCACCATGAGCGGCGGCAAGGTCAAATTCTTGGAAGACACCGAGAAGGTTTCACCGGACGATGAAAAGATCGCCGACGCGCTGCGGTTGATCATCGATGAAATCGGGGAAGATCCCCGGCGCGAGGGACTGGCGAAAACTCCCGCGCGGTTCGCCGGCGCGATTCGCTACCTCACCAGCGGCTACGGCATAGACGTTAAGGACGCGGTCAGCGACGCGCTGTTTGAAGTGGACTGCGAGGAGATGGTGATCGTCAAGGACATCGAGTTTTACTCGTTGTGCGAGCATCACATTCTCCCGATCACCGGCAAGGTGCACGTCGGCTATCTGCCGTGCGGCAAGGTCATCGGTCTCAGCAAGATCGCCCGGGTCGTGGATATTTTCGCCCGCCGCCTGCAGGTGCAGGAGAGGATGACCAGCCAGATAGCCGAAGGCCTGATGGAAACGCTCGGTGCGCTCGGCGTCGGCGTCGTGGTCGAGGCGGTGCATTACTGCATGGTGATGCGCGGAGTGCAAAAGCAAAACAGCAAGACGGTGACCAGTGCCATGCTCGGCGCCTTCCGCGAGGACAACCGCACCCGCGCCGAGTTCATGGAGTTGGTCAAAGGCTCGTACGCCTGATGGTTCTTCCGCGGCGGTCTTTCCGTTTCAGCGCAACAGCCCGTTTCAGCGCAACAGCGGATTGAACGGCTTGACTTGCACCTCGGCGTACACGCCCGCCGCCAAGTAAGGCTCGTCGTCGGCCCAGCTTTGTGCGTCGTCCAGGGAGTCGAATTCGGCGATGATCAGGCTGCCGGTGAAACCGGCGTCCCCGGGGTCGAGACAGTCGGCCGCCGGGAAAGGCCCCGCGACCAGCAGCCGCCCGCTTTGCTGCAACGCCCGCAGGCGGGCGAGGTGCGCCTCCCGCGTCTGCTTGCGTTTTTCGAGGCTGCCGGGCAGGTCTTTGCAGATGAACGCGTACCACATGACGGGGGCAGACCCTACCACGCGGGATCGCCGGGTGAAAAGCCCCGTACCGCCCGCGGGGCAACGCCCTTTGCGCGAAACCGGACGTCCCCATTATGGGGGTCTCGGGCGGGTTTGGGCAGGTTTGCCAATTCTCCCGGGGGGGATACAATACTTTGTTAAGACAACGACGAGGCTTCCACTCGGAGGAGGAAAACCATGACACTCAGCACGAAAATCGAAGTCGCAGAGGGGTATTCAGTCCACCACGTGCCTTGCCCGCACGACTGCCCGGACACCTGCTCGACGTTGGTGACGCGCGACGACAAGACGGGCAAGGCGGTTCGCATTCAAGGGGACCCGTCCCATCCTGTTACAAGGGGGTACCTGTGCAACAAGGTCAATCATTACCTGGAACTGGTCTACAACGACAACCGCGTGCTTTATCCGCACCGGCGGGTCGGCCCGAAAGGCCCCGGCGCGAAATTTGAACGCATCAGTTGGGACGAGGCGCTCGACGCCGTCACCGACAACTTCAAGAAGACTATCGAGACGTACGGACCCGAGGCGGTCCAACCCTACTCCTACTCGGGCACGTTGGGGATGCTCGGCTACTGGGGCATGGACCAGCGTTTCTGGAACAGGATGAACGCGGCGCGTCTCGAGCAGTCTATCTGCATTTACGCCGCGATGTGGGCCGGCATCTACACCTACGGCGTCGCCAACGGCCCCGCGCTCAACGAGGCTTGTGACGAGGCTGAGATCATCATCCTGTGGGGGACGAACTTCGTCAGCACCGGCGTACACTCGATTCCGTTTGTGCAGAAAGCGCGCGCACGCGGCGCGAAACTCATCGTTATCGATCCGCGAATCACGCGCACCACGATGATGGCCGACTGGCACATTCAGCCGCGCCCCGGCACCGACGGCGCGCTGGCGCTCGGCATGATGAAGATCATCGTTGACAAGGGTCTGCACGACCTGGAGTTCCTGAAGGAGCAGACCAACGGCTGGGAGCAGTTCCTCGAGAAGAAATTGCCCGATTACCCGGTCGAGAAAGTCGCCGAGATCACCGGCCTTTCGCCCGATGAGATCACCCGTTTGGCGCTGGATTACGCCGCGACCAAGAAGTCCTACATCCGTGCCAACTACGGCCTCAACCGTCACCAGAACGCGGGGCAGATGTGCCGCAGTATCCTGGTGCTGCCGTGCATCACCGGCGCGTGGCGCGAGAAGTGCGGCGGCGCTGCTTTCGGCACGCTCGAGGAAATGTGGCTCAAGTTTCCGCTCGCCAAGCTGCAACGTCCCGACCTCGGCAACCGCAGCGAGTCGCGCGTCGTCAATATGGTGCAGATCGGCCGCGCTTTGGCCGACGACGTCGGCGCGGACGGCGTGAAACTCGACCCGCCGATCAAGAGCTTGTTCGTGTACAACTCGGATCCCGCCAACTGCGCGCCCAACACCAACAACGTGCGCAAGGGGCTGATGCGAGACGACTTGTTCGTCGCGGTTCACGAAACCTTCTGGACCGATACTTGCAATTACGCCGACGTCGTGCTGCCGGCGGACACCCAGCTGGAGCGGATGGACCTGCACGCGGCGTACGGCCATTACTACTTCAACATGAACAAGCCGGTGATAGAGCCGCTCGGCGAAAGCGTGCGCAACACCGAGCTGTTCAGGAAACTCGCGGCGAAGATGGGGTACGTCAAGCCCGACGACAACGCGTTCACCCAAACCGACGAGGAGATGGTTCGGGAAATCATAGACAGCGAGGAAAACCCGCTGATGGAAGGCATCACCTACGAGCAGCTCGAGGAAAACGGTTGGGCGCGCGGGCACGTCGAAGCCGAGAGGCGCAACTACCTGAAGAACGGCTGGCCGACCCCGAGCGGCAAGATCGATATCTACTGCGAGGCCTTGAAAGAGCTGGGACAAGACCCGTTGCCGACGCACAACCCCGAAATCGAGGGGCAGGAAGACCACGAGCGGCGCAAGAAGTATCCGCTGCAAGTGCTGAGCAGCGCCACGCATTATTTCATCGGCGACTCGTTCCAGTCGGTGCCGCGCCTTCAGGCGATGATGTCGCGGCCGACGGTCGAGTTGGGCGTCGAGGACGCCGAGGCGCGCGGTATCGAGGAAGGCGACCTCGTGCGGCTGTACAACGACCGTGGCGAGACCTATTGCTACGCGGTCATCATCGAGGGGCTGCTGTCGGGCGTGTGCTCGACCCAGAAGCAGTTCAAGGGCAGCAGGACCCCGGGCGGCGTCAACGCCAACGCGCTGAACACCGAGATGCTGACCGACTTCGGCATGAGCCCGACTTTCTACTCGGTGCTGGTCGAAGCCGAGAAGGTGGACGACCACACCCAGATGACGCCGCAGAAGTGGATTCAGATCGGCGGCGACGCGGGTTACATCCAGCAGTGGCGGGCCGACCCGCGCAACGCGGGTGTCGAAGCCACCGACGAGGAGATCCTGCAGTTCGCCAAGAGCAAATATCCCGGCGCTTTCGAGCAACGGGCGTAACTTCATCCGGAGGCTTAGCAATTCAGTCATGGAAAATTTCGCTCGATTCAACGACCCGCTCGATAGCTATCTCGGGCGCGTCGTTTCCAAGCCCGACGGCACCCTGCACGGGCGGCACGTAACCATCAGCAAAGGCGTCATCTCCAAGATCCAAGAGCTCACCCACGACACTTACGCGTTGACGGTGAAGCGCGACGGCGACAGCGAGGCAATCAAGCCGAAGGCCGGGCAGTACGCAACGCTCAAGCCCGACCATCTGGTCAAGCCGCGCGCTTATTCGTTTGCGCGTGCGCCGCAAGTCGAGAAGCCGGGTGAGCACACTTTCTTCGTTCGCTTGATGGAGGGGGGTCTGTTTTCGAGCTGGCTGTTCGAGAAGGAGAGGGTCGGCGAGCCTTTGACGATCAGCGGCCCGCTCGGAAAGTTCGTCATAGACGACTCGGGCCGCCCGATGCTGTGTGTCGCCGGCGGCAGCGGCATGAGCGCGATCTTCTCGATACTCGAGGACGCCGCGTTGCGCCGGGTCAAACGCGACGCGGTGTTCCTGTACGGTGCGCGCACGCAGAAAGACCTGTACATGATCGACCAGATCAACGAGTTCGTCGAACGCTGGCATCCCGACTTCAAGTTTGAGTTTGTTCCGGTGCTGTCCGAAGAGCCGCAAGACAGCGATTGGCAAGGCGGCAGGGGATTTGTCACCGATTACATGAAGTCCGAATACCTCGACAGCGGGCGCGTGGACGTGTCGAACTGCACCGCCTATTTCTGCGGCCCGCCGCCGATGATCGATCTGGGGATAAAGACGCTGACCGACGCGGGCATGAATCCCGCCGACGTCCGCTACGACAAGTTCGAGGACGCGCGTTCGCCGGCACCGGTGATAGACAACACCAAGTGCGTGCTGTGCGACGAATGCCTGATGGTGCGTCCCGCCGAGCACTGCATCAACGAGATCGTGCAGCTGAAGAAAGACGGCGACGGTTACGAACGGTTGCAACCGGCCGACACTTCGGGGCTTTATTACAATACCTTGTACATAGACGACGACGAATGTATCCGTTGCTACGCTTGCGTAGACGTTTGTCCCGCGGGCGCGATCGACCCCAACTTCAGCAAGACTCCCCAGACCCTGCGCAATCTGCACGGTTGAGACCGACGCCGTGGCGACGCCCGCGGGGGTTGCGATGGCGGGTTTACGCCGCGGCGTGAGTTCACATCAGCTGGGAGTTTTGGCATAGTGGTCGTTTCGGTGTGACGCGTGCGCCCGTAGCTCAGTCCGGATAGAGTACCTGGCTACGAACCAGGTGGTCGGAGGTTCGAATCCTTCCGGGCGCGCCATCGCCTTTGATATGCCGTTTCGTCTCGCTATATTTCTCATCACGTCGCTCGGGGCGTCCTCCGGCGTCGCCCTATCCGAGGAAACGCTTGACCAGGCCGTCGAGGAGTCGGTACGCGGCGCGCGTGCGGGGGCGGCTTCGCAACGTCTCGTGAACGAACTTGACGACGAGGCGCGCGCCTTGTTCGTCGAGTACCGCGCGGTCATCCGCAACGTCGAGACCCTCGAGACCTACGTCAAGCGCCTGCGCGAGCTGGTTGCCGATCAAGAGGAAGACGTTCGCCGCCGGCAAGCCGACATAGACAACGTCGAAACCTTCGAGCGCGAATTGTTTCCCGCGATGGAGCGCATGATGGACGCGCTGAAAAGGTTCATTCGCGCCGATTTGCCTTTTTTGCGCGACGAGCGTGACCAGCGCGTCGCACGGCTCGATCGATTGATGTCGCGTTCCGACGTCACCGCGTCTGAGAAGTTCCGGCAGTTGATGGAGGCGTACCAGATCGAAAGCGACTACGGTCGCACGATTGAAGCGTACCGGGGAACGGTCGGCGAGGCCGAGCGGGAACGGGTCGTGGATTTCCTGCGCGTCGGACGCAGCCTGTTGGCGTACCAGACGCTCGACGGCGTCGAATCGGCGGTATGGGACCCCGCCGCCGCCGTTTGGCTGCCCCTCGACGCGGCTTACCACGCCGACGTGCGCCGTGGTCTGCGCATCGCGCGCAAGCAGGCGGCACCCGACCTGCTGATCTTGCCGTTCACCGCGCCGGTTGACTTGGAAACCTTGCAGTGAAGCGGCTTTTGCTTGTCGTTTGCTTGGCGGCGGTCACGTGCCCCCCGGCTTTCTCGGATGAGGCCGGGTCGTCGCTGGGGCGTCTGCTCGAAGAAGTGCGTTCGGCGCGCAAGGCCGGCAGCATAGCCAACCGTGAACGTGAGGAGCGGTTTATCGAACACCGCGACGAACGCCGTCGTCTGCTCGACGAAGCCAACCGTCGTCTCGAGCAGCTCAGCGCCGAAAGCGAAAGTCTCGAACGGAGATTCAACGCGAACGAGCTCAGGCTGACGGAGTTGGAGACGCTTTACCGCCAGCGCGCCGGGAACTTCGACGAATTGTCCGGCGTTTTCCGTCGCGCCGCCGCCGATCTCGAAACTCAGTTCATGCACTCGCTCGCCGCGTTGGGGATGCAAGACCGGCTGAGCTTGCTCGCCGGGATGCGCGAGGGGAAAAGCCTGCCGACGTCCGAGGAATTCGACGGCTTGCTGCTGCTGTTTCTCGAACTGATGACGATGCAGGGAGTCAACGTGCGCTTCGAGAGCGACGTGGTCTCGCCGGACGGCGACGCCGAACGTCTCCGCGTGGTGCGCACCGGGGCGTTCACGATGACCGCGGGCGGCGACTTTCTTTCCTATCTGCCCGGGGAGAACGGGCAGGCGGGGCGGTTGTTTCAGCTGGCGCGCCGCCCGGCGCAACGCTACGTCGAGGCCGCCCGGTCTTACGCCCTCGCCGAACAAGGGTTCGCCGCGGCACCGATAGATCCCTCGCGCGGTGCGGTGTTGTCCCTGCTGGTGCGTGCGCCGACGCTCGCCGAACGCGTCGAACAAGGCGGTATCGTCGGTTATTTCATCTTGCTGATCGGCCTCGTCGGCCTGCTGCTCGGCGTTGAAAGGCTGTTGGTCCTGACTTTCCTGCGCCGTGCCGTGGAGCGCCAAAGCCGCGACGTCGGCCGTCCGGGCAACAATCCGCTCGGGCGGGTGCTGGCGGTCGCGGGTGCCGAGCGCGTCGCCACCGTGGACTACGAAGTGTTGGAGCTGAAACTCGACGACGCGGTGATGAAAGAAGCGCCGTCGCTGGAGCGCGGACTCGGTGCGATGAAGGTGTTCGCCGCAATCGCGCCGTTGCTCGGCCTGCTCGGCACCGTTACCGGCATGATCGAGACCTTTCAGGCGATCACCCTGTTCGGCACCGGCGACCCCAAACTGATGGCGGGCGGCATCAGCCAGGCCCTGGTGACGACCGCCTTGGGTTTGATCGTCGCGGTGCCGATTCTGTTGCTGCACACGCTTGCGAGCGCTCGCAGCCGCGCGATCAGGGAAGTCCTTGAGGCGCAAAGCGCAGGCCTGCTCGCCGAGTACGCCGAAAGCCAAACCGCGAACAGCCCGGTCCCGGGTGCGCCGGCTCCCGCAACGCGATGATTCCCGACCTCTATCAGCCAATCGGCGCGTTGCTCGAAAGCGGCGGGCCGGTGCTCGTGGTCATCTTGGTCGTGACTTTCGTTATCTGGCTGCTGATAATCGAGCGCTACTGGTACTTCGCTCAACAGCGGGCTTTCGTATCCGACGTCGCCGCGCGCTGGCGTGCCCGCGCCGACAAGCACTCGCGTGCTTCGAGGATGATTCGAGCCTGCTGGTTGTCGCAGTATCGCCGCCGTCTCGAACGGCGCATCAGCTTGGTCAAGGTGCTGGTCAGCGTCAGTTTGCTGCTGGGGCTGCTCGGCACTGTTACCGGCATGATCGGCGTGTTCGAGGGGATGTCGGTGTTCGGTGCCGGCGGGCCGGGCGGAATCCGCGCGGTCGCAGACGGCGTCACCGTCGCGACCATCCCCGCGATGGCCGGCATGGTCGCCGCGTTGTCGGGGCTTTATTTCTCGGCGCAGTTGCAAAAACGCGCCGCCCGCGAAGTGCGAAAATTGCACGACCGCCTGACGGTGGGCTGAGGAACCGGGTGATGAGAAGACGTCGTGACAACGCGCCGGTCGAGGACGACGCCGGAATCAACTTGACGCCGATGATCGACGTCGTGTTCATCATGCTGATCTTTTTCATCGTGACCGCGTCTTTCATCAAGGAATCCGGGATCTCGGTCGAACGCCCGTCGGCGACGACCGCGGCGGTGCAGGAACACGCCGCCGTCATCGTTGCAATCAACGCCGCCGGCGAGGTTTGGATAGATCGTCGCCGCGTTGACATCCGCGCGGTACGTGCCAACGTCGAACGTCTGCACCTGGAAAATCCCCAGGGCGCGGTGGTGATACAGGCTGACAAGCGTTCAAACAACGGGGTCTTCGTCAAGGTGCTCGACCAAGTGCGCCTTGCGGGGGTCGAGAAAATCGCGATCGCCGCCGACCCCGAGCAATGACGTCGCCCGCCGCGCAAGCCGCCTTCGCCCAGCTTCGGCGTTGGCCGGGTGCCGCGGTGCTTGCCGCCGCGGTCACCTGCGCCTTGTTTTGGCTGATGTATTACCTGACCGTTGCGGACAACGGCTTTGCCTACGACCGCTCGCAGCAACCTTTGTCGCTTGACTTCGTCCGGGTCGAACGCGAGTCGGCGCCGGTCGAGAAAGAGCGCTTTATCCCGCCGAAGCCGCGCATCGAGAAGCCGCAGAGCCGCCCGCCGGCGCCGGCGCCGTCCGATCCGTTACCGCGCTTGCCGGCGCCGCGTCTTCAGGCGCCGTCTTATGTCCCGGCGATCGCGGGCATGCTCGACGCCGTCGGGTTCTCGCGCACGCGCGAGATTGCGCCGCTGGCAAGGGTCAGCCCGGTCTATCCGCCGAGCGCCGAGCGTCGCGGCATCGAAGGCTGGGTCAAGGTCGCGTTCACGATCGCCGAGGACGGCACCGTCGTTGACCCGCGCGTCGTCGGAGCCGACCCTCGCGGGGTGTTCGACCGCGCCGCTTTGCGCGCCATCTCCAAGTGGCGTTATCAGCCGCAGCTGATCGAAGGACAGGCGATTCGGCGCACCGGCGTCGAGGTCACCGTCGAGTTTAGGCTGGAGTAGGGGTCGTGCGCCGAGTCTTTTCCCTTGTGTGCCTGTTGTTCTGCGTCGAGGCAAGCGCCGACAACTTCTTGGTTTCGGAAAGCGCTTACCGCTTGTTGTCCGAAGCCGAGGAACAATTGCAGCAGCAGGAGTACGCGCGTGCGGTCGAGACGGTTGACCGTGCGCTCGGCAGGCGCGGATTGAACGAGTATGAACGCGCCTTGTTCCAGCGCCTCGCGGGCAACGCTTTGATCGGCGCCGGCGACCACGCGGCGGCGGCGGCGCGTTTCGAGGAAGCGCTGGCGAGCGCGACGTTGCCCGACGCGGTGCGCGACCAGCTGCGTTACGGACTGGCGCAGCTGTATCTGCACGAAGGACGCTACAACGAAGCGCTGGTGCTGCTCGAAGCTTGGATGCGTGGGGTTGAACGGCCTTCGGCCGACGCTTGTTTTATGCTCGCCTCGGCTTACGCCGCCCTTGAGCGTCTGCCCGAGGCACTCGAGTGGGGCGAACGAGGCTTGGCTCAGACCGAAGCGCCCGCCGAGCGCCAATACGAGTTTGTCGCGGGGCTCAACCTGTCGTTGAAGCGTTATCCGCGCGCCGCCGAGCTGTTTGAGCTGCTGGTCGAGAACCATCCCCGCACCGCACGCCATTGGCGGCAACTCTCCGGGGTCTATGCCGAGCTCGAGCGTAGCGACCGGGCGCTGGCGGTGGCCGAGCTCGGTTATCTGCAAGGCGTGCTGACGAGCGCCGCCGACGTCGACCGCTTGGCGAGCCTGTATCTGCACCGGCGGCTGCCGTACAAAGCCGGGGAGCTTCTGGAACGCGCGTTGAAGTCCTCGGGCGACTTCGATGCGGCGCGCTACCGCCTGTTGGCCGGCGCCTGGAGCGCCGCCCGTGAATACGCCCGCGCGCTGGCGCCGCTGGAGAAAGCGGTCGGCTTGTTTCACGCGGACGGCGAAGAGGAGAAAGAAGCCCGGGCGCGGTTGATGAAAGGCGTTGCCCACGCGCATCTGGAGCAGTACGCCGAAGCCAAGCGTGAGTTTGAACGGTGTCTGGACTTTGAAGCGACCCGTGCCGCCGCCGACAGATGGCTCACCTATCTGGCGCAGTTTGAAGCCTGAGGGCGGGGGACGGTGCAGCGCTGTTGAGCACTGGCTGCATGAAAACTCGCTTTACGGTGTGCCGTGCAATTTCAGAAGGATTGAGGATGTAATATAGCTCACCTATCTGGCGCAGTTCGAAGCTTGAGGCCGGGGGACGGCGCAGCGCCGCTGAGTAGCGGCTGCATGAAAACTCGCTTTGTGGCTCGCCGTGCAATTTGAGAAAGGTAGAGGAGGTAATAATGTATGCCGAAAGGAAAATGAAAAGACCATTGCTCGTATTGGTCGTTCTGTTACTTTGTGTTGCTGCGCCGCAGGCGGTTACGCTACAGGGCACGATCAGACCCGACCACATCGGCTGCTTGACTAAAGACGCATTGGACGAGCTCGTGAGTGCGGCTTCCAAACGGGACTACGCACAAATGCACGCTTTGGTTGGCAGCGTTTGTTTCTCTATCGGCGGGCGTAAGTTTTCGACGGTGGACGTTGGGTTTGTGCGTTCGCAAGTTCGTGTCTATGCGGGAGGCACGTCAATCGTGCTTTGGGTGGTAACCGAGGCGATACACTGAACACAGCAGGCAGGGAAGGGTGCCCGTTACGTTCGACACGGGCACACTTAAGAACCGGTAAGAGCGGGCTTTTTCAGTTTTCCCGCGGGTCTTTTTCGGCGTCGGGCCACGGCAGGCGCCAGGCCGTGAGTCTGTGGTCGAACACCACGCGCAGGCCGATGGCCGGCGACGCGTGGTTGGGCGGCACGGCGTTCCTGAAGTCCATGCGGGCGGTTTCCTCGCCGGGCAGCAAGTAGTTGCCGCCTTTGACGACGATGATGTAACCGCCGTCGGCGACGCTCGTACTCTGGGTCCATTCCGACACGTTGCCGCCCATGTCGAGGACGTCGTCGGCGGTGACGTCGCCCGCCCCGGAGCCCGCAAGCTGCGCCGAGGTCAGTCTCAGTTCGCCGCCGATTGCGTTGCCGGCGACGAAGCGGTTTCCCCAGGGATAGACGTTGCGTCCTTGCGCCGAGGCCGCCGCAATCCACTCGTCGCTGGTCGGCAGGCGCCCGCCGGCCCACGCGGCGAACGCGTGCGCGCTCCACCAGTCCAGGTTGACCGCCGGCAGTTCGGGACGGCGCATCTGTTCACCCCAGTCCGCGGGGCGGTAGTCGTGGTCTTTCGGCTCGTTCTCGTCGGCGTACAAGCCGAGCTTGACCAGGGGGTCGTTCAGGAAGCTCGCGTACTGCTCGCGCGTTACTTCATGCCTCATGAAGAACAGCTTGCGATCGCCTTGCTCGGCGTCGTTTCGGAACAGTTGCTCGAGCAGGTGAATCTTGTCGCGTGACAAGTTGACCAGCAGCGACGGCAGTCTGGCGTCGCGGGGCACGCCCGTCTCGTAGTCGCCGGGAGCGAGCACGACCGCGTCAACCTTGGTTTTCCACGGTGTCTTTCGCTGCTTCGGCCTTTTTTTGGCGCCTTTGTTGCGTCGCTTCGGCTTCTTTTTGGCACCTTTGTTGCGTTGCGCCTGCGCTTTTTTGGCTTGCTTCGGTCGGTCTTCGTAGACGCAGCGGAAGCCGACGTACGGCGAACGGTATTCCGGCGGTGCGTAACGATAGAGCACGTTGAGGCTGTAGATTTGGCGCGGTTGGTTGTAAGCGTTGCCACCGTGAATCGTCGGTCTGATAGGGTTGTTTCGGTTTTGGGTCCACTCCGACGTGACGCCGCCCATGTTGTGCAGGCCTTCGGGGGTACTGCTCTCCTTGTGCAAGCCGCATTGCTGCGCGGCGTTGAGCAGCGGGTCGAGATAAGGCCAGTCGAACTCGTTGAATTCGTCACCCCACGGGTAAAGACGTCCGCTCTGCCCGGTGGCGGCGGCGACCCATTCGTCGCCGAAAGGCAGACGCCCGCCCGCGGCTTTGCAATAGGCGTAAGCGTCGTAGTAGGTGACCCCGTTCGCCGGCGCTTTCAGACGTCCGCTGATCGCGTGCTGCATGTTGTTGCTGCGGTAGTTCCAATCGCGAGGTTGGGACGGTGCGGCGATTCGCTTGCCCTTGTGCTTTCTGCGCCATTGCGCGAACTTGTAGAAGTCGCCTTGGCGCACTTCGCAGCGGTCCATCCGCAGCGGTCTGATCGTGGTTTTCACCGCTCCGGTTTCGAACACGTGGTCGAAGGATTTGACGTAGCTGAACGCGTTGATCTTGCCGAGCAAGGCTTGATCGAACCGGTCGCCCTGCGTCTGGGGCTTGCTGCGGTCGCGGATGACGATTTCGCGCACGTCGAAGTCGTAGAACACGGTGCGCAGGCTGAACGCCGTTGCCGCGACAACCGCGGTGAAGAACAGGGAAAGCACCGCCGTCAGCGCAAGCGACCAAGCCCTGCGCGTGCCCCGTTGCGTCCGAGGGGCGTCTTGAGGCGGTATCGCGGTCATGCCGCTTTTTTGGCGCGGCGCAGGGCACCGAGTGCAAGCAACAGGGCTGGAACGCCGTAAATCAGCAGCAGCCACTGTTCGTTGCGAAACGGCAGGGTCGGGTAGTTGGTTTCGACGCGGAAATCGGCGAGATTCAGGGCGTTCTCCTCGGAAGCGAGCAACAGCCGCCCTCTGTCGTCAAGCGCCGCATAGACGAACGCGGTCATGAAATCGTCGGCGGCGGGGTTGACCGTCGTCACGACGCGCCAGCGGAACTCGCTCGGTGCGGTCTGTTCCGGCGGCATCAGCACCAGCGCGTCTTTCTTCAGCGGCGCGCGCAACCCCTGGTAAATCGCCGGATACAGGCCGAAATGCAGCGTCGGGCGCAGCTCGCCGGGCAGGTCGTCGCGACGCTCCTGCATCGCGTTGCCGGTCAGCGCCGCCTCGTGCAAGCGCCGGTTCGTCTCGATTTCCAGCGCGTTCGACCGCAGCCGCGCGTCGGTTTTCTGCGACACCTCGAGCAAGCCTTCGGTGTCTTGCGGCACGTTGCTGATCGCTTGGCTGAGCCGCTCGAACAACGGGCCGTGCTTTGCGCCGAGAGCCGACGGCTTGCCCATCAACGGCAGGACGTCGCGCCTGAAGTTGTACTCGGCGAGGCGGGTCGCGCCGCCCGCGTCGGCCTCGGCCTGAATCTGACGCATGAACTCGAACAACGCCGGCAGCAGTTCGCGCAAGTCCGCGGCTTGTCCGGAAAACGGCTCACCTTCCCCGGGCATGCCTTCTTCATCTTCATCCGAGGCCCCGTCGCCGGCGCGCGCCGAGCGGAACCGGCTGAGGCGCGTCTGCGGACCTTGGCTTTCGCCCGAAAGCCCTTGCATCATCATCTCCGCCAGGGTGTTGAAGAACTCGTTGCTGGTTCGTTCGCGTTCGTTTCGAGGTTCGTTGACCTCGCCCGGCAGGTCTTCCGGGGCTTGTTGCCCGCCCGTGGCGCCGTCGTTGCGAAAAGCGAGATCGTCGTAGGGATAGTTCTCGACGCCGCCGGGGTTTGCGTCGAACGAGGTCTCCTGCGGCACGCCGCCGCGCGTTTCTGCACCTCCGAGCTTGCCGTCGAGGTTCTCGCCCACGTCCGTGCCTTCGCCGGGACGCCGCTCCGGCTCGGTTTCTTCTTCGCCGTCGTCTTCCCCTTTGCCGGCGATGATGCTTTCGCCGGACCCGCCGTCTTCACCGGGCCCGCCGCCCTCGGGGTAACCGATGAAGTGCCAGTGCCCCGGGCGGGTGTTGTGATCCTTCAGTATCGACATGAAGATGTAGAACAGTCGGATGCTGTAGATGTCGACGCGCATGTAGACCAGTTGCAACGGAGTGAGGCTCTTGACGTAGCGATCGAACGCGTTGTTTTGCAGCAGCAGTTCGTCGCGCGTGAATCTCTCGCCGGTGTAGTAGTTGCGCACGTAGTTCGTGTGCAACTCCATGATCGGCATCAGGGCATGCGTCGGGTTGCGATCCAACGGCGAGGTTTCGTAGTCGTGCAGCCGGGCAGGCGGGCTGGTCGGCAACGCGTTCATCACCGCCGAGGTTGCGAGGTCTCGGCTCAGCAGCACCGTCACGTCCTCGACCTGTTCGAGGCGCTTTTCCTCCTGCTGGTGCTTGATCATCATCGTAATCACGATCATCAGGATGATGATCGCGACGCCGTTCGCGAGGATGTCGGCGAGCGCGACGCCGGCGAAGCCGGGAAACAGCCGGTGTTTGACGGGATCGCTCATTTGATGACCTTGTCTATGTAGGCGGGGATATCGTTGAGCGACACCGACTTCAGGAATTCCTCGTTGGCCATGATCCAGCCGATGTTGAGCAGCTTGTTCGGCATGATCCTGAGCATGCAGTTGCGCGCCTCCGCCATCGTCGCGACGCTGCCTTCGAGCAAGGTGAAGATCAGCTGTTGCTTCTTGGAGTTGTAAATCTTGCGCGCGTAGCTCACGAACGCGCTGTCGGACCTGCAAATCTTGCCTTTTTCCACGGTTTCACCGGTCTCTATGATGCGCAATTCGTCGGGGAACGTGATGACGACGTAGCCTGAGCCGTGCGCGCCCCAGCCGACCCGGTGCAGTCCTTCCTCGGACGAGGTTTCGAGACGCTCCACCAAGGCCGCCTGGGAGAACAGGTTGAACAGCAGGAACAACACCATCAGCAGCGCGAACACCCCGCCGAATATCTCGACCATGGGCGCGTTGTTCTTTTCCTGGTCGCGCAGCGAGTTGTTGGTTCTGATCATAAGCTGCTGAGCGGTATCTTTCGGATCCGGTTTTCGTAGTCAATCAGCAGGTTGTCTTCCCAGCGTTGCAGCACCGTCTGCACCAGGGTCAGCGTGACGCTCAGCGACAACGCGATCAGGGTCGTGTCGAACGCGATGCCGAGCGGCGTAATCGCCTGGCCGAGATCGCTCGACAACTGCGTCAACCCTTGATGCTTGCCGATGATGCGCTGGATGCCTTCGGCGGCGAGGGAGATGCCGAGTACCGTGCCGATGAAGCCGAGAATCGGAATCGCCCAATTGATGTAACGCGGCAGCACGTAGAACTCCGCCGACTTCTTCCACACCAAGTCGAGGTAGTTCCGCGGCGACGTCACGCCTTGCTCCTTGAGGTTCTGGTAGTAAGTCTGCATCAGCACCGAACGGGTGTTGCCGTGCTCCGAATTCAAGAAGCGCCGTTCGCGCCGCAGGATCCAGAACTTGTTGATGAACATCAGAAGCCCCCAGAAGAACAGAAACACCGTAATCGGCGGGATGATGCCGCGGTCGAGGAACTTGTCGGCGTAGAATTCCCACCCCGGATAGTTCAGGCGCAGGTAGTGCAACGCCAGCAGCAGGTAGGTCGAAATCGTCACCGACATCACGAACGACAGCACCATCGGCGGGCCGGAGAACAGCAGAACCAGCTTGTTCATCAAGGTCGGGTTGCGTGCCGACGCCGTCGCACGGCTCAGCAACAGGTAGTACACGTACAAAGCCACCGACGACAGGAGCAACGGCAGGTTCTGCCGGATGCCGACCGGCTGGGCGTTGAGCAGCGGAAACAGGATGCGGTACGCCACCACCACGCTGATGATGGTCAGCAGCACCAGATTCAGCCGTTCCGTCGCGGTGAACGCCGCCGACTTGTTCGGCGACAGCCTCATCAGCAACGGTATCAAGCCGAGTGCCAGCCCCGACGCGAGGCCTGCTTGCGTCGGTGCGTCCATCGTGTAGGCGAGGCTGGCGCCGGCGGTGCCGAACAATATCAATGAAGCGATCGAGACGATGAGTTGCATTGTGTTTCCTCGTGTTGTGGTTTAGCTTGCGGCGAATCCGTTGTGTCGGGTTTGTGTCGGGATCGGCGCGGACGTCTTGCAGGCGCGTCGTCCCGGCGCAGCGTTAAAATTCTTGTCCGAAGCTGCTATGTTATCCGATTATGAGACAAATGTTATGACGCTTTTCGAACCCGCCGCATCGCCGCGTTCAGACAACGACGCCTCGCCGTCGCGTCACTTCGTACTCGACGCTCCCCTGCACCCGCCGTTTCCCGACGCCTCGGCGCAGGCGCTGTTCGGCATGGGATGTTTCTGGGGCGCCGAACGCCGGTTCTGGACGCTCGACGGCGTGTATTCGACGATGGTCGGTTATGCCGGCGGGCGCACGGCGAACCCGACTTACCGTGAAGTCTGCACCGGGGGCAGCGGCCACGCCGAAGTCGTACGCGTCGTGTTCTGCCCCGACGCGCTCACCTACCGACGCCTGCTTGAGATCTTCTGGCAGTCGCACGACCCGACCCAGGGCATGCGTCAAGGCAACGACGTCGGCACCCAATATCGTTCGGTCATCTTCACCTGCGGCGGCGAGCAGGCCGCGCAGGCCCTCGCTTCACGCGACGCGTATCAGGCCGCGTTGACCCGCGCCGGTTTCGGCGCGATTACCACCGAGATTGTCGCGGCGCCCGAGTTCCACTACGCCGAGGACTACCACCAGCAATACCTGGCGAAAAACCCCGGCGGCTATTGCGGCCTCGGCGGCACCGGCGTCAGGTTCCAAGCGGGCCAAGCGGGAGATTGAAATCCGCGCGGGCGCGTTATACTTGAAGTCATGCGACGTGCCTTGATTATATGTCTCGCTCTGGCCGTTCCGTCCGCCGCGGCGGCGGGCAAGGGTGAAGACGTCTCTTACGCAATCGACGGGCAACGCTATCAGGGTTACTTCGTCGCTTCCTCGCCCGGCGCACCGCTGGTGCTGCTGGTTCACGACTGGGACGGGCTGACCGACTACGAAGTGCGCCGCGCCGACATGCTCGCCGAGATGGGCTACGCGGTCTTTGCCGCCGACCTGTTCGGCGCGGGCGTCAGGCCGGTCAAGTTGGAGGACAAGCGCCAGCACACCGGCGAACTCTACGCCGACCGGCAAAAGATGCGCCGCTTGCTTACCGGTGCGTTGGACGCCGCGAAAGCCGAAGGTGCCGACGTTCGCAACGCCGTCGCGGCGGGCTACTGCTTCGGTGGCACCGCGGTGCTCGAACTCGCCAGAATGGGGGCACCGCTGAAAGGCTTCGTCACCTTTCACGGCGGCCTTGCGACACCCGAAGGACAGGATTACAACGACGTCAAAGGCAAACTGCTGATCCTGCACGGCACCGCCGACAAGATTATCAGCATGGCGGAGTTCGCCGCGCTTGGCGACGCGCTGGAAAAAGCGGGTGTGCCCAACGAAATGATCTCCTACGGCGGCGCGCCTCATGCGTTCACGGTGTTCGGCACGGAGAAATACAGGGAAGACGCCGACCGCAAGTCGTGGAAACGATTTGCCGAGTTTCTGGACGAGGTGCTTTGAGGCGGGTGCTACACGGACGCGCGTCGGGCGTCGAGCAAAGGTGAGGCGCGGGTGCATATTGCCCGGCTTCCGACGACAGGCGACGGAGTTTAAGCAGGGCTGATTCAGGCGGCTTGGCCGGATTGGCTATGCTGGAGCAAGGAAAACCAGATGGGCACTTTGTCTTTATCTTGATCCGGTCTCATAGTTAATGATTACTCCAATTCACGGTGGATTTGAGACGTGCCGCTTCCTTCATCGCCAAAACTCCCTAAAACAAACGCGTACATCAGCGCGACCTCTTTCAGATAGTCGAGCCGTCCCGACGCGCCGCCGTGTCCCGCGGTCAGGTTGGTCTTCAGCAGCAGGCGGTTGTCGTCGGTCTTCATCTCGCGCAGCTTCGCAACCCATTTCGCCGGTTCCCAGTAGGTCACGCGCGGGTCGCTGACGCCGGCGGTGACCAGGACGTGCGGGTAAGCCTGCGCCTTGACGTTGTCGTAAGGGGAATATGCCGCAATCGTGCGGTACGCCGCTTCGTCTTCGATCGGGTTGCCCCATTCGGGCCATTCGGGCGGCGTCAGCGGCAGGTCGGCGTCGCACATCGTGTTCAGCACGTCGACGAACGGCACGTCGGCAACCGCGGCGCGGAACAAGTCAGGGCGTTGGTTCAGCACCGCGCCGATCAGCATGCCGCCGGCCGAGCCGCCGTGGACGGCGATGTTGCCGGCGGCGGTGAAGCCTTTCCGGATCAGGTGCTCGGCTGCCGCGATGAAGTCCGAGAACGTGTTGGTCTTGTGCCCGAGCCTGCCGTTGCGGTACCAGGCGTAACCTTTTTCCATGCCGCCTCGCACGTGCGCGACCGCGTAGATGAAGCCGCGTTCGAGCAGCGACGCGCGGTTGGCCGAGAAGGCTGCCGGGATCGAGTGTCCGTAGGCGCCGTAGCCGTACAGCAGCAGGGGCGCGGTGCCGTCGAGCGGCGTGCTTCTCGCGTAGGTCAGGCTCAGCGGGACGGTCTCCCCGTCGGGCGCGGGCGCGTGAAGGCGGCGGGTGACGAAGTCGTCCGGGTCGTGTCCCGGGACGTGCTTTTGTTTCCTTAGCCGCTGTTCTCGCGTGTTCACGTCGTAGTCGTAAACGCGCGGCGGCGTGGTCATCGAGGTATAGGTGAAGCGCAGCTCGTCGCTTTCGGCGTCGGCGGTGTGCACGACGTCGAGCTCGTAGGCTTCCTCTTGCAGTGCAATCGCGTGCTCGCGGGTTATCCGGTTGCGTTCGTCGAGTTCGGCGACGACCAGGCGCGGCAGGGCTTGTTCGCGTTCGGCGCGAACCAGGAACCCGCGTGCGACCAGGAAGTCCTCGAGCAAAACGCCCGTTTTCGGCACGACCAAGTCGCGCCAGTTTGCGCGTTCGGGCGAGGCGAGAGGCGCGGTTACCAGTTTGTAGTCCTCGGCGCCGTCGGCGTTGGTCATGATGATCAAGGCGTTTGAGCGTTCCTCGACCGTGTATTCGACGCCGGTCTCGCGTGTGGCGACCAGTCGCGTCTCGCCTGTGCCGTCGCCGGCGTCGAGCAGGTGCACTTCCGAAGTGACGTGGTCGTGTGCGTCTATGGTGATGAAGCGTCTGAGGCGGGTCTTGCCGAGCTTGACGAAGAAACCCGGGTCGGGTTCGCGGTAGACGACGCGGTCGACGTCCACCGCTTCTCCCAAGCGGTGGACCGCGACGTATTCCGGGCGGTGGTTGTCGTTTTGCACGGCGTACACGAGGCTGCGGCCGTCGTTGCTCCATACGACGTCGGGTTGGACGCGTTCGATGCGTTCGTCGAGCAGTCGCCCGGCGGCAAGGTCACGTATATATAAGGTGTAGAACTCCGAGCCGTTGTCGTCTATGCAGTAGGCGAGGAGGCGGTGGTCGGGGCTGTGCACGCACGCGCCGACGCGGAAGTAGTCGTGGTTGCGTGCTTCAAGGTTGGCGTCGAGCAGCACTTCCTCGCCTTCGAGCGCCGCGCCGGGGGAGAAACGCGCGTTGCGCGCGGGGCAGCGGCAGAACACCGGATACTGCGTGCCGCCTTTCCAGCGCGTGTAGTAGGCGAACTCGCCGTCGCGGTCGGGTACCGACGCGTCGTCTTCGGTGATCCTTGCGCGCAGCTCCCGGTACAGGGCGTCTTCGAGTTTCTTCGTCGGGGTCATCACCGCGTCGGCGTACGCGTTCTCGGCTTCGAGGTACGCGCGGATCTCGGGTGCGAGCAACGCGGGGTCTTTCAACGTCGCCTGCCAGTTTTCGTCGCGCAACCACGCATAGTCGTCCCGGCGTTCGACGCCGTGAAGCGTGGTGAAACGCGGCTTCTTTGGAGCGCTCGGTGTCTGCATCGGTTTGCAACAACGTGGGTTCGGCTGAATATCATACCGCCTCGCCGCCCGAGCTTAGGTCGTCCTTGCCGCTTGTTACCGGTTCTTGTTCCGGGCGGCCTTGCCCGGATGGTTTGAAGTTCTGCAACGCCGGGGGCGTTGTATGCAGACCTTGTCCGCGTCGAGCCGCGGAGAGCGAGGGCTGCTGGCGTCCATCCGGGGTTCGGCCGGGGTTTGGCCAGCGTCCGTTCGGAGTTCGGCCAGCGTCCACCCAGGGTTCGGCCAGGGTTCGGCCAGCGTCCGTCCAGGTTCGGCCGGCGTCCATTCAGGGTTCGGCCAGCGTCCGTCCAGGTTCGGCGTCTGGCGGCTCGGTCGTCCGTGGTGCGTGCGGGGCTGTAAACTACCCCCGACCGACGGTTTCCTTCCATCATGAGCGACCATACGAACAAGCTTGACCGAGCCGGCGTTATCCGGCAGCTGTCGGCGTGGTACGCCGGTGCGGGCGGCGCCCGCCCGCTCGAGGCGCTCGACGCGCTGATGCGCGAATGGCTGAGCGGCGATTGCGGACGGTGCGCTTTGGAGCTGTCCGTTGTGACCGAGCACGACGATTGGCTGGCGAACGCCGGATTTGCACGTGCTTTCCGCGTCGGCCCGACGGGTTCCGACGCGATCGCCGATTTCGATGCCTTGCCGATGGAGACCGAGAGTCTCGACCTTGTGATCGCCTGCCACGTGATCGAGTTCGCCGACGACCCTCATCACTTGTTGCGTGAAATAGACCGTGTGCTTGCCCCCGAAGGGCGGTGCGTCATCGTGACGTTCAATCCGCTCGGTCTGCAAGGCTTGGCGCGGCCTTTCAAGCGGTTCCGCGATGCGCCGTGGTGCGGGCGTTTTTACGCGCTGCCCCGGATTCGAGATTGGTTGTCGGTGCTCGGCTTCACGGTCGAGAAAAGCGGTTTCTTCTCGCCGCCGTTCGTCGTCCCGGGCGAGCGCCCGTGGCGAAGGAGTGCTGACTTCATGCTCGCGAAGAGCCTGTTCTGGATGGGCAGCCTCACCGCGTTATACACTTGCAAGCGGGTTTCGCGCCTGACGCCGTTAAGGGAGAAGTGGCGTCTCGGCAGTTTTGTGAGAAGCAAGGTGGCGCAGCCTACCGCGTTCAAGCCATGATGACGCGCGACGAGGTCATCGAGATTTACACCGACGGCGCGTGCCGGGGCAATCCCGGACCCGGCGGCTGGGGCGCGGTGCTGGTGTATCGCGGCAGGGAGAGGGAGCTGTCCGGCGCAGAGGAAAGCACGACCAACAACCGCATGGAACTCACCGCCGCAATCAAGGCGCTCGCGGCAATCAAACGCAAGCGCCCGATCCGCCTGATTACCGATTCACGTTATCTGATGGACGGGGTCGAGCAGTGGTTGCCGAGGTGGAAGGACAACCAATGGCGCACCGCCAAGCGCAAGCCGGTCGAGAACCAAGACCTGTGGATGCGTCTCGACGCGCTGACGTCGTCGCTCGAGATTGAGTGGTGCTGGGTCAGGGGGCACAGCGGTCATTCCGGCAATGAACGCGCCGACGGCCTTGCCAACGCGGGCATAGACCGGCTGCTGGCCGGGCAAGCCGAGGCACCGGAGGAACCGACGTGAGGCAGATTGTGCTTGACACCGAAACCACCGGCCTCGAACCCGAGCTCGGCCATCGCATCATCGAGTTGTGCTGCATCGAGATCGTCAACCGCGGTCTCGGCGGGACGTTTCACAGTTATTTCAACCCGGAGAGGGAGATTGACGCGAGCGCGTTGCAGGTGCACAGGATTACGCGCAAAGAGTTGGAGGACAAACCGCTTTTTTCCGAAACCTGCGATGATTTCTTGGAGTTCGTGCGCGGCGCCGAAGTCATAATCCACAACGCGCCGTTTGATTTGGGCTTTCTGGACGCCGAGCTTGCACGGGCGGGACACGGGCGGTTCGAGGAGGAGAGCGGGTGCGGGATTATCGACATGCTTGAGCTTGCGCGCGATTTGCACCCCGGGCTGCGCAACAGCTTGGACGCGCTGTGCGAGCGCTACAACGTGGACAACTCCACCCGTGACGTGCACGGGGCGAGGCTTGACGCCGAACTGCTCGCGCGGGTCTATCTGGCGGTGACCGGCGGACAGATCAATTTCAGCCTTGACCCGTCGGCGGTTTCGAACGTGGTCGAAGAGGTCGCGGTGGAGATCGAGAGCGGCTTGACCACGCCGGTTATCCGTGCGACCCCTGAAGAGTTGGCTGCGCACGAGCACTTCGTTACGCAGACTCTGATCCATGCACCGGAGGAATGACGGATGCCGGAGTTTCGGGCCGGGACGCTGCCGGACGTCTGGTCGCCCCGCGGCGGTCTCGCTGGCGGCCGGGTCGGCGCCGGACGATGCACGGCAACCCTAAGCGGTACCGGGCGTCGCGCAAAGGATCGCGCAAAGGATCCGGGGGCGGCGTTTCGGCGTACGGACCCGCCGTCGCAAAGTTTGACGCGGCGGTGGGAAGTAGGCTAGAATCACCGACCACCCCGCGCCGATAGACGTCGTTGTGGGTGTCGTTTTTTGAGAGACTTCAGTTAAGGGCGGATTTGTATCTCGCCTTTAATCTTGAGCGCAGGCAACCGCCCGGCGGGCTGTAGCTCGGGGGTCTGTAGCTCAGTTGGTTAGAGCGCACCCCTGATAAGGGTGAGGTCGGTGGTTCAAATCCACCCAGACCCACCAAACTGAGCGGGTCGCCGTAAGGCGCTAAAGGCTTCTTGGTGGTTGCAACGCGAAGGGGCCATAGCTCAGATGGGAGAGCGCCTGCTTTGCATGCAGGAGGTCGGGAGTTCGATTCTCCCTGGCTCCACCAGACCGTGTGCGTATCCCGCGGTCGTTTTTTGACAATCAGGGACTGTATCGAAAAGAAAAGCGCTTAGGCGTAAACGATCACGACCTTGCGCGGCCGTCAGGCTGCTTGAGGTTATATGGTCAAGTGAATAAGCGCATACGGCGGATGCCTTGGCGACAGAAGGCGATGAAGGACGTGGTAGTCTGCGATAAGCCCCGGACAGCTGACAAACAAGCTTCGACCCGGGGATTTCCGAATGGGGGAACCCACTTCGTTTACGAAGTATCCGCACCTGAATATATAGGGTGCGGAGGCGTACCCGGGGAACTGAAACATCTAAGTACCCGGAGGAAAAGAAATCAACCGAGATTCCCGTAGTAGCGGCGAGCGAACCGGGAACAGCCCTTAAGCCCGCGTGCCATCTAGTGGAAGCGTCTGGAAAGGCGCGTCATAGACGGTGACAGCCCAGTACACGAAAGGGGCGCGCGGGTGAAATCGAGTAGAGCGGGACACGTGAAATCCTGCTTGAATATAGGGGGACCATCCTCTAAGGCTAAATACTTCTGGCGACCGATAGTGAACCAGTACCGTGAGGGAAAGGTGAAAAGAACCCCGGGAGGGGAGTGAAATAGAACCTGAAACCGTATGCGTACAAGCAGTGGGAGCCGGCTTCGGCCGGTGACCGCGTACCTTTTGTATAATGGGTCAGCGACTTACTTTCGGTGGCGAGCTTAACCGTCTTAGGGAAGGCGTAGGGAAACCGAGTCTTAAATGGGCGTCCAGTCGCCGGGAGTAGACCCGAAACCGGGTGATCTAGCCATGGCCAGGGTGAAGGTGAGGTAACACTTACTGGAGGCCCGAACCCACCTATGTTGAAAAATGGGGGGATGAGCTGTGGCTAGGAGTGAAAGGCTAATCAAACCCGGAGATAGCTGGTTCTCCCCGAAATCTATTTAGGTAGAGCCTCGCGTTTCACTTCAGGGGGTAGAGCACTGTTATGGCTAGGGGGTCATCCCGGCTTACCAAACCATTGCAAACTCCGAATACCTGAAAGTGCTATCGCGGGAGACACACGGCGGGTGCTAAGGTCCGTCGTGGAAAGGGAAACAGCCCAGACCGTCAGTTAAGGTCCCTAAATCATGGCTCAGTGGGAAACGATGTGGGAAGGCCCGGACAGCTAGGAGGTTGGCTTAGAAGCAGCCATCCTTTAAAGAAAGCGTAATAGCTCACTAGTCGAGTCGGCCTGCGCGGAAGATGTAACGGGGCTCAAGCCATGTACCGAAACTGCGGATGCCGTAAGGCATGGTAGGGGAGCGTTCTGTACGCCGCTGAAGGTACGCCGTGAGGCGTGCTGGAGGTATCAGAAGTGAGAATGCTGACATAAGTAACGATAATGCGGGTGAAAAACCCGCACGCCGTAAGCCCAAGGGTTCCTGCGCAACGCTAATCGGCGCAGGGTTAGTCGGCTCCTAAGGCGAGGCCGAAAGGCGTAGTCGATGGGAAACAGGTCAATATTCCTGTACTTGCCGCTGCTGCGATGGGGGGACGGAGAAGGTTAGGTCATCCGGGCGTTGGTTGTCCCGGTCCAAGTGAGTAGGGAGTGCTTCCAGGAAAATCCGGAGCACAATCCTGAGACACGACGGCGAGCCCTCTTTTGGGCGAAGTGACTGATGCCATGCTTCCAAGAAAAGCCTCTAAGCTTCAGGCAGCGGGAAACCGTACCCCAAACCGACACAGGTGGGCGGGGAGAGAATCCCAAGGCGCTTGAGAAAACTCGGGTGAAGGAACTAGGCAAAATCGCACCGTAACTTCGGGAGAAGGTGCGCCGGTTCGGGTGAAGGGACTTGCTCCCGGAGCCGGGGCCGGCCGCAGAGACCAGGTGGCTGCGACTGTTTACTAAAAACACAGCACTCTGCAAACTCGCAAGAGGACGTATAGGGTGTGACGCCTGCCCGGTGCCGGAAGGTTAAGTGATGGAGTCAGCCCTCGGGCGAAGCTCTTGACCGAAGCCCCGGTGAACGGCGGCCGTAACTATAACGGTCCTAAGGTAGCGAAATTCCTTGTCGGGTAAGTTCCGACCTGCACGAATGGCGTAACGATGGCCACACTGTCTCCACCCGAGACTCAGTGAAATTGAAATCGCTGTCAAGATGCAGTGTACCCGCGGCTAGACGGAAAGACCCCGTGAACCTTTACTGCAACTTTACACTGAACTTTGAGTATATCTGTGTAGGATAGGTGGGAGACTTCGAAGCGCGAGCGTCAGCTTGCGTGGAGTCGTCCTTGAAATACCACCCTGATCTATTTGGAGTTCTAACCCAGGTCCGTAATCCGGATCGGGAACAATGTATGGTGGGTAGTTTGACTGGGGCGGTCTCCTCCTAAAGAGTAACGGAGGAGCGCGAAGGTATCCTAAGCACGGTCGGAAATCGTGCGGTTAGTGCAAAGGCATAAGGATGCTTGACTGCGAGACGGACACGTCGAGCAGGTGCGAAAGCAGGTCTTAGTGATCCGGTGGTTCTGTATGGAAGGGC
>CAYFZO010000020.1:0-38204 GCA_964347615.1 uncultured Chromatiales bacterium
CGGTGAATACGTTCCCGGGCCTTGTACACACCGCCCGTCACACCATGGGAGTTGGTTGCACCAGAAGTAGGTAGTCTAACTTCGGAGGACGCTTACCACGGTGTGGTCAATGACTGGGGTGAAGTCGTAACAAGGTAGCCGTAGGAGAACCTGCGGCTGGATCACCTCCTTAAAGAGAAACGGCGCTCTGCCGATGGAAACGTGAGCGCCCGCACAAGTTGTTTTGATCTCCGTGCTGTTTCATCCGCCGCTTCGGCGGCGGCTTTCTCGTCTCTGCCTTCAGTGACGCCCGATGTCGGACACAATCTCACGGCTTCAAGCCATCAAACGCCGTCACGACTTCTACTCTCGCTTGTTGACCGTCGCGCTGGCCGCGACGGTGTGCCTCGTCGGCGGCACGTTCGCACTGCTCGGAATCCCGCTGACGCAACAATACAAAACGGTGACCGGCCTCGCAATCATGTTCGCGGCGTTGGTGTTCTACAAGATCCCTCACTTGTCCTATCGTCTGAACCGCCGTTGGTTTGCGCGTGACGAAGAAAACCTGAGGCTGATGGGCGGCAGCTGGGCGCAATACAAGCTACGTATTCTTAATCAGCCGCCTTATTAGCCAGATACACGGAACCGCCAGCCACAGCGCGGCGAGCACGCCGATGAAACGGTCGTGTCCTCCGGCGAGGAACGCGAGGTCCGCGTCGCGGTCGAAGTTGCTTACCTGCTTGGTCAGTTTGATGCCGGTGATCCAGCCCGCGTGTATCCCGACGCACACCAGCAGATGCCCGCCGAGCAGGCGCACCAGGGACAGCAGCGCGCCGGCGATGAACAACGCGGCGGCTGCGCCGACGCAGTCGCTCGTCCGGCAGATCTCGGCGGGAGCGGACAACGTCAAGGAGACGCCGTGGAACCAGTCGGGTTCGGCGCCGCCGGCGGGCTCCTGCGGATTCAGGAAATGCACGATCATGTAAAACGCCGCGGGCAGTATCACCGCAGCCGCGGTTCGTCGTTCACGCGCCAATGCCTCGAACTGCACGCCGCGGAAGTAAGTCTCTTCGATCAACGAAACCGCCAGTGCCGCCGGGATGATGCTGAAAATCAATTTGAACGTGACCTCCGCCGGTGATGAACCGGCGTCGGCGACGCGAACGCCGAGGAACAGGAACGCCACGCCTAAAGACGCGAGCATTACAAGGCCCGCGGCGAACCCTGTGCTCAGCAGGTACGGCGCCGGCTTCGACGCGGAGGTGAAGCCGACGTCCGGCCAGTGCAGCCGTCCGCGGTGCTTGAGCACGGCGACGGTCGCCACGGCGACGGTGAGCAACGCGAACCATTTGGCGAATTTGGTGAATTCAACCCAGGTTTCGAGCGTCAGCCATGCATAAAGCGGCCACGCGACGGCGCTCGCGCCGATGACCGCGACGATAAAGGCCGCGGCGACAAACAGAAAGTCCCGCATAATCCAACGAAGCCGGCCCGAAAGCCGCACAGGTGTCAATTCAGGGATTATACGCGGCGGCGGTAAAGCGCACCGCACGATTCATCGCCGCTTGTATCCTCGTGCTGGAACCGCGGCGCAGCGGTTGCCGAAGATGGCGCCCTGATCGTAAGGGCGGTTACCGACGGCCGGATTCAATTGACGGCGTCTGCGTCGTTGAAGGTGCAGGTGGCGCGCGGCGTTCGGTTGAGAATCCGGGTGTTTCTCGAAGGCGCGTTGGAGTGACGTCGCTGGGGGTTGCATATCCATCAGGACGCTTCACGGGCCAACCGACGTTGCAACCCCCACGTCCAGCAGCCTCGTTCCCGGAGGCCGACCCACGGAACGTTGCGAGATTCAATCGGGGTTGGATACCCGATGACGACAACGAGGCTACGGGAAAGGGGTATCCGGGGCTTGTCGGCTTTCATTTACAAGTCCCTATATAATCCCCTTGGTTTCCCGCCACGGTGCGAAAGTGGCGGAATTGGTAGACGCGCCGGCTTTAGGTGCCGGTGGGGAGACCCGTGGGAGTTCGA
This sequence comes from uncultured Chromatiales bacterium, assembly GCA_964347615.1. Lineage (GTDB taxonomy): Bacteria > Pseudomonadota > Gammaproteobacteria > Poriferisulfidales > Oxydemutatoraceae > CAYFZO01. The sequence continues at coordinate 2,011 of CAYFZO010000020.1, forward strand.
ATCTCCCCTTTCGCACCATTGATGATTAAGCGTTGACGCCCCTATAGCACGATGGACGTTTCGGTCGAGACGACAGGCGCCCTCAGCCGGCGGTTAGAATTCACGATACCCGTGGGCGACGTCGAGGCGTTGTTTTCCGCCCGTCTGCAAAGAATGAGGAAAACCGTGCGTCTCGACGGGTTTCGTCCGGGCAAAGTGCCGATCAGCGTGGTCCGCGAGCGTTTCGGTCTCCGCGTGTTCCGGGAAGTCGCCTCCGAGCTCATGGAGTCCAGCTACCGCCGGGCGGTGGCCGAGCACGGTTTGACGCCGGCCGGGGAACCTGATTTCAACGTCGCAGAGATTCAGCCGGGGCAGGACGTTCAATTCACCGTCGACGTCGAGCTGTATCCCGAGTTCACTCCCGCGCCCTTGCAAGGCGTCAAGGTCGAGAAGCCGGTCGCTGAAATCCGCGACGCCGACGTGGATGAAATGATCAGACGCTTGCGCTTGGGTCGTGCCGAGTGGCGCCCTGTGACCCGCGTGGCGCAAGACGGCGATCGCGTGCAGATTCATTTCAAGAAGAAAGTCGAAGTGTTCGATACCGACGACCGGGACGAACTGGCGTTGATCTTGGGTTCGGCTTCGGGTATCGCGGGCGAACTCGCGCAACAGTTGCTGAAGTCCAAGCGCGGCGCCGTGAAAAAGATCAAGCTGAGAATCCCGAAGGATTACCCGTTGACCGGGTCGGCGGGGAAGAAGCTCAAATTCAAGGTCGAGGTGCGCGAGGTCGAGGAAAGCGTACTGCCTCCGCTCGATCAGGATTTTTTCAAGCGGTGCGGCGTCGAGGAAGGAGGGCTCGAAGCGTTGAAGAAAGTCCTCAAGGAAGGCATGGAGTACGAGTTGAAAGGCAAATTGCAGAGCGGTCTGAGAAAGCGGGTTCTGGACGTCTTGCTTGAACGCAACGAAATCGAAGCGCCCGAGCGGATGGTGCGGCGCGAGACCGAAAGGATAAAAAGCGATATGATTGCCCGGCTCGGCGGCGAGGGAGACCCTCCCGAGCTCAGGGACGACTTGCTCAGGGAGCAGGCGTTGAGGCGTGTAAAATTGGGCATCATCATGAATAAGATCGCGGAACTCAATGAAATCAACGTCGAGGAACGGGAGTTCGAAGCCGAGGTCGAGAAGGCGGTTGCGGCTTATGCGGACCCCGAAGCCGCCGCGCGGCATTACCGGACCGACCGGCAGGCGCGCTCGGCGCTGGTTGGGGCGATGCTTGAAGAGAAGGTGTTCCGCTGGGTGCTCGAACAGGTGCGGATAGAGGAAAAAACCTGCACCTTCAAGGAAGTCATGAGCTCCGAAGCGGCGTGAAGGGACGTCTGATGGCGCATAGAGACGACGGTCCGACGGCGATGAACCTCGTTCCCATCGTGGTCGAGCAGACTTCGCGCGGAGAGCGTTCTTACGACATCTATTCGCGCCTGCTGAAGGAACGGGTGATCTTCGTCGTGGGAACGGTTGACGATCACATTGCGAACTTGGTCGTCGCTCAGATCCTGTTCCTGGAGTCGGAAAACCCGGACAAGGACATTTCGATTTACATCAACTCTCCGGGCGGTTCGGTGACCGCGGGGATGGCGATCTACGACACCATGCAGTTCACCCGCCCCGACGTCAGCACGCTGTGCGTGGGACAGGCGGCGAGCATGGGGGCGCTGCTGCTTGCGGGCGGCTGCAAGGGAAAGCGCTATCTGCTGCCTCATTCGCGGGTCATGATCCACCAGCCGTTGGGCGGTTTTCAGGGGCAGGCGACCGACATCGACATCCACGCCAAGGAGCTGCTCAAGACGCGCGAACAATTGAACGCGGTGCTGGCGCGCCACACCGGACAACCGGTCGAGAAAATCCGTGGCGACACCGAGCGCGATCATTTCATGAGCGCCGAGGAGGCGCTGAAATACGGTTTGGCCGACGAGATATTGACCAGCCGCGACGAGGCGTAAAGCGTCGTGGTTGCCCGCCTGTGGATAACTGCGGCCCGCGGTGCGGGACGGGCTTCGGAATGTGCTATGTTTGAGTGTCATGAAGAACGTTAAGAATACCGGCGGCGGCGGACCGGGGAACACGGGGAACAAGTCCCTGAAGTGCTCTTTTTGCGGGAAGGGCCAGCAGGACGTGCGCAAGCTGATAGCCGGCCCCTCGTACGTTTTCATCTGCAACGAGTGCGTGGGCCTTTGTAACGACATCCTCAAGGACGAGTTGCAGCAAGGCCCGGCCAAGGGCTCGGTCGCCCTGCCCAAACCCCGTGAAATCAAGGAAAACCTCGACAAATACGTCATCGGTCAGGAATACGCCAAGCGCGTGCTCTCGGTCGCGGTCTACAATCACTACAAGCGGCTCGGACTGCGCAAAGCGGATGAAGAAGTCGAGGTGTCCAAGAGCAACATCTTGCTGATCGGGCCGACCGGGTGCGGCAAGACCCTGCTGGCGCAGACGCTTGCGCGGCTGCTCGACGTGCCGTTCACGATCGCCGATGCAACGACCCTGACCGAAGCCGGCTACGTCGGGGAAGACGTCGAGAACATCATCCAGAAGTTGCTGCAAACCTGCGACTACGACGTCGAACGCGCGCAGTCGGGCATCGTCTATATTGACGAGATAGACAAGATTTCCCGCAAAGCCGAGAATCTCTCGATCACCCGCGACGTGTCGGGGGAGGGGGTGCAGCAGGCCCTGCTGAAACTCATCGAAGGCACGATCGCCGCGGTGCCGCCGCAAGGCGGCAGGAAGCATCCGCATCAGGAGTTTCTGCAGGTGGATACGAGCAACGTCCTGTTCATCTGCGGCGGCACTTTCGCCGGACTTGAGAACGTCATCCGTGAGCGCAGCGAGAAGACCGGTATCGGTTTTTCAGCCGAGGTCAGGAGCGCCGGTGATTCGACCGCGTTGATCAGGCTGCTCAAGATGGTCGAGTCCGAGGATTTGGTGCGCTACGGCCTGATTCCGGAGTTCGTCGGGCGGCTTTCGGTCACCGCGGTGCTCGAGGATCTTGACGAAGAGGCTCTGGTGCGGATTTTGACCGAGCCGCAGAACGCGCTGGTCAAGCAATACTGCTATATGTTCGACATGGAAGACGTCAAGCTCGAATTCCGCGACAGCGCGCTGAGAGCGATTGCGCGCAAAGCGATGCAGCGCAAAACGGGCGCCCGAGGCTTGCGCACCATCATGGAGAACGTCCTGCTGGATACGATGTACGAACTGCCTTCCCGCGACGAGGTCGAACGGGTGGTGGTGGACGACGGGGTCGTCAACGGCGACGTCCCGCCGTTCCTGATTTACGAAGGGGCGCAGTACGACAAGGCCGCCTCCGATTGAGGCGGGCAGGCGAGCACTTGAATCGGCGCCGCCTCGCCCTTATTTAGTGAAAAGCCGCCAATGAATCCGCCGCGGAGGAGGAAACAAGCCATGGCCAAAAAAGAGACGCGATCGAAGCCCAAGGCGGGCGCAACCTTGAGGATGCCGGTTCTGCCGTTGCGCGACGTCGTGGTTTATCCGTACACCGCGATTCCCCTGTTCGTCGGCCGCGAGCGCTCGGTGAAGGCGCTGGACGCGGCGATGGCGGCGGACAAGCAGATCCTGCTGGTGGCGCAGAAAGACGCCGCGGACGACTCTCCCTCCACGGACCAGATCTACCACGTCGGCACGGTGTCTTCCATATTGCAGTTGCTGAAGCTGCCCGACGGTACGATCAAGGTGTTGGTTGAAGGACAGCGCCGGGCGCAAGTGATCGGTTTCCTCGAAGGGGAAGATTATCTGAGCGCTAAGATCGAGTTGATCTCATCTCAGACCGACGCCGAGGAAAATGAGTTGGACGCACTCGCGCGTTCGGTGCTGGGCCAGTTCGACCAATACATGAAGCTGAATAAGAAGCTGCCTCCCGAGGTGCTCAGCTCCTTGACCGCCATCGTTGACGATCCGGCGCGTCTTGCCGACACGATTGCCGGACATCTGGCTTTGAAAGTCGGCGAAAAGCAGAAGATTCTCGAGCTCGAAGACGACCGCAAGCGGCTCGAGCACCTGTTGCGCCTGCTCGAAGGCGAAATCGGGGTCTTGGAGATAGAACAACGCCTGCGCGGGCGCGTGAAGAAGCAGATGGAGAAGAGCCAGCGCGAATACTACCTGAACGAGCAGATGAAGGCGATTCAGAAGGAGCTCGGCGGCATGGAGGGCGCGCCGAACGAGCACGACGAATACGTCAAGAAGATCAAGAAATCCGGCATGGGCAAGGAGGTCAAGGAAAAGGCGACCGCGGAGCTGAACAAACTGAGCCTGATGCCGCCGATGTCGGCCGAGGCGACGGTGGTTCGCAATTACCTGGACTGGCTGGTTGACGTGCCGTGGAAGAAGAAAACCAAGCTGAAAGCCGACCTCAAGGAGGCAGGCAAGATTCTCGAAGAAGACCACTACGGCCTCGAGACCGTCAAGGAGCGCATCCTCGAGTACCTTGCGGTACAGCAGCGGGTGCAGAAGCTCAAAGGCCCGATTCTGTGCCTGGTCGGCCCGCCGGGTGTCGGCAAAACCTCGGTGGGACGCTCGATCGCGCGGGCCACCGGGCGGAAATTCACCCGCATGGCGCTCGGCGGGGTGCGCGACGAAGCCGAGATCCGCGGCCACCGCAGGACCTATATCGGTTCGATGCCGGGCAAGTTCATCCAGAACCTGTCCAAGGTCAAGGTCCGCAATCCGTTGTTTCTGCTCGACGAGGTGGACAAGATGTCGATGGATTTCAGGGGCGACCCGGCCTCGGCGCTGCTCGAGGTGCTTGACCCTGAGCAGAACTCGACTTTCCAAGACCATTACTTGGAAGTGGAGTTTGATCTGTCGGACGTGATGTTCGTCTGCACCGCCAACAGCATGAACATTCCCCCGGCGCTGCTCGACCGCATGGAAGTCATCCGCCTGCCCGGCTACACCGAAGAGGAGAAGAAGAACATCGCCAAGCGTTATCTGATACCCCGTCAGGTCGAAGACAACGGTCTCAAGCCGGACGAGTTGAAGTTTTCGGATTCGGCGGTGCTGAATATCATTCGTTACTACACCCGCGAGGCCGGCGTGCGGGGCCTGGAGCGCGAGATCTCGAAAATCGCGCGCAAAGTGGTGAAATCCATCCTGTTTACCAAGGGCAAAGGCAAATCAACGGGCAGCAAGCGCGTCACGCCCGCGTCGTTGCCCAAGTTTCTGGGGGTGCGCAAATACCGCTACGGCATCGCCGACGAGAAAGACCGCGTCGGTCAGGTGACGGGACTCGCGTGGACCGAAGTGGGAGGCGAGCTGCTGACGGTCGAGGCGGCGATTGTGCCGGGTAAGGGCAAGCTGGTCCAAACCGGAAAGCTCGGCGACGTGATGCAGGAGTCGGTGCACGCGGCGATGACGGTCGTGCGCAGCCGCGCCGAGGTGTTGGGCATAGAGCTGGGATTCTACGAAAGCAAGGACGTTCACATCCACGTGCCGGAGGGTGCGACTCCGAAGGACGGGCCCAGCGCGGGAATCGCGATGTGCACGGCGCTGGTGTCCGCGCTGACCCGGATTCCGGCACGGGCGACGGTTGCGATGACCGGCGAGATCACGCTCAGGGGCGAGGTGCTGCCGATCGGCGGCCTCAAGGAGAAGCTGCTCGCCGCCTTGCGCGGGGGCATCGAAACGGTGCTGATACCCGAGGAAAACAGCAAAGACCTCAAGGACGTCCCCCAGGACATCCTGAAGAAGATCGAGGTCAAGCCGGTGAAATGGATGGACGAGGTGCTCGAGATCGCGCTGTCGAAACACCCTATCCCATTGCCGGCACGGGAAAAATCGGCGGTTTCCCTGCCCAAGGGGGAGGGGCGGAAAGCTCCCGGCAAGCCCTCGGAAGCACCGAGACACTAGATTTTTATTGACATTTTCGGGGTTTGCCGTATACCCTACACCGAAGGGTGGATGATGGAATCCCCCGGGTATTGCCGGGAAAGCCGATTTCCAAAAGTGTTTTCAGGTGCGACGGAGAAACGCAGTCCTGACAGCGCCACTCGATAACAAACCGTTAACCTGCCTAAACATAGGAGAAATACATGAATAAATCAGAGTTGATAGAAGCAGTCTCAAGTGCGGCTGATTTGCCGAAGAGTTCCGCCGCCAAGGCTGTAGATGCAGTGGTTGATACAATCACTCGCTCTCTGAAGTCAGGTGGCCAAGTCACGATTGTTGGCTTTGGGACTTTTCTGGTTCGAGAAAGGAGTGCTCGCACCGGACGCAACCCCCGCACGGGTGAGACCATTTCCATCAGCGCGAGCAAGGCGCCCGCGTTTAAGCCCGGCAAAGCGCTCAAGGACGCGCTGAACCGCGGCGAGTAAAGGGGGTGCTTAGCTCAAAGGTAGAGCGTCGCCCTTACAAGGCGGAGGTTGGGGGTTCGAGCCCCTCAGCACCCACCAGAGAGTTGCCTGCGTAAGCAGTAGTTCAGCGGGAGTGGTAGTTCAGCTGGTTAGAATACCGGCCTGTCACGCCGGGGGTCGCGGGTTCGAGTCCCGTCCACTCCGCCATTGACACCTTTCGACAACGTATCACGGGGCAGTTCCGGCTGCCCCCTTTTTTATCCGAATGCTGCTAAAGATACGGGAAGTTACCGCCGGTAAGTTTTCATACTTTATCGTTGCGATTATCAGCGTACCTTTTGCGCTGTGGGGCATCAACTATTATTTCCAAGGCGGTTTTGACCCCGTGGTCATCGAAGTGGGGTCGGAGGAAATTACGCTGAGTCAGTTCAACGAGCGCTTCAACGAGAGGAAGCGTCGTCTCGAGGCGAGCTTGGACGTTTCGCGGATGCCGCCGGACCAGGCCATCAGAAGGGAAGTGATGGGCTCTTTGGTGGGCATCAAGCTGATGGAGCGGGAAGCCGAAGAGCATCGCTACCGCGTACCCGACGCCTCGCTGGCCCGTTCCATCGTCGAAATGCCGCAGTTCATGACCGACGGCAGGTTCGACAAGGAACGCTATCTCAATATCCTCAACGCCAGACGTCAGTCTCAGGTCGGGTTCGAGGAGGAGCTCAGAGGCGAATTGCTGAGAACCCAGATGCGAAGGATGGTCGAAGCCAGCAGTTTCACTCTGCCGGGCGAGCGGCAACGGTATGAACGGCTCTTGTTTCAGGAGAGACGGGTGCGCTACCTGGAGTTTCCGATGGAAAGATACATCGTGCCGGGCAGCGTTTCCAGCACGCAGGTGCTCGCGTACTACGAGGAAAATCAAGACCAGTTCAAAACCACCGACAAGGTCGCCTTGAAATACGTCGAGTTGAAAATCGAGGACATAGCTGCCGGTCTGGAGGTTGAAGAAGAGGAGCTGCACGCCTATTACGACGAAAACCGGGATTTTTTCGTGTTGCCGGAACAACGTACGGTGTCGCACATCCTGATCGACCCCGGCAGGCATGGGCGAAAGGAGGCCGTGGAACGCTTGGCTGAGGTGCGTGCGAGGCTCGAAGCAGGGGACGACTTCGCCGAGTTGGCCGCACTCTATTCAGACGACAGCTTGACGGCCGAACAAGGGGGGACGTTGCCGCCGCTTGCGCGCGAGGATCTGGAGGAAGAAGTGGCGGAAGTGATTTTTGAGCTGGCGCCGGGCGACTACAGCGAGCCGGTGCAAAGCGGTTTCGGCGTGCAGATATTCAAGTTGATTTCAACCGACTCTTCGAAGACCCAGTCGTTCGAGGAAGCCCGCGACCTCGTTGACGAGCGGTTCAGGCTCGCCGCCGCCGAGAACGTGTACACGGAAACCGTGGTACAGATGGAAAACCTCGCTTATGAGTACCCGGACGAATTGGAAACAATGACTGAAGAGATCGGCGTGCTGGGCGAGGTCAGGTCAACGAGTCCGCTTGATACGAGCCGACGGGAAGGGCTTTTGCAGCATCCCCAAATCATAAGGGCGGTTTATTCCGATGAAGTGCTTGGAGACGCGAGGAACAGTGAGGTGCTTGAGGTCGAGGAGGGGCATGCTTTTGTCGTCAGGGTTGACGAGGGGGCGTATGAACCGGGCAGACAGCAGTCCTACGAAGAGGTCAAGGGTGTGATTCTCGCGGCCCTGATCGAGGACGACGCTTGGTTGAGGGCTTCAGCAGCGGTGGGAGACGTGGGCAAGCGGTTGCAGGAGGAAGGCGTCACTTTCGACACCGTGTCCGAAGAGCAATCGCTGTCGTTGTACGACGCGGGGTTTATCCGTCGAGGTGAGGAACAGGAAACCCCCGCGATTGCGCAGGCTGCGTTTCTGCTGCCCGAGATTGTCGGAGCCCGCGGACAAGTGAGAATGAGCTCTGCCGAGAGTTATGCTCTTATCGAGTTGGTCGAGATACGTCCCGGAGAAGTCGTGCCGGAAGAGGAGCCGAGGTTGTCGTTCGGGGCCGATGAATTCGGCGCCATGTTGCAGGGAACCTTGGAGTCGGTTTCACTGGAGGTTCACGAGGACAGGTTCGACGACGAGACCCAGTAGTCGCCTCGGTTTACCTGGCTTGTCCGGCCTACCCGGCTCGCTCGTTCGGGCTGGGTTGTTCAGGCGTCGGCCATGCCCACGGTGCCGGCGTCCACGTGCACCGCTTTCCCGGTGATGCCCGCCGCAAATGCTGAGTACAGGAACGCGCCGGCGTTGCCGACGTCCTCGATGGTCACGTTCTTTCTCAGCGGGGCACTGTCCGCGACGTGGTCAAGCGTCTTGCGGAAGCCGCCCATACTTGGCGCCTCGCCCGACGCCGCCAGCGTGCGGATCAGCCCGGCGAAGGCGGCGTTGCCCCGAACGCTTTCGGAGCCGAGCGCCGCGGCGAGATAACGCCCGGCTTGCCTGGTTTGCCCGGCTTGTTCGGGCTGGGTTGTTCAGGCGCCGGCCATGCCCACGGTGCTGAAGCCGGCGTCCACGTGCACCACTTCCCCGGTGATACCCGCCGCAAGCTCCGAGCACAGGAACGCGCCGGCGTTGCCGACGTCCTCGATGGTCACGTTCCTTCTCAGCGGCGCATTGTCCGCGACGTGGTCGAGCATTTTGCGGAAGCCGCCGATGCCCGACGCCGCCAGCGTGCGGATCGGTCCGGCGGAGACGGCGTTGACCCGAACGCCTTCAGGGCCGAGCGCCGCGGCGAGATAGCGTACGTTCGCTTCGAGGCTGGCTTTTGCCAGCCCCATCACGTTGTAGTTCGGCACCGAGCGTTCTGCGCCGAGATAGGACAACGTCAATATCGCGCCGCCCGCGCCCATCGCTCCCCGTGCATGGGACGCGAGCGCGGTCAGGCTGTACGAGCTGATTTCGTGGGCGGCGTTGAAACCCGCGCGGCTGGTGTTCTCGACAAAGTTTCCCTCCAGGGCTTCGCGCGGCGCGAACGCAAGCGAATGCACCAGCACGTCAAGTCGTTGCCAGTGTCGCGCCAGCTGCTTGAACAGGTCTTCGATTTGCTCGTCGTCGCCGACGTCGCAGGGCAGAACGATTTCGCAGCCGCATTCCCGGGCGAGACTTTCGACCCGCGGCTTGAGCTTGTCGTTTTGATACGTCAGCGCGAGTTCGGCGCCTTCGCGGTGCATCGCCCGTGCGATGCCCCAAGCGATAGACCGGTTGCTTGCGACGCCGGTAATCAGTGCACGTTTGCTTTCGAGCAGCCCCATGGTCTGAGATTCACGGTCCGGGGTTGAAAGTCGAGTGTTCCTGAAACCACAGTCGCGCCGCTGCCTTCGCGGCGCCCAACGTCTTGACTTCGCGGTAGAAGCCGTCAATGTTGTCGTAGTCGCCGTTGAACTTCCCGGCGAAAACCTCAAAGCCGATACCGCCGTTCCAAGCGACCAAGATGTCGGTCTCTTCGTCGCTGAAGACGACGGCGCCCTTATCCAGCACCTGGTGCAAATTCATGTCGGATTTTGTTTCCGTGGCGATGCGGATGATTCCCTTTCGGTTGTAGAATAACGCGCGTTGCGCCCGGCAAAAAGCCGGGTGCCAAGTATCCCCCGAAACGGCGGGGGCGTCAATTTTTTGATTCGACACGTTTGACACCATGATTTCGGCGCGCCCGCGTATTTACACTTGCATCGCGTTACTGCCGGTGCTTGTCGCGTGCGACCGCGCGTGGAACGATCCTCACGCGAACGCGTTCAAGGGTGAAGTGCTGCATGCTTCTTTCAGCGAAAGACCGAAGTATCTCGATCCCGTGCGCTCATACAGCAGCAACGAATACGCGCTGCTCGGGCAGATTTACGAACCGCCGTTGCAGTACAACTACCTCAAACGCCCGTATCAGCTCGAACCGCTGACCGCCGCCGAGATGCCGACGATCAGCTACTTCGACGACGAAGGCCGCACGGCGTCGTCGCTCGAGGAAGCGACGTTCGCCGCGTACGAGGTGCGCGTCAAGCCCGGAATTCTTTATCAGCCGCATCCGGCTTTTGCGCGCTTGCCCGACGGCGGTTACCGCTACCACGATCTCGACGAGACCGCGCTTGAACGGGTTCACGCCCTTGAGGACTTCGAGCACGTCGGCACGCGCGAGCTCGTCGCCGAAGATTACGTCTATCAGATCAAGCGTCTCGCCGATCCTGCGCTGCACAGTCCGCTCGCGGGTTTCCTGAGCGAACACGTTCACGGGTTCGCCGAATTCAGACGGGACTTGGTGCGCCTGCGTGAACAGGCGGGGGCGCGCGTGCCGCTCGACCTGGCGGAATTGAACCTGGACGGGGTCGAGATACTCGACCGTTACCGCTACCGCATCGTCGTTGACAGCGCCTACCCGCAGTTCATCTACTGGCTTGCGATGCCGTTTTTCTCGCCGATGCCGTGGGAAGCCGAGGCGTTTTACGAACAGCCCGGCTTGCCCGAGCGCAACGTCACGTTGAATTGGTACCCGCTCGGTACCGGCGCCTACATGATGACCGAGAACAATCCGAACATGCGCATGGTGCTCGAACGCAATCCCGAGTACCGCACCGAGCATTACCCGAACGGAGGAGAGGAGGGAGACCGCGCGCTCGGCCTGCTCGACGACGCCGGCAAGCGACTGCCTTTCATAGACAAGGTGGTGTTTCATCTGGAGAAGGAGAATATCCCTTACTGGAACAAGTTCCTGCAGGGGTACTACGACAGTTCCGGCGTTGACTCCGACAGTTTCGATCAGGTGATTGCGCTGAGCTCCGGCGGCGAGTTCGTGTTGAGCGACGAGATGCGCGGACGCGGCGTGAATTTATCGTCGGCGGTGCAGGCGACGATCATCTACATCGGTTTCAACATGCTCGACCCGGTGGTCGGCGGATCCGAGGAACGCGCGGTCAAGCTGCGTCGCGCCTTGTCGATCGCGGTTGACATGGAGGAATACATCTCGATCTTCCTGAACGGGCGCGGCATCGCGGCGCAGGGGCCGGTTGCGCCTGGTATCTTCGGACGCCGCGAGGGCGAGACCGGCGTCAACCCTTACGTCTACGACTGGCGCGACGGGCGCGCCGTAAGAAAGCCGATCGAGCACGCGCGCGCGCTGATGCGCGAAGCAGGCTACGACGACGGCGTAGACCGGCGCACCGGCGAACCGCTGGTGCTGTATTTCGATACCTTGGGCACCGGTCCTGACGCGAAATCGTTCTTGAACTGGATGCGCAAGCAATTCGCCAAGCTCGGGGTGCAGCTGGTGATTCGCAACACCGACTACAACCGCTTTCAGGAGAAGATGCTGCAAGGCAACGCACAGATCTATCGCTGGGGATGGAACGCCGACTATCCGGACCCGGAGAACTTCATGTTCCTGCTCTACGGGCCGCATTCGAAGGCTGACCACGGCGGCGAGAACACCAGCAACTACCGAAACGCCGAATTCGACCGTCTGTTTCAACGCATGAAAAGCATGCCCAACGGTGCCGAGCGCCAAGCGCTGATAGACCGCATGGTCGAAATCGTGCGCCGCGACGCGCCGTGGATTTGGGGAGTGCACCCCACGTCGCTGTCGCTGCGCCACGCCTGGGTCGGCAACTACAAGCCCAACCTGATGGCGCACAACACCTTGAAGTACCGCAGCCTCGACGCCGCTTTACGGGAACGCAAGATTGCCGAATGGAACCAACCCGACTTCACTCCGCTCGCGGTAATCGTCGCGGTTGTCGCGTTGTTTGTGCTGCCCGCCGCGGTGATTTTGCGCCGTCGTCGTCGGGAGACCGCGTTGTGACCGCTTACATACTCCGCCGCGTGCTTTACGCGCTGCCGATTCTGGCCGGCGTCAACGTGCTGACTTTCGTGTTGTTCTTCGTCGTCAACTCGGTGGACGACGTCGCGCGCATGAATCTGGGGCACCGTCACATCACGCAGGAACAAGTCGATGCGTGGAAAAAAGAGCGCGGCTACGACAAGCCGCTGGTTTTCAACGCCGCGGCCGAGGGCGCCGGAAAACTGAGCGACACGATCTTCTACAACGAATCGGTGCGGCTGTTCGTGTTCGACTTCGGCCGTTCCGACAGCGGCAGGGACATCGGCTACGACGTCCGCCAGAGAATGTGGCCGAGTCTTGCGATCGCGGTGCCGACCCTGTTGATCGGGCTGCTCGTGAATATCACGTTCGCTTTGATCATGGTCTTTTTCCGCGCGACCTACGTCGAGTTCTCCTCGGTGCTGTTGTGCATCGTCATGATGTCGATCTCAGGCTTGTTCTACATCATCGGCGGGCAGTTCCTGTTCGCCAAGCTGCTCAAGCTCGCGCCGATCTCGGGCTACGTCGAAGGCGCCTACGCACTCAAGTTCGTGGTGTTGCCGGTTTTCATCGGCGTCGTCAGCGGCATCGGCGCGGGCAGCCGCTGGTACCGCACGATATTCCTCGAGGAAATCGGTAAGGACTACGTCCGCACCGCACGAGCCAAGGGGCTGGGCGAGTTCACGCTTCTTGCCCGCCACGTCCTGCGCAACGCGCTGATTCCGATTCTGACCGGCGTCGTCGTGATCCTGCCGCTGCTGTTCATGGGCAGCCTGATCACCGAGTCCTTCTTCGGCATTCCGGGGCTAGGCAGTTACACCATCGAGGCGATTGCGCGGCAGGATTTCTCGATCGTGCGCTCGATGGTGTTCCTGGGCGCGGTGCTGTACATCGTCGGCCTGCTGCTGACCGATCTTTCCTATACCGTGGTTGACCCTCGGGTGAGGTTGCAGTGATGCCCGTGTTGCTCGCGACCGACGCGCTGTTTTTCCTGCTGCTGTTTCTGCTGGCGGGATACGCGGTCTACGCGTTGCGTCGTCCTTATATGCTCGAGCCGTGGCGCCGGCTTGCGCGCAGCCGCAGCGCGATGGTGTCCCTGACGATTATCTTCTTTTACGTCGCCGTCGCGTTTCTCGACTCCCTGCATTTCAAGCCGCGGCTGGAAAGCGACAAGACGGTTTATTCGAATGAGATTTTGAGCGTGTTCGACCTGCTGGTCGCGCCGCTCCGGGAGAACGAGGAGAAAACCTACTCACGTCCGCTCGCGGTGCATTCTTTCGTCAAGGAGACGCTCGAGGACGAAGACGGACGGCGCTACCGCGGCTTCGCGCGGCTCGAGCACGGCGGCGCGCATCTCGAGGATCCGCGCCGGCGCACCCGCGACGTCGCGCTGACCGCGCTCGTCGGCGCCGCGCAGGGATTCGGCGCGGCGTTGCTCGCGCTGGCGCTGTTCTGCCTGGCGCGTTCTCGCGGGCGCGTACGTTTGTTCGTCGGGGTTTGGCGCAGGGTCGTGCACGGGCGCACCGAGCTGCCGTGGCGCGCGGTGTTCGTCACCCTGACCCTCATCCTCGTCGCGTTGTTCGTCGTCGCCGCGCTCGGCGTCAAATACCACCTGCTCGGTACCGACAAGGTCGGGCAGGACGTGCTCTATCAGGCGTTGAAAAGCGTGCGCACCGGGTTTCTGATCGGCACCTTGACGACGTTGGTGATGTTGCCGTTCGCGTTGCTGCTCGGTGTGACCGCCGGCTATTTTCTCGGTTGGGTGGACGACGTGATCCAGTACGTCTATACGACGCTGAACTCGATTCCCGGCGTGCTGCTGATTGCCGCGGCAGTGCTGATGCTGCACCTGTACATGAACCAGCACCAAGACGAGTTCAACAGCCTTGAGGTGCGCGCCGACGTGCGCCTGCTGTTCCTGTGCATGATTCTCGGCGTCACCAGCTGGACCGGCCTGTGCCGCCTGCTGCGCGCCGAGACCCTGAAGGTCAAGAGCATGGACTACATCCAAGCGGCGCGGGCGCTCGGCGTTGCTCGTTTCACCTTGATCGTGCGCCACGTTCTGCCGAACGTGATGCACATCGTGTTCATCACCATCGCGCTTGACTTCAGCGGGCTGGTGCTGGCCGAGGCGGTGCTTTCGTACATAGACATCGGCGTTGACCCGACGATGCACAGCTGGGGCAACATGATCAACAGCGCCCGCCTCGAGATGGCGCGCGAGCCGCCGGTATGGTGGGCGCTTGCCGCTTCCTTGATCTTCATGTTCGGTTTGGTGCTCGCGGCCAACTTGTTTTCCGACGCGGTGCGCAACGCGTTCGACCCGCGCACCGCGGCGACCCGCTGAGCGGAGCTTGCGGTGAACGAACCTCTTTTGCGGGTCGATAACCTCGGCGTCGAGGTCGCGGGCGGCGACGGTTTGTTGCACCAAGTCGGGTTCGAGGTGCACCGGGGAGAGACGTTCGCGCTGCTCGGCGAGTCGGGGTCGGGCAAGTCCATGACCGCGTTGTCGTTGATGCGTTTGTTGCCCGAAGGCGTCGTTTTCCGTTCAGGCGAAGTCCGTTTCGAAGGCCGCGACCTGCTGCGCGTGCCCGCGTTCTCGATGCACGCGGTGCGCGGGCGGCGGATTGCGATGATTTTCCAAGAGCCGATGACCTCCCTGAACCCGGTGATGACGGTCGGTGCGCAAGTGCTTGAGGTATTGCGGCTGCATCAAGGCCTGTCGAAGGCGGCGGCGAAAAAGCGCACGCTCGAGACTTTCGAAAAGGTCGGCCTGGACAACGCGGCACTGGTGTTTTCCTCGTACCCGCACGAGCTGTCCGGGGGGATGCAGCAGCGCGTGATGATTGCGGCGGCGATCACGGGCGAGCCTGATCTGCTGATTTGCGACGAGCCGACGACCGCGCTCGACGTCACGATTCAGGCGCAAGTACTCGAGCTGCTGAAGACGCTGCAGGCGCGTTCACGGACGGCGATGCTGTTCATCTCGCACGACCTTTCGATCGTGTCGAACGTCGCCGACCGCATCGCGGTAATGAAAGATGGCCGCGTGGTGGACGAGACCGACGTCGCGGGCTTTTTCACCGGACGCCGCCATCCGTACAGCCGCCGCTTGCTGGAGGTTGCGCCGGTGTTGAACAAACGCGGCGTCTTTCCGTCTCGCGCCGCCGCGGATGAAGGTGCCGGCGGCAAGTTGCTCGAGATCGAAGCGTTGAAAGTGCATTTCCCGATTCGTTCGGGCCTGTTGCGACGGGTGCGGGGGCACGTCAAGGCCGTGGACGGCGTCTCGCTGAGCTTGGACAAAGGCAGAACCCTGGCGCTGGTCGGCGAATCGGGTTCGGGCAAAACCACCGTCGCCAAGGCCGTGCTCGGTCTCGCGCCGGTCACCGACGGCGTGATTCGCTTCGACGGCGCGCGCTTCGAGTCGTTGCGCGGATCCGCGTTGCGCAGGTTCAGACGCAGCGCTCAGATCGTGTTCCAAGACCCCTTTTCCTCGATGAACCCGAAGATGCCGGTCGGCGAAATCATCAAGGAAGGGATGCGCGCCCAGGGGACGGGCGACGAGGCGCGCATGACCGGGCGCGCCCGCGAGCTGCTCGAACTCGTCGGTCTCGACCCGCGCTGGATGAGCCGCTACCCGCACGAATTCTCCGGCGGTCAGCGTCAGCGGATATGTATTGCGCGCGCCCTTGCGGTCGAACCGAGGTTGCTGATTTGCGACGAGCCGACCAGCGCGCTCGACGTGTCGGTTCAAGCGCAAATCCTCGATCTGTTCCGCCGATTGCAGGATGACTTGGGACTGAGTTACCTTTTCATCACCCACGATATCGCGGTGGTCTCGCACGTTGCCCATGAGATCGCGGTGATGCACCGGGGTCGGGTTGTCGAAGCCGGCGAAACCGGCGCAGTATTGACCGCTCCCCGGAACGACTACACGCGCACCTTGCTGTCGTCGGTGCCGGTCATCAACGCGGCTGCTTGAATGGTGTTCGTCAGTAGGTCCTGACGGCGCTTAGCGCCCGGTGCCCTTGCCCTTGCGGTCAATCCGAGCTTGCTGATTTGCGCCTCACCGACCAATGCGCTCGACGTGTCGGTTCAAGCGCAAATCCTCGACCTGTTCCGCCGGTTGCAGGACGACTTCAGGCTGAAGCCATCTTTTCAGCACCCACGATCTCGCGGTGGTCTCGCACGTCGCCCATGAGATCGCGGTGATGCACCGAGGGCGGGTTGTTGAAGCCGGCGAGATCGGTGCGGTATTGACCGCTCCTCGGAACGACTACACGCGTACTTTGCTGTCGTCGGTGCCGGTCATCAACGCGGCTGCTTGAATGGTGTTCGTTAGTGGATTCTGACGGCGCTTTAGCTCCCGGTATCTGTGCCCTGGCCCCCAGTGCCTTGGCTTCCGGGCTGCCGGCTCTTGAGTGCTTTGACCAGCTGGTCCAGCTCGGCTCCTTGTTTTGCTATGATTTCCTCCGCTTTCTTCAAGAGGTTCCCGATGTTCTCATCGCTCGCGTCATCCAAGTCGTCCGATGCGTGCTCTAGTTCGATATTGAAGCGGAAGTAACGCTGTTCATCGTCAGGCTCCTGCTTATCGTCAGACTTGGAACTGGGCAGCAGTTGTTGGGCAAGGTGGTGCGCCGAATCCGACATGCCGTCCATCACTATATTGACCAGCGGCTTAGCCCAGCCCCACCGTCCCCACTTTTTCGCGTCGTCGTAGAGAATCTCGCGGTTGTTCGTTCCGGTGCCAATGGCGCACAGCAAGATATCTTCCATCTTGGCGCCGGAGGATTCCGTCTCGGCACGGGGGGACAACGCCTCCGAAAGCGCAATCATGGATGGGTTGTTTGCGAACACGCCGCCGTCGATTAGCGCTCGCCGTGTTTTCTCGCTGTCCCACCGCTCGTTGTCCAGAAGGAGCGGCTCGAAATAGGTCGGGGCGGCGGAGGTCGCGCGCGCAACGTCGCGGAGAAGATGGTTGCGGCCTTTCTTGCTACGAGCCTTGCTGGTCTTGAACAGGTAGGGTTCGCGCCTCTTGATGTCGTAGGACGTCGCGATGATGTCCAGCTTGGTATCTTCCAGTTTCGCATCGCCAAGCAATTCTTCCAGGACCTCGTCCAGCGGTTCGGAGGAGTACTTTTTGTCCGAAACCCAAGCTAGTTTTTTCAAAGCCCTGCCTAGGAAAGGTATCTTGAATAGTAGTTTTTTCCAGACCCCCTCAGTGAAGATATTGTGCCCTTCGTCTTGGAAAAACCCGACCATCTTCTTTGCGGTGTAAGGAGGGACTTCTTCTTCCGTATGCTTTTTCGCATAATTTTTCGAGGGCTGCCCTGCGAGGCCGGCTGCCAAAATGCCGCCGGCCGAGGTTCCGACAATCAGGTCGAAGAGTTCATGGATGCGTTTTCCTGTCTTCTTTTCGATTTCCTGCAGGATCCTAGCCGTTATGATGCCCCGGATGCCGCCACCGTCGAGACTGAGAATGGTTTCGTAAGGCTTCTTGTTGTCACTTCCTTCCGTCATTGTTTCCTTCTCCAATCCGTCAAATTCGCGTGCTCCCTGCAATCCCGGGCCGCATAAGCAACCTGCCCAGCATCCCTCGGCACGTGTCAGTTCCTAGCGTGATAACTCATGACGACCAACAATGTCAACCCATGCCTACCAACTCCCCCCTGTATTTTGCTCGTAATTTGCCCTGACCGGCAGATTTTGTCGAGGAAACCCTATGGTTTGGTGTTCGGCTGGCTGGAATAGCCAATGCAGTGCCACCGCCTCATGTTCATTCGTTGCACCCTCACTCGCCGCATTGGTGGAAAAGAGTCACGGTGTCGGCCAACACCAGAGTGTCGATGTGTAAACCGGCCAACACGGCAAGCCGGCAATGGCGGTGCACTTTTGTCGCAAGCCGGTGTCCGGCGCCATGCTCACCCGTCCCGGTGTTTATTGTTTGCGCAGCAATTAGGCCGACTGGAACGAAGAACGACTGTGACGCAGCTTCACCTTGCTCACGGACGTCGAGTCCGAACTCGGGTAACGTCTTTCCGATATATACGGACACTGACCCTGCCGTTACGACAGGCGGTGTGTCTGTTGCGTCACCTTTCCCGCTGTTGTCCGTGGAGGTGACACTTTCTCTCGACATCAGGTTGAGGATCCGAGCGTTGTCTCGAAGGCTCGTTGAAGTAGTTGGTATTTCCTGCCGGTGCTCTCCGAGCAAGTTGGCTTCTGGAATCGAGGAGTGCGATTCCGGCGTTGCAGAATTGATGCATCGTCTGGCGGCGGAAAGTTTCGCGGGTGTTCGGAGCATATCTCTTGCCGTAGTGTATCCGCGCCCACTCCATGATGGGTGTAATTCCTATAAGCGGGTTTTCGGCGTCACTCCACTTTTTATCCGGCGTAAGGTTCAACAACGCCAGCAAACTGACGGCGGAGCGTTCATTTTGCTGTGCCTGTGGTAGGCCCAGTGAAACGATGATTTTCCGGGCGGCTTCAATGTAGTCATCGTCGGTTTTCATACAGTCAGGCTGTCCAGTTTGTTGTCGATCGTCGTTTGCGTCAGTTTTTCTTGTTTCACGGCCCATTTGCCAAGCTTAATCAGTATGTCACGACTGGGATATTTTATTAGCCTGAGATCGGTTGCATTGACTTGAGTATGTCCATTGAAGAGGCGAAATTTTTCATCGACTTCCGTCGTATTCAAGAATGCCGCCAACCCGTAAGCCAATGCTTGCGGCAATCCGTGTTTATTGTCATGGAACAGATTTAAATGGTTTTCGAAGCCCAGGGCGGGAGCGCCGTTGAATGCCTCAGGGACAACTACACTTGCCGTAATCCGACGTTTTTCTTCCTTGGATGAAAAACGGCGCACCACACAGTAAAAGCCGCTGGGATAAAGCCACTTTTCGGTGTCGTTGTTGCGGTCAATGGCGCTTGGTTTTTTTGTGTGGGCAATCGGCCACGTCGTGTTGCCGTCTTTGAAATGCACGGGGTAGAGTAGAGGCACCGTGCCCGGTTCGGGCGTGTTGCGTATATGCTTTTTCAATCGGAAGTCAACTATCGGCCCGGTTGATATATGAACACCGAGCTCAGCCGGCGAATAACGGATGGCTGAAGGCGTCTCAGTCTCGTTTTTATTCATCGGCGTGGGCACGTGGATAAATTTCTCAGGGTTGTCCGAAAGCACTATTCGGTCGAACGGGTACCTGTGAGAGGTAAAGTCGCAAAAAGTATCGTCGGTTGAGGTGGAAACTGTAACTTGACCTTGTCGGCCCCCACGCTCAAGTCGGATAATAACGTTCTCTTGCAGTACCTTGTCGTCTTTGAACGTTTTATCGCGTGACTCAAACAGGTGCACGTGTTGAATAGACGCACGTTCGAGAATAAAGTTGCGGAAAGGCAGGTAGTACGGACCGTTGCAAAAGCTTCTCGGAATAATTGCTACGATTTCTCCGCCCGGAACCATCAGTAAGACGGATAACGCCACAAAAGCGGAATAAAGATTGACCGTCTCGATTCCCACTTGACGGAGGAGTAAACGGTGACGGGAATGAGTGTTGATTTTCCGGTATGGTGGATTGAGGATTGCGTGTGTAAATCTATCGCGTCCAAATTGAATGGAATTGACCGCAGCCTCTATGAAGTCACCTCCGAGGATTTCTGCCGACGTGGGCAGCTTGGCTTTATATGCATCGATAGAGTTACGCAACGCCGGATGAATGCTTTCGTCCAATTCGTAGGCTGTTACGCTGATTTCGTCAAACTCGAATTCTTTTGTAACGCACTTTTCGAGAAAGGCGCTGGAAAGAGAACCAACACCCGCACCTGCGTCGAGCAGTCTGCAACACCCGCTGGTTTTACGAAAAAGCCCGGCTAAGAACGTCGCGGTTTTTGCCGGAGTGAAAAATTGGCCGAAATCCGACTTTTTTTTCGCCGTGGTTCGTTTCGATACTTGCAACCTTATTTTTTCGACTGTTTGTAACATCGGGCGTTTCCTTGCTTTAGCAAGCAATTTCGTCAATTGCGGTAAGACACGCCAAAGGCATCCCAAAGGCATCATTGGATATGGTGCTTAAGATGCTCACAAAGGTTTTTTCCACGCCCGAGTCTGATTTAGTTGCAGGGAAGCGGCTTAGATCCGGTCTGAGACAGGCCTTTGGAAGCCTAATTGAAGACAGACGTCGTTGCATCCGACTGAATCTTTGGTACAAATCTAGTTAGTTTCTAAAGATTGTTTGGCGACCTGAAAGGGCGTGTTAATCGTTGGAGATTATATAGATGACCGCCGGTTCTTTTGTCTGCCGGGTTCCGACCGGTGCTCGACGCACCCCGAAACCGCTTAGACGCCGCTTATGACGCCACTTAGACACCGGTCGCCCCGCGCGACGGCGTGTTTCCCGGCGTCCCCGCTCCCGCTGCCGGACGCCGGTTAACCGAAAAGGCTCGGTGCGACTGGCCGTGGCGGTTTGGTGTGCCTGTATATCTTTAAAAAAGATATATAAACTATTTTATATCGTTTTACTTTATATAAAATCTACTTCATACTTGCCGTCCAAATCGCCTACGGGCATGAAATTTATCAATGTTTATCTGCTTTTAGGAATGATTCTCGATAAGCAGCCAAACGTAACTTTTAAAGGAGGATATGAATGAATATCAAGAATCGAATCAGCCGGCTTTCGTTTTCGCTGCTGGCCGGGATGGCTTTGTTGCTCTTATCGCCGGCGGGCATGGCCGAAAAAATCAAGGTCGGCATCCTGCATTCCCTTTCCGGGACGATGGCCATCAGCGAGACCAGTCTCAAGGACGCCGTTTTGATGATGATCGAGGAGCAAAACAAGAAGGGCGGCGTGCTCGGCATGGAGCTGGAGCCGGTGGTCGTGGACCCCGCTTCCAACTGGCCGTTGTTTGCCGAGAAGGCGCGTGAGCTGCTTTCCAAGGAGAAAGTCGCCGCCGTGTTCGGTTGCTGGACTTCGGTGTCGCGCAAATCGGTTTTGCCGGTGTTCGAGGAATTGAACGGCTTGCTGTTCTATCCGGTGCAGTACGAAGGGGAGGAATCTTCCAGGAACGTGTTCTACACCGGCGCCGCGCCCAATCAGCAGGCGATACCGGCGGTGGACTACCTGATGAACGAGCTGGGCGTCGAGCGCTGGGTGCTTGCGGGAACCGACTACGTGTATCCGCGCACCACGAACAAGATACTCGAGGCGTACCTCAAGTCCAAAGGGGTCGCCGCAAGCGACATCATGATCAACTACACGCCTTTCGGTCATTCCGACTGGCAGAGCATCGTCGCCGAGATCAAGAAATTCGGCTCCGGCGGCAAGCCCGCGGCGGTGGTGTCCACGATCAACGGCGACGCCAACGTGCCTTTCTACAAGGAGCTGGCCAATCAGAAGGTTTCATCGGACAAGATACCGGTCGTTGCGTTCTCGGTCGGCGAAGAGGAGCTGTCGAGCATAGACACCGAGCCTCTGGTCGGACATCTGGCCGCGTGGAATTACTTCATGAGCGTCGAGAGCGAAGAGAACGAAGAGTTCATCGAGAGTTGGCACGCCTACATCAAGGACGGCAAGCGCGTGACCAACGATCCGATGGAAGCGCATTACATCGGGTTCAACATGTGGGTCAAAGCGGTGGAGAAAGCCGGCACGGCCGACCCGGACAAGGTGCGTGAGGCGATGATCGGCATCACCGTCCCGAACCTCTCCGGCGGTTACGCCGCGATGATGCCCAACCACCACCTCACGAAGCCCGTCCTGATCGGCGAGATTCAGAAAGACGGTCAGTTCGAGGTGGTCTGGGAGACTTCCGGCACGGTCGTCGGCGACGCGTGGTCGGACTTCCTGCCCGGTTCGCGCGACGTCCTTTCGGACTGGCGCATGCCTCTTTCGTGCGGCAACTACAACGTCAAAAACGGTAAGTGCAGCGGCCAGAATTATTGATTGGAATGAGGCTTTCCCGCCGTCGTTCGCGGGAAAACCATTGTTGAACGCCCGGCCTGCATCGCTTTCGGGGATGCAGGCCGGCTTTTGTTTTTGCGGTTGAGAGTTTTATGCCTGATGGTCCGAAGCAAACGGCGTCCGGCGCACACCGCCGTCGTCTCGGCGCCGCGGTGCGCCGAGCCGCGGTCTGTCTGCTCGTGTTCTGTTGCCACTCGGCCGCCGCGGTCGAATCGCGTCCGCACGGCGACGGACAAGCTTGGGAGCAAGCGGTCGCCGCACTGAACGCGAAAGGCTTTGCCGCCAAAATCAAGGCGGCGGACGCGTTGCTCGGTTTCGACCATCCGCAGGTCAAGCCGATTCTGGAAACTTGGCTGGTGGGTCTGTTATACGTCCGGAAATCGGATAAACGGGTCGTTTTGGCGGCGGAACGCGACGGCGGCTTTGCGTTGCGCGACGCCGTCACCGGCGATGACCTGGGGCCGGCGCGCAAGCGGGAGATTAAGAAGATCAAGATCAACAACCGCTTGCGCAAGAAGTTGCGGGAAGCGCTGGCCGTTCTCGGCGTCAGGAACCCGGACCCGGAAGAGCGCCTCGCCGCGGTCAAGCAGCTTCGTGACACCATGGATCCCGGCGCTTTGGATCTGTTGCGCGCTGCGGCCGACGAGGAAACCGACCCACGCGTGCGCGAGGTGATTGCGGAGATCTTCGCGTTGGAGGCGCTTGCCGGCGACGACGCCGCGCGTCGGCTCGAAGCGGTCGAGACGCTCGGTGCCAGCCTGCGGCTTGAGACCTACAACGAGCTGAGGTCGTTGAGCGAGGATGAGCAGGAGGACGAGTTCATTCGAGAGAAGGCCGGCAAGGCCGCCGACCGGGTCAAGATGAAGCGCGACGTTTTTGCGGTCGGCGAGACGATTTTTTTCGGCGTCAGCCTGGGGTCGGTGCTGATGCTCGCCGCCATCGGGCTGGCAATCACGTTCGGCGTCATGGGGGTTATCAACATGGCGCACGGGGAGCTGATCATGCTCGGGGCGTACACCGCCTACGTGATGCAGCTGCTGCTGCCCGGTCAGGTCGGCGCCGCCTTGCTGCTCGCGATTCCGGTTGCATTCCTGGTGTCGGGCGGGGTCGGGGTTCTGCTCGAACAGACCGTGATCCGGTTTCTTTACGGGCGGGCTCTTGAAACCCTGCTCGCGACCTTCGGTATCAGCCTGATTCTGCAGCAATTGGTGCGGACCGTGTTTTCTCCGCTGAACCGCCCCGTTTCAACCCCCGACTGGATGAGCGGCGCGTTGCAGATCAACGACGCGTTCTCGCTGACCTACAGCCGCCTTTACATCCTGCTCTTCAGCTTGCTGGTGTTCGCGGTTTTGCTGTTCGTCGTCAAGCAGACGAAGTTCGGCTTGCAGTTGCGGGCGACTTCGCAGAACCGCCCGATGGCGAAAGCGATGGGGGTGCGCAGCGGACGGGTGGACGCGCTGACTTTCGGACTGGGGTCCGGCATCGCCGGCATCGCCGGCGTCGGGTTGTCCCAGCTGACCAACGTCGGCCCCAACATGGGGCAAGCCTACATCATCGATTCTTTCATGGTGATCGTGTTCGGCGGCACCGGCAACCTGTGGGGCGTTCTGTACGCGAGCATGTTTCTCGGCACGATCAACAAGATCTTTGAACCCTACACCGGAGCGATGCTGGCCAAGATCATGGTGTTGGTGTTCATCATCCTGTTCATCCAGAAAAAGCCGCGCGGGCTGTTTCCGCAAAGAGGCCGCGCCGCGGACGGTTGAGCCGTGCTGTTTCGACGGTTGATTGCCGCGGACCGCGGCGGAAGGTGGTTGTTGGCGACGCTGGGGGCGGTGCTGCTCGCCGCGCCCGCGCTGCATCTCTGGACGCCGCCGGATTTTCCGTTGCACGTCCCGGCTTACGTCATCCCCGTAATCGGCAAGTATTTCTGCTACGCGATGCTGGCGTTGGCGCTGGATCTGATTTGGGGTTACTGCGGCATCCTGAGTCTCGGGCACGGTGCTTTTTTTGCACTGGGCGGTTACGCGATGGGCATGCATCTGATGCGCCAGATCGGCGACCGTGGGGTCTACGGTCACCCCGAACTGCCCGATTTCATGGTGTTCTTGAACTGGGATTCGCTGCCGTGGTACTGGTTCGGCTTTGACTCGGTGTTGTTCACGCTGCTGATGGTGGTGTTGGCGCCGGGCGCGCTGGCGTTCGTTTTCGGCTGGTTCGCGTTCCGCTCGCGCGTCACCGGCGTGTATCTCTCGATCATCACTCAGGCTTTCACCTTCGCGCTGATGCTCGCCTTCTTCCGCAACGAGATGGGGTTCGGCGGCAACAACGGGCTGACCGATTTCAAGGACTTCCTGGGATTCAGCTTGCACAGCGACGGTATGCGCGTCGCCTTGTTTTTCGCTTCGGGCGTCTTGTTGCTGATGACTTACCTGTTTTGTCGCTGGTTGGTGCAGTCGAAGGTCGGGCGCGTCGCGTTGGTCTTGCGCGACTGTGAAGACAAGGCGCGTTTCCTGGGCTACCGCGCCGAGCATTACAAGCTGTTCCTGTTCACCGTCTCGGCGATGATCGCCGGTGTCGCCGGCGCCTTGTACGTGCCGCAGGTCGGCATCATCAATCCCGGTGAGTTCTCACCGATCAACTCGATCGAGATTGCGGTCTGGGTCAGCGCCGGCGGACGCGGCACTTTGTACGGCGCGGTCATCGGCGCTTTGGCCGTGAATTACGCCAAGACCGTGTTCACCACGGTGATGCCCGAACTGTGGCTGTTCGCGCTCGGCGGCATCTTCGTCGCGGTGACCCTGTTCATGCCGAAAGGCTTGGTCGGGCTGTTCAGCCGGAACAAGCAGGTCGGCGCCGCGCCGTCCGCGCCGGCGAAAGAGGTTTCACGATGATCGAAGGCGAGGACAAGATCCTCGACGTCGAGGAGGTTACCGTCAGCTTCGACGGCTTCAAGGCGCTCGACCGCCTCTCCTTGCACGTCGAGGGCGGTGAGTTGCGTTGCATCATCGGGCCCAACGGCGCCGGCAAGACCACGTTGATTGACGTCATCACGGGCAAGACCAAACCCGACCACGGCGCGGTGACCCTGGGCCGTCATCTGGATCTGCTGTTGCTGGACGAGGCGCAGATTGCGACCGCCGGAATCGGGAGGAAGTTTCAGAAGCCGACCGTGTTCGAGAATCTGACGGTGTTCGACAACCTCGAGTTGGCGATGCACGGCGACAAGCGCGTGCGCGCGTCGCTGTTTGCCGCAGCGACGTCCGAGGCCCGCGAGAACATCGAGGAGGTCATGGAGACGGTCGGGCTTTCCGGTTTCAGTGCAAGGCAGGCTGGAACCTTGGCGCACGGACAGAAGCAATGGTTGGAGCTGGGCATGCTGGTCATGCAGCAGCCGAAGCTGCTGCTGGTCGACGAACCCGTCGCCGGCATGACGCAGCAGGAAATCGAGCACACCAGTGAGTTGCTGGTGTCGCTGGCAGGCGACTGCACGGTGATCGTGATCGAGCACGACATGGAGTTCGTGCGCTCGATCGCGCGCCGCGTCAGCGTTCTGCACGAGGGAAGGGTGCTCGCCGAAGGCAGCATGGAAACGATCCAGAACAACCCCGAAGTCATCGAGGTCTACCTCGGGGACTGAGCAACGGAAGGCGGACCCCATGCTGCACGTCGAAGCGCTCAATCAGTACTACGAAGGCAGTCACATCCTGCGCGACCTGAGCGTCACCGCGCCGAAGGGGGCTTGCACCTGCCTGATGGGCAGGAACGGCATGGGCAAGACCACCTTGCTTAAGTGCATCATGGGCTTGCTGCCGATTCGCTCCGGCGTCGTCGAGTTTGAAGGGGACGACCTCACCCGGCGTCCGGCGGAGACGCGCGCGCCGTGCGGCATCGGTTACGTACCCCAAGGGCGCATGATCTTTCCTTTGCTCAGCGTCGAGGAGAACCTGCGCGTCGGTCTGTCGGCGCGCAACAAGGGCCGCCGCGGGATTCCCGACCTGGTGTTTGAGATTTTTCCGGTGCTCGCCGAGATGCGCCGGCGTCTCGGCGGCGATTTGTCCGGCGGGCAGCAGCAGCAGCTTGCGATTGCGCGCAGCTTGGTGATCGAGCCGCGCCTTCTGATTCTCGACGAGCCGACCGAGGGGATACAGCCGAACATCGTCCACGAGATCGGCAACGTCATCAAGCGTTTGAACCGCGAGCTCGGACTGACCATATTGCTCGCCGAACAGAAGCTGAACTTTACGAAACAAGTTGCGGATAATTACTTCGTCATGGTAAAAGGGCAGGTCGTTTCTTCGGGTGCGATTGACGCGCTGGACGACCACGTCGTCAATCGCTATTTGACGGTGTGACACCGTCTGACTTCACGGGAGGTAGCATTTATGAACAAGCGAATATCGCGTTTTGCGTTGTGGCCGTGCGGCCTGTTTCCGGCGGCGCTCACCGCGCACGTGCCGGGTTCGACCCAAGGTGCGTCTTCGGGTACGTTCCCGGGCGCCGAGCACTGCGCGTTCGGCTGGTCTTGCACCTGGCACGCTTTTGAACATCTGTTTGCGGCGGTACCGCCGCTCGGGTATTTGACCATTGGGACCATCGGGGCCATCGGCGTCGGGTTGCTGGCGGTAGGAAGCCTCGCGTTGCGGCGTCTTGCGGCGAAGGGCTTTCAAAGGCGGATGACGCCCGCGGGCTGAACCGGGATGCGAGAGGTTTGGCGGGCCAATCTGGACCTGCGGTTCGAGCGCAGGGGTGCGCGCACCGTGATCGGCGCGTCCCGCCACCGCGGGCCGTTGCGCGTGCAACGACCTTTTTACCCGGAAAGCGGCCTGTGCCACACCTACCTGCTGCACCCGCCGGGCGGGTTGGTCGGGGGCGATCGGCTGCGGATAGACGTTTACGCCGGCGCCGGCGCCGAGGTGTTGCTGACCACGCCGGCGGCGGGCAAGTTTTATCGCAGTCTCGGGCGACAAGCGCAACAGCGTCAACGCCTGTCGGTCGCCGAAGGCGCTTGCTGCGAATGGTTGCCGCAGGAGAACATCCTGTTCGACGGCGCGTTGTCTCTGTCTGCCACTGACGTCGAACTTGCGCCCGGCGCGAGGTTTATCGGCTGGGAAATCGGCGGGCTCGGCCGCCCCGCGTCCAAGGCGCCGTACCGTCGCGGTCGGCACGACCAGCGCTTTGCGATTTACCGCGACGGGCGCTTGTTCTACTTGGAGCGGATGAAGCTCGACGGCGCCGACGGCGCTTACCGTGCGGCGTGGGGACTGAGAGGCCGTTGCGTGTCGGGGATGCTGATTGCGACGCCCGCCGACGCTGCCGCCTTGGCCGCGGCGCGGTCGGTCGCCGCCGCTTGCGACGACGTTACCGCGTGCACCTTGATCGAAGACGTTTTGCTGTGCCGTTGTCTGGGCGACGACGTGCAAAGCGCGCGGCGTTACCTGGCGCGGCTGTGGGACGCGCTGCGCCCGCTTGTCGTCGGGCGTGAAGCCTGCACGCCGCGGATCTGGCTGACTTGAAGCGCGATGGAACTGACCCCCAGGGAAAAAGACAAGCTGCTGGTGTTCACCGCGGCGCTGCTCGCCGAACGGCGCAAGCAACGCGGCTTGGCGTTGAATTACCCGGAAGCGGTCGCGTACATTTCGGCGGCGATCATGGAAGGCGCCCGCGAAGGGAAGAGCGTCGCCGAGTTGATGGCTTACGGCAAGACGCTGCTGAAGGCCGACGACGTGATGGAAGGCGTGCCTGAGATGTTGCGCGAAGTCCAGGTCGAAGCGACTTTTCCGGACGGGACCAAGTTGGTCACCGTTCACGAGCCGATCGTATAGCTTGTATAGGGGGGCGGCGTGATACCGGGTGAAGTGCTGGTCGCCGAGGGCGACGTCGAGATCAATCCGGGGCGTGAAACGATCCGCCTCAAGGTCGCCAACACCGGCGACCGCCCGATACAGGTCGGTTCGCATTACCATTTTTTCGAGGTCAACGACGCGCTGGAGTTTGACCGCGACGCCGCGCGCGGGTTCAGGTTGAACGTGCCCGCCGGCACCGCGGTTCGCTTCGAGCCTGGCTACAGCCGCGACGTCGAGCTGGTCGCCTACGCCGGCAAGCGCGAGGTCTACGGCTTTCAGGGCAAGGTGATGGGGGCGTTGGACAAGTGAATCCGGGGATGAGCCTAGGCCGGGGCCGCCGCCGCAACGCCGCCGCGCCGCGACCGCCGCGGGCGGGCGGGACACATATATATAAGGTCGTCGCCGGGCGGGCGTCGGGAACGGTCGACGGCGGGACGGGACGACGATGACCACCGTGGACCGCCGCGCCTACGCCGAGATGTACGGCCCGACCACCGGCGACCGGGTGCGTCTCGGCGACACCGAACTGTTGATCGAGGTCGAGAAAGACCACTGCATCTACGGCGACGAAGTCAAGTTCGGCGGCGGCAAGGTGATCCGGGACGGGATGGGACAAAGCCCGCTCGAGTCCGCACGGGTGGTTGACGCGGTCGTCACCAACGCCTTGATTCTCGACCACTGGGGCGTGGTCAAGGCCGACGTCGGCATCAAGGACGGGCGCATCGCCGGCATCGGCAAGGCCGGGAATCCGAACGTGCAACCGCAGACCGGGATTTTGATCGGCCCCGCGACCGAGGTCATCGCCGGTGAAGGCATGATCCTGACCGCGGGCGCGGTGGACGCGCACATCCACTTCATCTGCCCGCAGCAGATCGAAGAGGCGCTGACGTCGGGCGTCACCACGATGCTCGGTGGCGGCACCGGCCCCGCGACCGGCACCAACGCGACGACCTGCACTCCGGGGCCGTGGAACCTCGCCCGCATGTTGCAGGCCGCCGAGGGGTTTGCGATGAACCTCGGGTTCTTGGGCAAGGGCAACAGCAGCCTGCCCCGGGCGCTCAACGAACAAGTGCGCGCCGGCGCGATGGGACTCAAGCTGCACGAAGACTGGGGCACGACGCCTGTGTGCATAGACACCTGTCTGCAGGTCGCCGAGGAGCACGACGTGCAGGTCGCGATCCACACCGACACGCTGAACGAGTCGGGCTTCGTCGAGGACACCCTGCGCGCGTTCAAGGGACGAACCATCCACACCTACCACACCGAAGGCGCCGGCGGCGGCCACGCGCCCGATATCATCCGCGCTTGCGGGCAGGCCAACGTGCTGCCTTCGAGCACCAACCCGACCCGGCCCTATACCGTCAACACCGTCGACGAACATCTGGATATGCTGATGGTGTGCCACCACCTCGACCCGGGGATTCCCGAGGACGTCGCGTTCGCCGAGTCGAGAATCCGCCGCGAGACGATTGCCGCCGAGGACATACTTCACGACTTGGGCGCTTTCTCGATGATTGCCTCGGACTCCCAAGCGATGGGTCGCGTCGGCGAGGTCATCATCCGCACCTGGCAGACCGCGCATAAGATGAAAGTCCAGCGCGGCGCGCTGCCCGAAGACCCCGCGCGCCACGACAACTTCCGCGCCCGTCGCTACGTCGCCAAATACACGATCAATCCCGCGATTACCCACGGCATCGCCCACGAAGTCGGCTCGGTCGAGGTCGGCAAACTCGCCGACCTGGTGCTGTGGAAGCCCGCGTTCTTCGGTGTCAAGCCCAGCCTGATTATCAAAGGCGGCATGATTGTCGCCGCCCCGATGGGCGACCCCAACGCCTCGATACCCACGCCCCAGCCGGTGCACTACCGCACGATGTTCGCCGGCTTCGGCAAGGCGCGGCAAGCGACTTGCATGAGCTTCGTCTCCGACGCCGCGCAAGAGGCGGGCGTGGCCGAGCAGCTCGGGCTCGAGCGGATGGTGGGCGTGGTCAAGGGCTGCCGCACGCTGAGCAAGAAAGACATGGTGCACAACGACTATCAACCCAAGATGGAAGTGGACCCGCAGACCTACGAAGTACGAGCCGACGGGGAACTGTTGAGTTGCGAACCCGCGAGCGAACTGCCGCTTGCGCAGCGCTACTTCCTGTTCTGAGGCGATGCTTGAACTGACCCGCAAGATCAAGCCTTGCCCGACCGAGCTGAGTTTGACCCTGGGTTACGACCAGCGCAGCAAGAGCCGCCTGCGCGCGACCTTGGACCAAGGAGGCGAAGCCGGCGTCTTTCTGCCGCGCGGCAGCGTGCTGAACGACGGTGATTACCTCGGCGACGAGAACGGGCAGGCGGTCAAGATCATCGCCGCGGCGGAAGCGGTCTCGGAAGCGAGTTGTCCCGACGCCTTGCACTTCGCGCGCGCCTGCTACCACTTGGGCAACCGGCACGTCGCGTTGCAGATTCTGCCCGGGCGTTTGCGCTATCGGGGAGACAAGGTGCTCGACGAGATGCTGCGCGAACTGGGGCTTGAGGTCGTCGCCAGACGACTTCCCTTCGAACCCGAGTCCGGTGCGTATCACGGCGGACACCGCCACGATTGAGGCAGCGTGATGAAGCGGCGGCTTGACGGTTTGATCGAGGACGAGTGCGCCGTGGCGACGGACGTTCCCGGTGCCGCGACGGTGACCGCGGCACACGACGCGGTAAGCCGTGAACGCGAAAGCGGGACGCAAGACGATGCCGACCCGAGGCTCGCCGCGTTGCGCTTGCTGCACCTGACCAGCCCTTCGCTGCCGCTCGGCGGCTTCGCTTACTCGCAAGGGCTGGAGTGGGCGGTCGAGCAGGAATGGGTCAAGGGCGAGGCCGATTTGCAGGATTGGCTTTCCGGTTTGATGAATTACTCGATGACGCAACTCGACGTGCCGGTGTTCGCCCGCTGTTATCGGGCTTGGCCCGGCGACCTGATGCAACTTGCGCGGTGGGACCGCTTTCTTGTTGCCGGGCGCGAGACCGCCGAGCTGCGTCAGGAAGAGCTCGACCGGGGACGGATGCTGATGCGTTGTCTCGAAGGCATGGACGACGCGGCGGACGGCGCCGGTGAACCGGCGTACCGCCCGGTTTCGTTCGTCTGCGCATATAGCCTTGCCGCTTGGCGTTTCGGCATCACGCTCGGCGACGCTGCGCAAGGGTATCTTTGGAGCTGGCTCGAGAATCAAACCGCGGCGGCGATCAGGCTGATTCCGCTCGGGCAGACCGCGGGGCAGCGCGCCTTGTTTCGCCTTGCCGAAGAAATCCCCGCGGCGGTTGACGCCGGATTGGGCTTGGAAGACGACGAGCTGGGCGCGTCGGCGCCGGCGCTTGCAATGGCCAGCGCCCTGCATGAGACTCAATACACGAGATTGTTTCGTTCCTGAACGGGAGGGGGAACGCGATGGAAAACGGAAAAGTGCTGCGCGTCGGGGTCGGCGGGCCGGTCGGCTCGGGAAAGACCGCGCTGCTCGACGTGCTGTGCAAACGCATGCGCGACGAGTTTGAAGTCGCGGTCGTGACCAACGACATTTATACGCGCGAGGATCAGGAGTTCCTGATTCGCAGCCGAGCGCTTGAAGCCGAACGCATCAAGGGAGTCGAGACCGGCGGCTGCCCGCATACGGCGATCCGCGAAGACGCCTCGGCGAACCTCGCGACGGTCGAAGATCTGTGCCGGGAGTTCGACCGCCTCGACTTGGTGTTCATCGAAAGCGGCGGCGATAACCTGAGCGCGACTTTCAGCCCCGAACTCGCCGACCTGTCGCTGTACGTGATAGACGTCGCCGCGGGCGACAAGATTCCGCGCAAAGGCGGGCCCGGCATCACCCGATCCGACCTGCTGATTATCAATAAGATCGACCTTGCGCCGCACGTCGGCGCGTCGCTCGAAGTGATGAAGCGCGACGCCGAACGCATGCGCGGCGCGCGGCCTTTCATCTTTACCAATATGAAAACCGAAGAAGGCGTTGATCGGATCAGGGAGTTCATCGTTCACCACGGCATGTTGAAGGCGTAGCGGGCGGTCACGTGGTTGCTCTTGTGGTCGGCCACGTGGTTGCTCTTGTGGTCGGCCACGTGGCTGATCTGAGGTCGTTGTCGCGGGATTGCGCCAGGTATGTCCTGCGGGGTTGGGTTGGCCGGGATCGGTCGGGGGGTTGTTTGGATTGAGTCCCGGGTTTATGCGGTGTGCCCTTTCAGGCAGGGAGGCTTTGATCAGGCCGTTTGCAGGCTGAAACCGCTTATCCCCCGAATGCCGCCGTTTGTCGGAATCGGTGCCCTAGCGTGCTTTCGGTAGGGTAGTTTTGCGTCTCCTCTCAATTTTGACGAGCGAGGAGGAAATATGTAAATATCGCTGCCAACACAGAAACTCCATCTGAAACAGGTGCGCAAATTGGAAAAAGCCGGCATCCCTGAAGACCAGGCGAAAGCCGTGGTCGAGCTGATAGGCGAGCGGGTCCACATCTCCGTCTCATCGGCAATGTCCGAGGTGGTGGAGAAATACCGTTGACTCGGTATTCAAACGAGTCCGCTTTTAGGCTTAATGAGGGTGATTGTGAAGTGAATACTATCGCCCGAATGGAAGCACTGGCGGTGCGAATTGGCGGCAAACGGTTATGTGACGTGGGTTTAGTGGGATGAGTGCCGTTCGTGTTCCACCGCTCAAAATTCAGGGCATAAAGACGAAAGTCGTACCGTTTATCCGAGATAACGTCAATTGGGATGGTGCCGGGAGATGGATCGAACCGTTCGTCGGGTCTGCTGTTGTGCCTTTCAATATTGTGCCGGCACGCGCTTTGCTAGGCGATAACAATCCACACCTGATTCGCTTCTATTCGGCAATACAGCGGGGAACCGTCACCGCTGACACCGTACGAACGTTTCTGGTTCGAGAAGGCGCATATCTTCTGCGCGATGGGGAAGAGCACTACTATCGTGTGCGGGATAGATTCAATGATAGGCACGACCCGCATGATTTCCTGTTCCTGAACAGGTCCTGTTTCAATGGTCTCGTGCGCTTTAACAAGAAAGGCCATTTTAACACCCCATTCTGCCGTAAGACGGAACGCTTTCGACCGGCATATATCACGAAAATTTGTAACCAAGTCCAGCGAACCGCAGACGTCATGGCGGGCAAGTCGTGGGAGTTCATTTGCGCCGATTGGTCCCAAATTTTAGACGAATCGCGCAATGGTGATTTTGTATATTGCGACCCTCCTTACACGGGACGGTTTACCGATTATTTCAATACTTGGACCGATGATGATGCTTCGCGGTTGGAAAATCGGTTAAAGTCGTTGCCTTGTCCTTTTCTCTATTCTATGTGGTCGGAAAACAAGTATCGGAAAAATGAGCGCTTGCACGAATCATTCTCTGAATATGAAATCAAAACCTTCTCGCACTTCTACCACTTGGGATCGACCGAGAGTTTAAGGAATGGGATTACAGAGGCATTGGTGGTTGGATGAAAGACTTCATCCTGGAAGCACTCGCACAATTGCAGAATGGTTACACCTTATGCGGGGTCGTTGACCAGAGAGGGCGTATATATCCTCTAGGCTCAGACACGAAAGTCATTAGTGCCCTATTCGAAATTGTTACCAGACGCGTTGTAGCTGCTTATGCCCTGGAAGCAGGCTTGCTCCTTGTCGAGCCGGAGAAACAAAATCACTACCCGGACTTTACCCTTATGCGGGATGAGTATGACCAAGAGAAGATTGCCATAGACGTGAAGACGACCTACCGGAGGAAACCGCAGTCCCGTTTCAATTACACGTTGGGGAGTTACACTAGCTACATACACCCGAAGACCGAGAGCAAGAACATTGTATTTCCATACAGCCATTATCGGGAGCATTGGGTGATTGGATTCGTCTATAGCCGAGTAGAAGGGAAGCGGAACCTTGGCGACACTGTTTATTCGTTTGAGTCGTTACGCAATATCCCGGTTCCATTTGAAGACGTTGAAGTGTTTATGCAGGAAAAATGGCGGATCGCAGGTGATCGCGCAGGGAGTGGGAACACTGCCAACATCGGCAGCATAAACGGCACAATGCCAGATTTTGTAGATGGAAGAGGCGTCTTTGAATCAGAACGCGAATTTTTGGAATACTGGCGAGGATATAAGCGCACCGTTGGGGAGAGGCAGAAGACTTACTCAAGTATTCAAGGGTTCCGAGCAGCGTCAGAAATTCAAAACTAATAATTCTGAAGGTGAAAGTAATCAGGGAGCAGTTTGAAAAATTAGCACAATATAATCATCCAGTTGAAGAAGTTAAAAACAGAGTTATGAAAATGCATATATCTGCAATGGGAAGAGACTAGAGATATGAACGACAAACACCGTAAAGAATTTGAGAAGGCAGAACGTGAACCAGTCTCGGAACAAGGCTTTAAGGAAGCATTGGGTCTGCTTCTTCCTGACAAGACAAACGTGAATTTCGAGAATGAAGAAATGATCGCAAAGGAACTTAATCAACGGTACGAGCTAAAACGGCGAAAGCAAGCAGGCAGGCTTTGGGCGCTTACGAAAACAATGCCTTAGATTTTGCTGGTTTTACCGCATAAGTCCCTTTAATCAGGCCGTTTGCAGGCTGAAACCGCTTATCCCCCGGATGCCGCCGTTTGTCGGAATCGGCGCCCCGGCGCGCTTTCAGTAGGGTAGTTTTGCGCCTCCTCTCAATTTTGACGAGCGAGGAGGGAATATGCAAATATCGCCGACAACACAGAAACTCCATCTGAAACAGGTGCGCAAATTGGAAAAAGCCGGCATCCCTGAAGACCAGGCGAAAGCCGTGGTCGAGCTGATAGGCGAGCGGGTCCACGTCTCCGTCTCATCGGCAATGTCCGAGGTGGTGGAGAAATACCGTCTCAACGAGATGGCGACCAGGGACGACCTCGAGAAGATGGTGGAGAAATACCGTCTCAACGAGGTAGCAACCAAGAGCGATCTCGAGAATATGGTGTTGAAATACCATCTCGACGAGGTAGCGACCAAGAGCGATCTCGAGAGTATGGTAGAGAAATACCATCTCGCCGAGGTAGCGACCAAGAGCGATCTTGAGGAGATGGCGACGAAATACCGTCTCGACGAGATGGCGACTAAGGCTGATCTCGAGAAAATGGAGTCGAAGTTCAATAACAACCTCGAGAATATGGAGTTGAGGCTCAATGCTAAAATAGCGCCTCTGAGAGCAATGCTGTACTATCAGTTTGCGATCATGGGGGTTATGGTTTCCGTGCTGACTGTGTTTATCGTTAAATTTCTTCAACTTTGAGACGGCGGGGTGCGTCCTGACTTACCGGGATTCTTCGAACGGTGCGTACACGACCCCGCCGTCTTCCTGAACCGATTCGACCAGAAAGAATCGGTCAACCCGCCACTCGCTGCCGACATTTCACTTGCCGAAATACTCGAGGCGGTGGAGCGCGATGCTGAATGCCGGAATCGGCGCCCTGGCATGTTTTCAGTAGGGTAGTTTTGCGCCTCCTCTCAATTTTGACGAGCGAGGAGGAAATATGTAAATATCGCCGCCAACACAGAAACTCCATCTGAAACAGGTGCGCAAATTGGGAAAAGCCGGCATCCCTGAAGACCAGGCGAAAGCCGTGGTCGAGCTGAGAGGCGAACAGGTCCATATTTCCGTCTCATTGGCAATGTCCGAGGTGGTGGAGCAATACCGTCTCAACGAGGTGGCGACCAAGACTGATTTCGAGAAGATGGAGTCGAGGTCCCATGCTGAAATGTCTGCGATCCATGCTGACCTAGTGTCCCTGAAAAAAATGTTGTTCTGTCAGTCTGTGCTGTGGACGTTTCTGGTTTTTGGAACCGTCGTGCTTGCCATTAAGGGCCTTTAATTTTGAGACGGCGGGGCGCGTCCCGACTTATCGGTATTCTTCGAGCGGTACGTACACGACCCCGCCGTCTTTCTGAACCGATTCGACCAGAAAGAACCGGTCAACCCGCCACTCGACCGACGGCGTTTCATCGGGCAAGCTCAAGCCTGCGGCCTTGCGGAACAACGTCACATGCGGTCTGAACTCACGCCGGTCGTGGTAGCCGCACGGTGCGAGCGCACGTTGCAGGCGCTTGTGCAAGGCTCTTAACTCGACCGGAATCGCCGACGGGACAAGCCAGCACATTGACCGCTTGCTGAAATGCTTGAAGCGGTCGAG
>CAYFZO010000021.1:0-33314 GCA_964347615.1 uncultured Chromatiales bacterium
GCGTCTTTTCACCCCTCGCCTCTTTGGAGAAACTGAATTTAAGCAGCAACAGGCTGACCATCTTGCCGCCGCGGGTCTTTACCGGCTTGAGAGTGCTGCAAACCTTGAACCTGCACGACAACCAACTGACTCGATTGACGCCCGGCGTTTTCTCAAACCTCATCGCCTTGAACGCGCTGTCCTTGAACGGAAACAAGCTGACGGCGTTGACCGCGGGCGTCTTTGTCGGCTTGAACCAGCTGCGGATTCTGGCGCTGCACGATAATCAGATAGCTCAATTGCCGAGAAGCATCTTTTCCCCCCTCGTCTCTTTGGAGGAACTGAGCTTAAGCAGCAACAGACTGACTACCTTGCCGGCGCGGGTCTTCGCCGACCTTTCCGAGTTGCGCTCCTTGTGGCTGGGAGGCAACGTGCCTGGGAGTGATAGCGGGGGTAATACCCGAGACGACATTTTGGGAGCCTACTTCGACGCCGTCGGGAACGCCGTCTTGACCGTGAATTTCAAGACTCTAAGACCCTCCGACGGAGCAACGTCCGAAGTCCTCGTTGTATTGGAACTGCGTGAAGGTGCGCCGTTCGATATGGATCTCGCCCTTGAAGCGGAAGGCATGGAGCCGTCGTCCAATCGGGTGACGCTGTCGGTCGGCAAGGTGCAAAGCGACGTTTTCACCGCGAGTACCCCCACGATGGTTAGATTGACGCCGCCGCCGCTACCAGACCACGTCTGCGAAAGAACCAGCCAGCGCTGCTATCAAGGCTTCCGGGTCGTCGCCGGCGACCCTCTCGTCCTGGCCAAACCGACGCCCTCCTTGAGGCTAAGAATCAGGGTGTTTCTCGAAGGCGCGTTGGAATAAACGCGGTAAAGCACCTGAAGAGCCGTTCAAACCCGTCGCTCCGGCGGCGATGAAAAAACGTCTTCTTGGGACAAGATGCACGTCGACAACGTGCGCGTCACGCCCGCTCCAGCGCGCTGATGCGTTCGGCAAGCGGCGGATGGCTCATGAACAGTCGCTTGATTCCCGTGCCGCCGCCGCCGCGAATGCCGAAAGCCGCGAGTTCCTTCGGCATGTCCGGCGGCTCGTGCGCGGCTTGCAGGCGCTTGAGCGCGGCGATCATCTTGTCCCGTCCCGCGAGCTTCGCGCCGCCGGCGTCGGCACGGAATTCGCGCTGGCGGGAGAACCACATCACGATGGTCGTCGCGAGAACCGACAGAACGATCTGCGCGAAGATGGACGTGATGAAATAAGCCGGGCCGTACCCGCGCTGGGTCTTGAACACCACACGGTCCACGACGTGACCGATAATCCGCGACAGGAAGATCACGAAGGTGTTGATCACGCCTTGAATCAAGGTCAGCGTCACCATGTCGCCGTTTGCGACGTGGCTGACTTCGTGCCCGAGCACCGCTTCGACCTCATCGGCGTTCATCGTGCGCAACAGGCCCTCGCTGACCGCGACCAGCGCCTTGTTGCGGAACATGCCGGTTGCGAACGCGTTCGGTTGCGGCGACGGGAATATCCCGACCTCGGGCATCGAGATACCCGCAGCCTTTGCCTGACGCGCGACGACGTCGAACACCAAGCGCTCGGCGCCGGTGCCCGGCGAAGTGATGACGCGCACCCGCATCGAACGCTTGGCCATCGTCTTGGACAGCGCGAGCGAAATGAAGGCGCCGGACATGCCGACGACCGCCGAGATGATCAACAAGCCGGTCAGGTTGAGCTCCGAACCGCCCTGCGCCAGCAGATCCTCGACGCCGAACAGGCTGAGCGCGAGGTTGAGCACGAACAGGACCGCGAAATTGACCCCCATGAACAAAGCGATCCGCGTCAGCACGTCTATCCCTCCACCACTTCAAGCCGGGAGACCCCGCGCCAGCCCTGAGGCAGTTTGCGCCCGCGCTGTCCGCGTTTGCCCCGGTAATGATCCAGCGCCTCGAAAGGGACGCGCTTGACCCGCCGCCCGGCGTGCACGAGCAAGGCCTGCCCGGGCTGCACGCAGGCCGCCGCGGTCACACGCTCTTCGCCGCCGTCCAAGCGGCTTTTGGGTACATTGATCAACTTGTTCCCCCTGCCCTTTGATAATACAGGAATTTCATCGAGATTCACGGCCAGCATGTAGCCCTCGCTGCCGACCGCAACCGCGCAACCGGTCTTGACGTCGCCCGCGGGCGACGCCGCGATCGCGTTCGCACCTTCCGGCACACTCAACACCTGCTTGCCGGCACGTCGTTTCTGCCCGGTGACGTCGCCGAGACGCACCAGCAACGCGTAGCCGCGGTCGCTCGCAAGCAGATACAGATCGTCGGGGTCGCCGGTCATCACCGCAACGAAGTTCACCGCGCCCGGCAATGCAAAATAACTGCTCAGCGGTTCGCCGTGACTGCGCGACGACGGCAGCTTACGCGCGGGCAAGCTGTAGCACCGCCCGCGCTCGTCGAGGAAGATCGCGTCGCGGCGGTTGTCGCTGCGCGACATCGAAAGAAAGGCGTCTTTGGTGCGGTATTCAAGCGCGGCGGCGTCGACTTCGTGGTCGCGCACGGTCCGCACCCAGCCCATCTTCGACAAGATCACCGACAGCTTCTCGGGCGGCGTCAGCTGCTCGTGCTTGAGCTCCTCGGCGGCTTCGCGCGCCCTCAGCCGGGTGCGCCGTTCGTCGCCGCAGGCGTCGACGTCGGCCTTGATCTCGTTCTTGATCAGGGTCTTCAGCCGCCGTGCCGACTTGAGACACGCCTCAAGGTCTTTCTTCTCGGCGGTCAAGGCCTTCTGTTCCTCGCGGATACGAATCTCCTCGAGCTTCGCCAACTGGCGCAGGCGGATCTCCAGGATTGCGCGCACCTGCACCTCGCTGAGCTTGAAGCGCTTCATCAATCTGGCCTTGGGGTCGTCCTCGTTGCGGATAATCCGGATGACCTCGTTCACGTTGAGGTACACGACCATCAACCCCTCGAGTTCCTCCAAGCGGCGGGCAATCTTTTCGAGCCGCCACGCGAGACGGCGCTTGACCGTCTCTTTCCTGAACGCGAGCCATTCCTCGAGCAGCGTCTTGAAGCGCTTGACCTGCGGCTTGCCGTCGTTGCCGATGACGTTGAAGTTGACGCGGCGGCTGTATTCAAGGTCGGTGGTGGCGAACAGGTGCGACATCAGGCGGTCACGATCCACCTTGGCTCCGCGCGGCACGATGACCAGCCTGACCGGGTGCTCCTGGTCGGATTCGTCGCGCAAGTCCCCGATCAGCGGCAACCTCTTTTCCCTCACTTGCGCCGCGATTTGCTCGAGCACGCGCGTCGCCGGCACTTGGTAGGGCAAGGAAGTGATTACGATCTTCCCCTGCTCGACGACGTAGCTCGCGCGGATCCGGAGCATTCCCGAACCCTGCTCGTAAATCTCACGGACGTCCTTGCGTTCGCCGACGATTTCTCCGCCGCCCGGAAAGTCCGGCCCGCGGACGTCTTTCATCAGCTCGGCCAGGGTCGCTTTCGGCGAATCGAGCAGACGGACGCACGCCGCCGCGACTTCGCGCAGATTGTGCGGCGGAATATCGGTCGACATCCCGACCGCGATGCCCGAGACGCCGTTGAGCAGCAGGTTCGGCAGACGCGCCGGCATCCGCACCGGTTCCTCGAGCGTGCCGTCGAAGTTCACGCGCCAGTCGGTCGTGCCCTGGCCGAGCTCCCGGGTCAAGGTCTTGGCGTAGGGGCTGAGCCGTGCTTCGGTGTAGCGCATCGCCGCAAACGACTTGGGATTGTCGATCGACCCCCAGTTGCCCTGCCCGTCGATTAGCGGATAGCGATAAGCGAAAGGCTGCGCCATCAGCACCATCGCCTCGTAACAGGCGGCGTCGCCGTGGGGGTGGTACTTGCCGATGACGTCGCCGATGGTGCGTGCCGACTTCTTCGGTTTGGCGCCGGCGTCGAGACCGAGCTCCGACATCGCGTAGACGATGCGCCGTTGCACCGGCTTGAGTCCGTCGCCGAGCGCGGGCAACGCACGGTCGAGCACCACGTACATCGAGTAGTCGAGGTAGGCGCGCTCGGCGAACTCGACCAGGGGAACCTGCTCGGCGGCGACCGCGGCAGACGCGCCGCGCTTTCCGCCGGACGCTTTCGCGGTTTTCTTCCTTGCTTTCTTTCCCGCGGTTTTCTTGCGTGCCGTTTTCTTCTTCGGGGCAGGCTTCACTGCACGTCTACTCGCTGAGGTGCTCGGGTGCGCTGCCGACGCTGCGCTTGAGCCGATCCACCCGCCGCTCGACGATGTCGTCGGCGAGGTCCTTGACGGTGCGCATCAACCAACGCCAAGTGTCGGAATTTTCGGTGTAGTCGGCGGTGCCTATCGCGTCAACGCGCTGCTCCTTTTGCAGCAGGTTATACGCTTGGTCGTAAGCCGATTCGGACCCCGGGTTGTACACCGCGTAGGCATACCCGCCGAAGTGCTTGACGACCGAAAACACCGGTACGTCGCTCGGCCCGTCGGCGACGTAAATCATCTGCGAGATCGGCACCCGACGATCCTCCTCGGCCATGCGAGCGTTCACGTCTATGTCATCCGGCTGAACGTTGACGCCTTTGTTGATTTCGAAGATCGCGCGGGTCTTGGTGGTGTTGTCGAGCACGTAACCGATCGAAGACAGCCGCCGCCCGTCCTCGCCTTCCTCGTCGATCATCTCGCAACCCCACACGCCGTCGAGATGCTTGCTGATCGCGCTGCCGAGGATCATCTGTGAGAGTCCGGTGCTGACGACGTAATGTTCGACCTTGACGTCGTGTTTCCTGTACCGCGGCGCCTCGACGATGCGCTTGATCTCGCCGAAAAAATCCGGCAGCCCAGGATAAAACTTCAGCTCGGCGCCGAGTTCGCGCAACTTCCTGTTGTTCAAGCCGTGAAATCTGTCTTGGCGCACGTAGTCGAGAATATGGTTCAAGTACAGGAGTTCGTTCGAGGTCTGTTCGTGCCCAAGTTTCTTGTAGCGTTCGGGCAAACGCGCGACTTCGTCCCAGAAAGCGCGTTCTTCGACGCCGTAGGCGGCGAACAGCGGTGCCTGCATGTGGCCGGGAATCAGGGTCTGGTCGAAATCCCAGATCACCGCGACCACGTTCTGCGGGAAGAATTGCGTCACGCCAGATCCCGCGCGAGGTTGCCCCGCTCCGTGAGCCATCCGCGGCGATCGGCGGCGCGTTTTTTCTCGAGCAACACGTCCATCACGTTCTCGGAGGCGAAGTCGGGCTCGTGGGTCAACTGCAACAGGCGACGGCTTTCGACGGCCATCGTGGATTCCCTCAGCTGCCGCGGGTTCATCTC
The DNA here is from genome assembly GCA_964347615.1 of uncultured Chromatiales bacterium. Taxonomy (GTDB): domain Bacteria; phylum Pseudomonadota; class Gammaproteobacteria; order Poriferisulfidales; family Oxydemutatoraceae; genus CAYFZO01. The sequence goes on from CAYFZO010000021.1 coordinate 5,298, forward strand.
GCCGAGGCCCTTGAACCGCGTGATCCGTGCGCGCGCGGCGTCCTTATTCCAGATCACCGCGACCACGTTCTGCGGGAAGAATTGCGTCACGCCAGATCCTGCGCGAGGTTGCCCCGCTCCGTGAGCCATCCGCGGCGGTCGGCGGCGCGTTTTTTCGCGAGCAACATGTCCATCACGTTCTCGGAGGCGAAGTCGGGCTCGTGGGTCAACTGCAACAGGCGACGGCTTTCGACGGCCATCGTGGATTCCCTCAGCTGCCGCGGGTTCATCTCGCCGAGGCCCTTGAACCGCGTGATCCGTGCGCGCGCGGCGTCCTTCTCCGACAAGCCGGCCAAGCAGCGGTCGCGTTCGTCTTCGTTGTTCGCGTAGTAGACGTCCTTGCCGACGTCGACGCGGAACAGCGGCGGCACCGCGACGTAAGCGTGCCCGGCCTCGAGCAGCTTGGGAAAATGCTTCATGAACAACGCGGCAAGCAAGGTCGAGATGTGCAAGCCGTCGGCGTCGGCGTCGGCGAGGATGCAGATCTTGCCGTAGCGCAGCCCGCCGAGGTCGGCGCTGCCGGGCTCGACGCCGATCGCGGTCGCGACGTCGTGAATCTCCTTCGAATCGAGCAGCTCGTCGACCCCGGTCTCCCAAGTGTTCATGATCTTGCCGCGCAACGGCATCACCGCCTGAAACCGCCTGTCGCGCGCCTGCCGCGCCGATCCGCCCGCCGAATCGCCCTCGACCAGGAACAGCTCGTTCTCGTCGAGGTCGTTCGAGACGCAGTCGGCGAGCTTGCCCGGCAACGCGAGGTTGAGCAGCAGGCTCTTGCGCGAGGTCTTGGCGTTCTTGCCCCGACGTTTGTGGGCGTTGGCGATGACCCGCTCGACAATGCGTTCGCCTTGTTTGGGGTGACGATTCAGCCACAAGCTCAGCGCGTCCTTGGCGACCGCCTGCACCACGGTCGCCGCGGCCTTGTGGTTCAACCGCTCCTTGGTCTGCCCCGAGAACTGCGGGTCGGCGATCTTCAGCGACAGCAGGTAACACGCGTCGGCCCAGAAATCGTCGGGCGTCGGCTTGACGTTCTTCGGCGTCAGTTCGTGGAACTGCATGAACTCGCGGACCGCCTCGACGAGCCCCGCGCGAAACCCCGCGACGTGACTGCCCCCCTGCGGCGTCGGCACCAGGTTGACGTAGCTCTCGGCAACCGGCGACGAACCCTCGCCGGCCCAGTTCAGGCACCACGCGAGCTCGTGGTCGTCGCCCTGGTGGCTGTCGCCGACGCTCTCGTCGAGCAGCAAGGCGCATTCCGATGTCAGCTCACGGAAATACTCGGACATCCCGTCCCGGTAGCACCACTCCCGCCGCTTGCCGCCGACCTCCTCGGCGTACGTAATCCGCAGCCCCGGACACAGCAACGCCTTGGCACGCAGCAGACGCTCCAGGCGCTTGAGGTCGAAGCGCACGTCGTCGAAAAACCCGGGATCGGGCCAGAAACGCAGTTTGGAACCCGTGACGCGCCTTGCGACCTTGCCGATTTCCTCTAGCGGCCCCGCCGCCTTGCCTCCGGCGAACGCCATGTTGTACTCCTTGCCGCCCCGTCTGACCCAGACCTCAAGATGCTTCGACAAGGCGTTGACCACCGACACGCCGACGCCGTGCAAGCCGCCCGCGTAGCGGTAATGGCGGTCGGAAAACTTCCCGCCCGAGTGCAGCGTCGTCAGAATGACCTCGACGCCCGAGCATTTGCGCTTGGGATGCTGATCGACCGGCATCCCGCGCCCGTCGTCGCTCACGCTCAGCGAACCGTCGTCGTGCAGCGTGACCTCGATCAAGCCGGCGTACCCCGCAAGCGCCTCATCCACGCTATTATCTATGACCTCCTGCGCGAGGTGGTCGGGGCTGGTCACGTCGGTGTACATGCCCGGGCGCTTTCGCACCGGGTCGAGCCCGCCGAGAATCTCGATCGAAGCCGCGTCGTAACAGGCGCTCATGGAATTGCTGACAAACAAATAAGAGTGGAAAACACCATTATAAACCAGCCTCCACCCGCTCTTTCGCCGATGAATGCACCCGACCGTGACCCGCTCGAAGCCGCGGACCCGAACGTCAACGCGTCGGTGTCGGCGTCGGCCGGCACCGGCAAGACCTGGCTTCTGGTCGCACGGCTGCTGCGGCTGCTGCTTGCCGGCGCGAAGCCCGCCTCGATCCTCGCGATCACGTTCACCGAAAAAGCCGCCGCCGAGATACGCGAGCGGCTGACCGCGACGCTGCGCGAATGGACGCAAATCGAGGAACAGGAGGCGCTCGCCCGGAAGCTTGAGGAAATCGGCGCACCGCGCGCGCAGACCGCGCGTGCACGAGCATTGTACGAAACGCTGACCTACGCCGAAAACGACGTCCGCATCCTGACGTTTCACGCCTTTTGCGCCGAGATTCTCAAGCGTTTTCCGCTCGAGGCCGGCGTCTCGCCCGGCTTCGAGATTCTCAGCGAGACCTGGGAGCTGCAGGACGAGGCGTTGAACCGGCTGTACCTCGAAGCCGCCGCCGAAGGCGACGGAGGAGACGTGGCCGACGCGCTGAAGACCTTGTTCCTGAGCTGCAACGGCCTGCTCAACACCAACAAGGCGCTGACCAGCTTCCTCGACCACCGCAACGACTGGCTCGCTTATACCGAAGGTGCTTCCCCGGATTCGGCGCAATGGGCGGCTCAATATTTGAGCAAGATGCTCGACGTAACCCTCGAGGACGCCGAGCGTGAAGTTGCGCTCGACGACGAGATCCGCGCGCAGCTCGCAACCCACGCGCGGCTGGTCGTGAAGCACAAGATCAGGACCAATGAAAAGTCGGCTGAGATAATCCAACGGTTTCTCCGATCGGACGGAGAAATCGACGACGACGTGCTCGCGGTGCTGCTCACGTGCTTCTTCAAGAAAGACGGCGACAGAAGGGAACGTGAATTCTCGAGCAAAGCCTTCGAGGAATCACTCGGCGGCGCACTCGACGAGTTCAGGAACAACCTCGAAACCCTTGCCGAAGCGTTCAGGGCGCTCAAGGAAATCCGGCTCAAGCGCCGCACCTTGCGTTGCAACCGCGCGTGGTACGTCGCGGGACAGCGTCTGATCAAAATCTACGAAGAGCTCAAAAGCGCCCGCCGCCGACTCGACTTCGACGACCTCGAGTGGATTGCCTGCCGCGTGGTCAACAGGGAGGCCGACGCGCAGTGGATCCAATACCGCCTGAACGAACAGATCCGCCACGTGCTGGTCGACGAGTTTCAGGACACCAACCCGCAGCAGTGGCAACTGCTCAAGCCGCTGCTCGAGGAGATCGCGTCGCAGGAAGGCGGCGGCAGCGCGTTCATCGTCGGCGACGCCAAGCAGTCCATCTACGGTTTCCGCCGCGCGAGCCCTGAGCTGCAGGACGAAGCCGAACGGTGGCTCAAGGAACGCATGGACGGACGGACTTACACCACCGACCGCTCACGGCGCTCCTCGCCCGAGATAATCGAGTTCGTCAACCGCGTCTTCGGCGACGAAAACGGCACGACGCCGGTGCCGCACGGTTTCAGGCTGCACCAAACCGCGCTCGACGCGCCGGGCGGCGTGGTCGTCCTGCCGTTCGCCGAAAAAGCCGACGCCGACGCCGCGCCCGAATGGCGACGTATCCTGCAAGACCCACCGCCCCGAGGCGACGACCACCCCGCGTTCGAGGAAGGCCGGCGCATCGCCCGACACGTCAAGGATATGGTCGAGGCGCGCGTCGCGGTACACGACCGGGACGGCAAGCGCCGCCCGATGCGTTACGGCGACGTTACCCTGCTGCTGAGGAAACGTTCGCACCTCGAGCATTACGAACGCGCCTTGATCGAGGCCGGGATTCCTCACGGCGGCGGACGCGCCGAGAGGATGTTCAGCTCGCTGGAAATCTCCGACGTGCTCGCGCTGCTCGAGTTCCTGATCAACTACGAACGCAACCTGAATCTTGCGCAGGTCTTGCGCAGCCCGATTTTCGCGGTCGACGACAACCAGCTGATCGCGCTGGCACAAACCGCCGGCCGCTGCTGGTTCACGCGACTCGGACGCCTGAGCGAAGACCGCAAGCTGCGGCGCGCGCATCGCCTGCTCGGCGACTGGATCGAGGCGGCGCGTACGCGCCTGCCCGCGCACGACCTGCTCGACCGCGTCTACCGCGAAGGCGACGTGGTGCGCCGCTACCGAATCGCGGCGCCCGAGGGCGAGGAAGATCTGGTCGAGAAGAACCTGCTCGACCTGCTCGACTACTCGCTCGACTTCGAAAGCGGACGTTACCCCGACCTCGCCGCTTTCGCCCGCCGTCTGAAGCGCCGCATCGCCCACGCCGGCGATTTTCGGGCGGCGACGTCGTCGGGAACCGAACCCGACAAGTCCGATCAGCTGCGCATCCTCACCGTGCATCAGGCCAAGGGTCTCGAAGCACCGATGATCGTCGTCGCCGACACGGGCAAGCCACGTCCGCCGAACGACAGCTACAAGCTGCTGATGGACTGGCCTGCTCACGCCGACAAACCCGAACATTTCCTGCTGGTGCCGAAAGAGGACTGCATGGACTCGTTCACCCGGACGCGCAAACGGCACTTGAACGCGCGCAACGAGAAAGAAGAAGCCAACGTTCTTTACGTCGCGTTGACGCGCGCGCGGCAGTACTTGACGATCTCCGGCAACGGAAAAGACCCGGAAGGCGGTTGGTACGGGCTGCTCAAGCCGCACGCGCCCGAAACGCCGCCGCGACGGGAGACCGTCGCAAGCGACGGCGACGGCGCCGAAACCGAAGAAACCCGCGAGCCGTCTCCGCGCAAGCCGCTGCCGCAAGCGATCGGATTTGAGATCACCCCGAACGCGTTGGTCGACGCGGCGGCGAGACCCGCGCCCGGGCGCGGCGACGACGCCGACGCACCGTTGCGCGGGGAGGCGCTCCACTACGCGCTGAAACTGACGAGCGAACGCACCGCGGAAGACGAACTGAGGAACGCCCTCGCCGTGCGCTTTCCTCAGGCTTCGGAGCAACTGGACGAATGGATCGGATACGCACGCGCACTGATCGCCGACGAGACGCTGAACGAGCTGTTCGACGACGCGCGCTATCAGCAAGTGCTCAACGAAGTGCCGGTCTCCTTCATGCACGAAGACAAACAGTATTTCGGCGTCATAGATCGGCTTTGCGTCGGACCGGACAGGGTCTGGATCGTCGACTACAAGACGCACGCCGCACCCGGCGGGCGCGAAGAAGAGCTCAAGGCGCACTACGCCGAACAGATGCACGCCTACTATCTCGGGGTAAGTAAACTGTGGCCCGGGCGCACGGTGCGCACCTCGCTGCTGCTGACCGAAACGCGCCGCTTGTGCGACTACCGCTTCGACCAGGACTGAAACCACGCCGCGCTCAAAGGAACCGCGCGCCCGAACCGCGCCCGGCGACGAACAAAAGCGACTACGAACGCGAGGCGGCGTCTTCTTCCAGCGCCTCGAGCAGCTCCTCCGGCGGCAGATACCCGCCGATCAGCTCGCCGCTCTCGAACACGATCGCCGGCGTGCCCCTCATGCCGATTCGCCGCGCGACGCGCAGATGCTTGTCAACCGGGTTGTCGCACTGCTTCAGCGGAATATCCTTGCCCTGCTTCGCCCGGTCCATTGCCGCGTTGCGGTCCGACGCGCACCACACGCCGACGATCTTGGCGCGGGCGTCGTCGCCTTGATACGGCGTCAGCAGATAGTTGACGCGGATGCCGAGTTTCAGCAGCTCGGGCATGCCCGCGTGAAACTTGCGGCAGTAACCGCAGTTGACGTCGGTGAACACGTTGACCGTGTATTTACGCTGCTGCTGACCGAAACGCGCCGCTTGTGCGACTACCGCTTCGACGAGGACTGAAACCACGCCGCGCTCAAAGGAACCGCGCGCCCGAACCGCGCCCGGCGACGAACAAAAGCGACTACGAACGCGAGGCGGCGTCTTCTTCCAGCGCCTCGAGCAGCTCCTCCGGCGGCAGATACCCGCCGATCAGCTCGCCGCTCTCGAACACGATCGCCGGCGTGCCCCTCATGCCGATTCGCCGCGCGACGCGCAGATGCTTGTCAACCGGGTTGTCGCACTGCTTCAGCGGAATATCCTTGCCCTGCTTCGCCCGGTCCATTGCCGCGTTGCGGTCCGACGCGCACCACACGCCGACGATCTTGGCGCGGGCGTCGTCGCCTTGATACGGCGTCAGCAGATAGTTGACGCGGATGCCGAGTTTCAGCAGCTCGGGCATGCCCGCGTGAAACTTGCGGCAGTAACCGCAGTTGACGTCGGTGAACACGTTGACCGTGTATTTGCGGTTCTTGGGCTGGTAGACGACCACCTCGTCGTCGCCGACTTCGTCAAGCGCGGCGCGGCGCAGCTGCCTTTGCGAGTCCTCGGTCAGGGAGCGCCGGGTCTCGACCTCCCAGAGCGAGCCGGTGAGCAGAAACTTGCCGTCTGCGGTGACATAAAAGATCTGCCCGTCCGAAACCACTTCATAAATGCCGGGCGCCGCTTCCTCGACCGAGGTGATTTCCGTCCCCGGCGGCAGCATGCGCTCGGCGGCGGCGACAACGGCTGACGGCGCGGCGTGCACGGCGGAAAGCATCGGCACGACGACGGTAAGGACGGTAAGCAAAAAGAAAGGTTTTCTCATCGGTTGGCGGCTCCGCAGGTTATCCTCGAGGGTGATGGGCTTTGTGAAGACTCTTCAGTCGTTCGTTCGCAACGTGAGTATATATCTGTGTGGTGGATAAATCACCATGCCCGAGGAGCATCTGCACCACCCGCAGGTTGGCGCCGTGATTGAGCAGGTGGGTCGCAAAAGCGTGGCGCAGGGTGTGCGGCGACAGCGGCTTGACGACGCCCGCCTTGCGCGCAAGTTTCTTGAGCGCGTACCAAAAAGCCTGCCGCGTCAGCACGCGCCCGCGGTTACTGACGAAAACCGCCTTGCAGTTGGCGTGCTTGGCAAGCAGCGCCGGGCGCCCCTCCTCGAGGTAGCGCTGCGTCCATTCGGCGGCTTGTTCGCCGATTGGCACCAGCCTCTCCTTGCTCCCCTTGCCGACGACGCGCAGATAACCCGCGTCGAGAAACAGCTGCGAGGTCTCGATACCGACCAGTTCCGACACCCGCAGACCGCAGGCGTAGAGCAGCTCGAGCATCGCCTTGTCGCGCAGTCCCGTCGGCTTGTCCGGCGACGGCGCGGCAAGCAGGCTTTCGACTTCGCTTTCACTGAGATCTGCCGGCAGACGCCGTCCGAGCTTCGGCGAAGAGATTTCCTCGGTCGGGTCTGTCTCGACGATCCCTTCGCGCGCCAGGTAGCGGTAGAAGCGACGAATCGAGGAGATGAAACGCGCGTTCGAGCGCGCCGTGTAGCCGCCGTCGGCGCGTTCGGCCAAGCAAGCGCGGACGTCCTCGCGCCGCACCGCGTCGATCTCGACGTTTTTCCTGCGCATCGCGGCGACGAAACGCGCGACGTCCCGGCGGTAGGCGACGACGGTGTTGCGGCTCAACCCGTCCTGGGACAGCAGGGCGCTGATAAACTCTTCGACGCGGTCGGTCATTGTCTTTCCTCCATCATGCCGCCGCGGCGATTATGACACACGACAACGCCGACAAATACGCGCCGGCGGGCCTGGCAAGGCGTCTCGGCGCACTTTTCTACGACGCACTTATCGTCGCCGCAATCCTGCTGGTCGCCACGATCTTCTGGACCGCCGCCGGGGTGACTCTCGGCCACCCTTGGTACCGCGTCTACGTTGCGTTCGTGTACCTGTGCACGTTCGGCTACTTCGGCTGGTGCTGGATCCACGGCGGGCAGACGGTCGGCATGAAAGTCTGGAAAATCAGGCTGATCGGCGACGACGCGCGAAGTTTCGGCTGGACCGGCGCAATGACGCGCAGCGTCGCGGCGGTGCTTTCGACCGTGGCGTTGGGCGCGGGGTTCTGGTGGGCCTTGTTCGACCGCCGGAAGCGGACCTGGCACGACCGCCTGTCGAATACCCGCCTCGTCATGAACCGCTGACCGCGTCCCGGGAGCAGTGGGCCGGTCAACGGTAGCGCGCAAGCCGAAACGTGCCGACGGCGAAGCCGAGAAACGGCGGCGCGAGCGCACCGAGCGCCGGCGAAAAACCGAACGCGATCGCCGCGTTGTCGAAGATCTTGGTGACCAGCATGTAACCGAGACCGATCAGCATCCCGTAGAACAAGCGCTGCCCGGCCCCGCCGCGTACCGGGGAGAATACGAACGGCAAGGCAAGCAACAGCATCACCAGCACCGACAACGGCTGACTCAGGCGCGACCACAACGAGAGTTCATGGAAGTCACGGCGCAAGCTGCTGAGCTTGAGGAAGTCTATATGCCGGATCAGCTCGAACGTACTCATCGTATTCGGCGCCGCCGCGCCGAGCACCCCTTCCTCGAGCACCGCAGCACGCTCGAGCTCGGTATCCCCGAGTTGCGCCACTTCGATGCGTTGCTCGCCGAGACGCGCCTCACGCGCGTTGCGCAACGCGAAACGTTCGCTTCCGACTTTCATCGAGGCAGCGGCGACGACGCGCTGCAAGCGGTTACGTCGGTCAAACTCGTAAATCGTCACGCCCAAGTACTCGCCGTCGTCGCCCGCCTCGCGCGCGTGGATAAAGCGCGTGTCCTCACGCGACCAGGTACCGACACCGGTCTTCTGGAACGCCCCCGCCCTTTCGTCGTCGCCGCTCACCCGCGCGGCCGCCGACTCGGACGCGGGCAGCAGGGTCTCGCCGATGACCGCGGTGAACGCGGCGAACGCGCAACCGACGCCGAGCACCGAGAAGATGATGCGTTTCCTCGAATAGCCCGCGGCGCGGAACGCGATCAACTCCGACTGCGCCGCGAGCCCGCCGAGGCTCAGCATCGCCCCGATCAGCATCGCAACCGGCAACAGCTCATACACGCGCCCCACGGTCGTCAGCCCGACGTAGCGCGCGACGCCCGCCAACGTGTAGACCTCGTCCACGTCACGCATCTCGTCCATGAACTCGACCAGGGACAAGATCGCCAGCAACGCCGCGAGCGCCAGCAAAGTGCCGACGAACAACTGGGCCCCGAGATAACGGTCTATCGTCATCGTGCAACCCTCGCGCGCAAGAACCGCCGGCGCGTGAGCATCAGCACGGCGACGGCGAGCGCCGTCGCCGGAATCCACCACACGCCCGGAAACGCAGGGATCGCGCCGGTGCCGATCCGGTCGACCGTGAAGATAATCAAGTTCTCATAAACCAGGAACACGCCGATAGCGACGGCGATGCGCGCGTTGCGCCCGCGTCTCGGTGCCGAACGGCTCAGCGGAAACGCGAGCAGCATCAGCACCGGCAACGACGCCACGGTCGCAAGACGCCACTGCAACTCGGCTTCGGCCTCGACCTGATTCGAGGCGAGCAGCTCGGCGAAGCTCATCTCTTCGGGGTCGTCGCCCGGCGTGACCGGCAACCGGGTCGGCAAGAAAACCGCGTGCTCCCGATAGTCGGACACCCGATAGTCGGTCTCCCCGGGCACGCCTTCATAGCGGCGTCCGTCGTACAGATGCAGTCGCTTGACGCCGTCGGCATCGATCTTCTGCTCGCCGCCGCGCGCGGTTTCGATCACCGCGCCGCGCTCGGACAACTCGGCGATGAATATATTCGACAGCCGACCGGCGACGCGGTCGTAGCCCTCGACGAACAGCACCGTGTCCTCGCGCGGGTTGAAGAACCTTCCGGCGGTGACCATCGTCACGTCGCCGCGCTGCTTGCCTGCCTGCTTGATCAGGTCGTAGCGCCTCTCGCCGTGAGGCGAGACCTCCATCGTCAGCACGAAAAGCAGCACGGTCAACGGAACCGCAAGCCGCATCAAGACCCCGCAGATCCGCGCGTAACCGAAACCGAAGGAAAAAGCCGCGTACGCCTCGCTGTCCCGGTAGTGCCGCCCCATCGTCAGCATCACCGCGAGCATCGCCGAAAACGGCAGCAGGAAAATCAGCGAGTCGAGGGTGCCGTAGATCAGCAGGTGTCGAACGACGTCGAGCGGGTAGTCGCCTTCGGCGATCCGCCCGAGCAATTTCGACAGCAGACGCCCAACGACGATGATGCCCAGGACCGAGACCGTCGCGAGCAGGTTGATCAGAAGTTCAGTGAACAGATAACGCTCAAAGACTTTCATTTAGGCGTTGGCGTTTGCCTGCATGGGAAATCGGTGATTTAATGACGCTTTACTTTTCAACCGGAAACTGAAGATGCAAATCACAACGACCTCAAGAAAAATCTCCTCGCTGGCCTCGGCCTGCACCGTCGTGCCCCTTTTCAAGGGGCGACGCCCGCCATCATACCGCGCCCTCGACGAAGCGAGCGGCGGCTTGCTCGGCAGAGCGGTCAGACAAGCCGGGTTCGACGGCGGTTGCGGCAAGACGCTGACGTTGCACGCGCCGGATTTTCGCCATCGCACCATCATCGTCGCCGGACTCGGCGAAGCCGGCAAACTGGATTTGATCCGCCTCATCAAAGCCGCGCGCGTCGCCGCCAAAGCCGCGGTTGCGCTCAACCCGAGCAACGTCCTGCTCTGTTTCGACGACGTCGGCACCAGAACGGCCAAGCCCGACTACCTGCGCGCGCTCGCGCTTGAGATTCAGAACGCCTGCTACCGCTACGTCGCGACTCTCGGCAAGAAACCGAAACGCAAAGTGCCGGCCAAGTGCGTCCTGCACACGACGCTCTCCGCCGAGGACGCGCGCTCGGCGGCGCGCAAAGCCGAAGCCTTGCACCACGGCATGAGCCTTACGCGCGAACTCGGCAACTTGCCGAGCAACGTCTGCACCCCGGCGTACATGGCGCAGCAGGCGCGCAAACTGGCGAGAAGCTCGAAGAATCTCGGCGTGCACGTGCTCGGGGAAAGTGCCATGGAACGTCTCGGCATGGGCGCGTTCCTGTCGGTGAGCAAAGGCAGCGCCAACCCGGGCAAGCTCGTGTGTCTCGAATACAAGGGCGGCAAAGCGCGCCAAGCGCCGATCGCGCTGGTCGGCAAAGGCGTTACCTTCGACACCGGCGGCATCTCGATCAAGCCGAGCGCGGCGATGGATGAGATGAAGTTCGACATGTGCGGCGCGGCGGCGGTGCTCGGCACGCTGGCGGCGTGCGTCAGGCTGCGCCTGCCCTTGAACGTGGTCGGCGTCCTTGCCTGCGCCGAGAACATGCCCGGCGGGCACGCGAGCAAGCCCGGCGACGTCGTCAAGACCGCGTCGGGACAAACCGTCGAGATCCTGAACACCGACGCCGAAGGACGCCTAGTGCTGTGCGACGCGCTGAGTTACGTCGGGCGGCGCTACAAGCCGGCGTGCATGATCGACGTTGCAACCCTGACCGGTGCCTGCGTCGTCGCGTTGGGCAACGAGGCTTCGGGCTTGATGAGCAACACCCAAGCACTCGCCGACGAGTTGCTGCGAGCGGGACAGACTTCGGGCGACCGCCCGTGGCAACTGCCGACGTGGGACGAATACCAGCCGTTGCTCGACAGCAACTTCGCCGACGTGGCAAACATCGGCGGACGCTGGGGCGGAGCGATTACCGCCGCGTGCTTTCTCTCCCGGTTCACCGAGGAATACGAATGGGCGCACCTCGACGTCGCCGGCGTCGCTTGGCTGAGCGGCAAGAACAAGGGCGCAACCGGGCGGCCGGTGCCGTTGCTGTTCGAGTTCCTGCTGAACCGCGCCGCCGGATAGAATAAAGCGCCGCCGAACGATTCACCGCCCGCCGGCGCACGACGAGCGCCCCGGCGGCCGCCCGCGCGACCAACGCAAGCGAATGGACAACGCCTACGAACCGAAACGGATCGAGCAGACCCGTTATCAGGAATGGGAAGCCTCGGGCTGCTTCGCCCCAAGCGGCGGCGGCGAGCCCTACTGCATCATGATCCCGCCGCCGAACGTGACCGGCACCCTGCACATGGGCCACGCGTTCCAGGTCACGCTGATGGACTGCCTGATCCGCTACCACCGGATGCGCGGCTTCCGCACCCTGTGGCAGGCCGGCACCGATCACGCCGGCATCGCAACGCAGATGGTCGTCGAGCGCCGCCTCGAAGCCGAGGGCGTCAACCGCCGGGACGTCGGGCGCGAACGTTTCGTCGAGAAGGTATGGGAATGGAAGGAAACGTCGGGCAACACCATCACCCGTCAACTGCGACGCCTCGGCGCGTCGCTCGACTGGCCGCGAGAACGCTTCACGATGGACGAACCGACGTCGCGCGCGGTGCTTGAAGCGTTCGTGCGGCTGTACGACGAAGGACTGATTTACCGCGGCAAACGCCTGACCAACTGGGACCCCGCGCTGCAAACCGCGGTCTCCGACCTCGAGGTCGTCTCCGAGGAGGAAGACGGACACCTGTGGCACGTTCGCTACCCCCTCGCCGGCGGCGGACGGCTGACGGTCTCGACGACCCGCCCCGAGACCATGCTCGGCGACACCGCGGTCGCGGTGCACCCCGACGACGAACGCTACCGTGATCTCGTCGGACGGCGCGTGGTGCTGCCTTTGGCCGACCGCGAGATACCGGTCGTCGCCGACGACTACGTCGACCCCGAGTTCGGCTCGGGCTGCGTCAAGATCACCCCGGCGCACGATTTCAACGACTATCAGGTCGGACGCCGCCACGGGCTCGAAACGATCAACGTGATGAACCCCGACGCGTCGCTCAACCGACAAGTCCCCGCGGCTTACCGCGGGCTCGACCGCTACGAAGCGAGAAAGCGCATCGTCGCCGACCTCGACCGGCTCGGCCTGCTCGAGAAGGTCGAGGACCGGCGCATGACGATACCGCGCGGCGACCGCAGCGGCGCGGTCATCGAACCGTACCTCACCGACCAGTGGTTCGTGCGAACCGAAACCCTCGCCGAAGCGGCGAAACAGGCGGTCGCCGACGGGCGCGTACGCTTCGTCCCCGACAACTGGCGCAAGACCTACTTTGAATGGATGAACAACATCGAGGACTGGTGCATCAGCCGTCAACTGTGGTGGGGCCACCGCATCCCCGCGTGGTACGACGAGCAAGGCAAGGTCTACGTCGCACGCTCGGAAGCCGAAGCGCGGCGCAAGCACGGACTTGACGAGGCGTGCGAACTGCGCCGCGACGAAGACGTGCTCGACACTTGGTTTTCCTCGGCGCTGTGGCCGTTCTCGACGCTGGGCTGGCCCGAAGAGACCCCCGAGCTCAAGACTTTCTACCCCACCAGCGTACTGGTAACCGGCTTTGACATCATCTTCTTCTGGGTCGCGCGGATGATCATGATGGGCGTCAAGCTCACCGGCGAGGCGCCGTTCCGCGAAGTCTACGTGCACGGGCTGGTCAGGGACGCGCAAGGACGGAAGATGTCGAAATCCAAAGGCAACGTGCTCGACCCGATCGACCTGGTGGACGGCGTGACCCTCGAGGCGCTGGTCGAGAAACGCCTGTCGGGATTGATGCAGCCCCGTCTGGCCGAACGCATCGAGCGCGACACGCGCAAACACTTTCCCGCCGGGATTCCGGCGTACGGCACCGACGCGTTGCGCTTCACCTTCGCCGCGATGGCGACGACCGGACGCGACGTCCGCTTCGACCTCGGACGCATCGAAGGCTACCGCAACTTCTGCAACAAGCTGTGGAACGCCGCGCGGTTCGTGACGATGTGCTGCGAAGAGCACGCAAGCGACGCCGCCGCGGACGAAGCACGGGCAACGCCGTACGACCGTTGGATCCGGCATCGCTTGAACGCGCTGACCGCCGAGGTCGCGCGCCATTTCGCGGACTACCGCTTCGACCTCGCCGCCGCCGAACTCTACGAATTCACGTGGCACGACTTCTGCGACTGGTACCTCGAACTGAGCAAGAGCGTGCAAGCCGGCGACGGCGAAGGCAAGCGGGCCAACCGCGCCTGCCTGATCGAGACGCTCGAGACCATCCTGCGGCTGCTGCACCCGATTACGCCCTACGTCACCGAAGACCTGTGGCAGCAGATCAAGCCGCTGACCGGCTTCGGTGAAGCGACGATCCAGCAACGCCCCTACCCCGCCCCCGACGGGACCCGCGCCGACCCCGAAGCCGAGCAGGACGTCGTCCGGATGCGCGAGATCATCGTCGGGGTGCGACGCGTACGCTCGGAACTCGACTTGCCCCCGGGCAAGGCGTTGCCGGTGATGATCCAGAACTGGCGCGACCCCGACCGCGAGCATTTCGAACGCCACCGCGAAGCAATCCACTCGCTCGCGGGCGTCGAGAACGTCGAGTGGCTCGCGCCCGACGCGCAGGCGCCGCAGGCGTCAATCGCGCTGGTCGGCGAGATGAAACTGCTGGTGCCGCTCGCGGGATTGATAGACGCCCCCGCCGAAATCGCGCGCCTGCAGAAGCAGATAACGAAGATGCAAAAGCAAGTCGAAAGCGCGCAAGCCCGCCTCGACAATCAGGACTTCATCCGCAAGGCGCCCCCCGAGGTCATTGCGGCGCAACGCGAGAACCTCAGCAACCGCCAAGCGCAGATTGCGAAACTCAACGAGCAGATCAGCGTACTCGAGCGGCTTTAGGCCGAGCCTTCATCCCAAACTTTGTACGGCAGATAGCGGGGTTCCTTGACGGTTCTCCCGGCGGTCTCCGCTCGCTTGTCGGCAGCCTCGGCGTAACCCAGCAGCTTGACAAAGGCGTCGTGGTGAATCGTCGCCCTTGTCAGCCGGAGCTCCTGCTTCATGCACCCCGGCACGGTCAACAGATAGCGCAGGATTCTGGTGGTCGCCGGATCTTTCGATTTACCCGTAATCAGGCGATGCAAGGTCGCGTAGTTGAGGTTGAACGCCTTCGACAGCGTGTTCAAGGACAAGCCGGTTTCGCGGCGCAGCGCGTTGAACTCGGCGACGACGTCGAAATCGCAATGCCAAATCAACTCGAAGATGAAGCACGAAGGCCCTCGCGTGCCGACGGCGCCGAGCAGGATGATCTCGTTGGTCTCGTCCTCGGGAATCCGCCGCTGCCGGCAGTAATCCCGATACGCCGGATTCTCTCTCGACGGGATGCGGTCGACGAACGAGAGGAACAGCGCGTCGGATTCGTGTACCTTTCGGCTGCACGGCAGGTCCACCCCCAGCGCCAGCGGCGCCGCGGAGTCGAGATACGCCGAGTCGTAGGTGAACCGGTACGACTTGCGCTCCTTGAGGTACTCGAGCAGACCGACGTAAATCCGCTGCTTCCTCACCTCGGCGTAGACCTTAAGCCTTGCGTCTTCGACCTTATATCGCATCCTTCAGCTCCGCTTTCATCTCTTCGTACCTTTCGGCGACCAGTCTTCGAAGCGCGTTCTTCATCGACGCGGAACAAAAGCTTCCCTCGATCAACGCCTCTACGTTGTCCAACTTGACGCTTCGCACGAACGCATGCACCTCGTCTTCATGACCCAGACGCCTGAACTCCGCGACGTAATCCTTCGCGGTCGGCTCCTCGGAACGAGCGGTGAAAATCTTCCCTTTGGGTGAAAAACGGCTTCTGAGGACGGCGCCCGACTCAAGCCCCAACGCCGACGGGTTGTCGTAAATCGGCGCCAGCGATTTGCCGCCCGGCGAGACGATGAACGCAAGGTTCCTGCCGTGGCGGTCGTGGTTGCCGACCAGGGCGTCGAACAAGCAGGCGCGGATGAACGTCTTAAGGTCTCGGAACGTCTGCGTTTCGTCGCGTATCAGCTCGCAAAGCCTCTCGCAGTTGTAGTCCCCGGCCGCGACGTATTGATAAACGTGTTCCAGATTCGAATGCTTTCCGCCCATGAAGTTCCTGCTGACGAACACCGGCTCGTCGCCGATACGCAATAAATAAAAATCAGGCACAGGCAGCTTCAACGCGCGTGCAATCCGGTTGCAAAGGTACTCGACCGTCGTCAATTCAGGATACGCCTCGCCTTTGAATTTCAGGATGTAAGAACGCCGGTTCAAGATCGCGGAATACTTCTTGAACTTGCCTTGAAAGAAGCTGCTGGACCAGCGCTCGC
Organism: uncultured Chromatiales bacterium; assembly: GCA_964347615.1. GTDB lineage: Bacteria > Pseudomonadota > Gammaproteobacteria > Poriferisulfidales > Oxydemutatoraceae > CAYFZO01. Next base: position 21,323 of record CAYFZO010000021.1, read on the forward strand.
TCGACAACGCGTCGCCGGAATCGGGAGCGCTTTCCCGGCTTAGGCCTTCAAAGTCCATGACCGCGGGCAGACGGAACCACTCGACGAAACAGGTCTCGTGAAGCCCGTATCGAACAGGCCACTTGAGCGGCATCAGACATTTGTAACAGCGCGTCTCCACTGCTTCCCCCTGGTACTTCCCCCTGTGGAAAAACCGGTAATTCTCTAGTTAATATACAGAAATACTCTTATTAAAACAATATATGTGTATACTATTTCTATCTTGAAGCCACTGCCAAAGGCTTTATTCCTGCGAGGGCGCTTGTCTCCCCCGAGTCGACGTAGATTCCTCCTCCTCGGCCATCCTCACCCCCTTGCCCAGACCCGCCTCTCGGTCGCCTCTCGATCAAAGCAGTTCCAAAACCTCATCAGAGACGTGAATCGGTGCAAACTTCATGCCGCCCGCGACACGTGCTTTGAACCTCAGGTCAATGCCACCCGACACGCTGCGGGTGGCAGCACGAGAGCAGTTGCTTACTCTTCAGCAACCAGCGGTTTCGTCAAACGGTTCAGCTTTTATGCCAAACCTTTCAACCTCTATGGAGTATTTGATGATTTTTAGATTTCTATTCAGGCAATCTTCGTGCTTTTGCGTTTCCTAGAGAGAATGTAACGGAATCTGTGTAAACCATCTATCATTAACCCTTAACCTACTGGAGGTAGATAGGCGTCATGGACAAAAAAGCACTGGAAGCTTTTGCGATTGAGTTCACCAAAGGCATCAAACCGAGAAAGACCTCAACGAGTTCAGCCAAACGCTGGCAAAAGTGACTATCGAGGCGGCGCTCAACGCCGAATTGGATGAACACTTGGGCTATTCCCGCTACGAGCAGTCCGAAAACTCCAACAGCCGCAACGGTTCGACGTCGAAGACGCTGAAAACCGACGAAAGCCAAATCAAGATCGACACTCCTCGGGATCGGGACGGCAGTTTCGAGCCGCGGCTGGTGAAGAACCAGACCCGTTTTCACGGGGTCGGCGACAAGATGCCGTGCCTGTATGCCGAGGGCATGAGCACTCGGGAAATCAGCCGGACTTTCAAGGAACTTTACGGGGCCGACGTTTCCCCGGCCTTGGTCTCGAAAATCACGGATTCGGTGATTGATCTTTAATTGACGGATACACAGAATTTTTTACACTCTCAAAGAACTTGGTCCAACCCTCAACCCACGGCTCCTTTTTCTCCCTCTCTGCTCTCTCCTCCGCCTGTTCAATCCAGACTGAAGCGAAAAGGAGCACGGCGCCAATCACTGACAAAACGTTCATCTCTACTCCGTCTATCCAGCTCAAGGCAAGCAGGAGCGCCCCACCCCACAAAAGACAAGTTTTCCTTTTCATTCTTTAGTATCTCATTGGATTTTAATTTCTAAAACTCTCGGCGCCTTGCAACTTCCCGCTGGTGCTTACAGCGTCAAGGCGCCAAGAGATTGGTATTGTTTACTTTGTCTCGTTCAACTCTTGTGCTGTTCGTTCTTCTCTCTTAAAAACTTGCTCCACCCGTCCGTCCATTGCTTGCGCTTAATTTCCTCCTCAGTGAGAGCTTCTGGAGGACGTACCGCAAAGAACAAGAACAAGACAAGGGAAAGCAACGCCCAAACAAAATACCAGCCGTTCGCCTCTAACACGCCCGTTATGAACAGATACAGCGCTACAGTTATGAACGCACCTTTTATCATTGTCTATCCAGATCGTCTTGTCTGATTTTCTTAACTACTTCATTAACTCGTTTCTCAAGACTTTTCGTAAACTCGTTCATCGCTTCTGCAATTTCGTTAATGTCCTTTTTCCATTCCCACATAGCCTTGACAAAATAAATGTAGTACACGAGAAAGACAAGCACAAAGACACAGAAAACACTGAACTCATTGCATTTTTTCGTTCACTATGTCTTCGATAAAGCCGAGCAATTTGCGCTTATACCCTAAATACCGTCTGTTCTGCAACTGAAACGTCCCGGGCCTAGCCTCGCTTCCTGGATAAAAGCACGTTTTATGTGTCTTCTTTATTATGATCTCTGCCAGCTGATTACGGCGAAAAAAGATGAATTGCCGCCCCGAACGGTCGCCTCGCTCCGCCGAGCGGCGGCGTCTCAGGGCTTCTGCCTCAACCCCGGCCCTAATCCGAAAAGCCGCCGACGTTGAGCAGCTTGCGGTAGCGTGCTTCAAGCAGTTCCTCGGTCTCCATCGCCCGCAGGTTCCCGAGCGCCGCCGCCAAAGCGTTCCTCAGCGAGGAACACAGCTTCGGAAAATCGCGGTGGGCGCCGCCCAGAGGTTCGGCGACGACTTCGTCTATCAAGCCGAGCCGCTTGAGCCGCCCGGAAGTGATGTTGAGCGCAGTCGCGGCGGTTTCGGCCTTGTCCGCGTTCTTCCACAGGATCGCGGCGCACCCTTCGGGGGAGATCACCGAATAAGTACTGTATTGCAGCATCATCAGGCGATCGGAGACGCCGATGGCAAGCGCCCCGCCCGAACCGCCCTCGCCGATGATGACGCTGATGATCGGCGTCCTCAGCTGCGACATGACCTTCAGGTTCTCGGCAATCGCCTCGCTTTGTCCGCGCTTCTCGGCGTCCACGCCCGGGTAGGCGCCCGGCGTGTCGATGAACGTCAGCAACGGCAGGCGAAAGCGCTCGGCCATCCTGAACAAGCGCCGCGCCTTGCGGTAGCCCTCGGGTTTCGGCATCCCGAAGTTGCGCCTGATCTTCTCTTCGGTGTCCCGTCCCTTCTGATGCCCGACGACCGCGACCGGCGTACCGTTGAAACGCGCGATGCCGATGACGATCGCGGGGTCGTCGGCGAACTGACGGTCGCCGTGCAGCTCCTCAAAGTCGGTGAACAGCGCCTCGACGTAATCGAGGGTGTAGGGGCGGTTCGGGTGGCGCGCCAGTTGCGCTATCTGCCACGGGGTCAGGTTGGAATAGACGTTTTCCTTGAGCTTGTTGCACTTGTTCTCCAGATTACGGATCTCGTCGTCCAGATTGAGCATCCCCGCGCCGGCGGTAGCGCCGTCGCCCGACATCCGGCGCAACTCGGACAGCTTGGTCTCGAGTTCGGCAATCGGACGCTCGAACTCGAGGTGGTCGAGCGCGTTGTTGGTCGCCCTCGCGGACCCGTTCCCGCCTTCGTTGCCTTCAGCCATGGGCGGATTCTACCTTACCCGCGTGCCGCCAAGCGGTGCGAGCCGCGTCAGATACGTCGGCGGCGCTTTCAGTAAATCAGGCGTACGTCCTCTATTCCGTCGAGACGTTTGATGTGCCGGAACAGCTGGTCGCAAGGCTTGACCCGCCAGTTCTCCCCGAACCTCACCTGCGTCGAAGCGTCGGTTTTCTTGACGTGCACCTGCACCGGACACTTGCCGCCGGCGACGAACGGCTCGAGCGAGGTCTTGAGCGCGTCCGAGAATCCGGACGAGAGCGCCGACGCGTCGACGTCGATCGCCAGCGATTTTGCGAACCTGATCCGCGCTTCCTCGAACGTGATGATCCATTTCGCGTACCAGCGGCTAAGCTCGCGCACCTGGTCGAAAATCTTCTTGCCCGCGACCACCACCACGCCTTCCTCCGACAACAAATCGCCGTAGGTCTGATAGTCGTGGTCGAACAGACTGAACACGAGGCGGTGTCTGCCGTCGTCGAGCGTGAACGACGCGCCGCGTACGCCTTGCCGCCAGCGCTTGGTCTCGGTGATGACGCCGGCGAACTGGTGGGTCGGCGCCTTGTCGCGCTGACCCTTGAAAGCCGGGATCCCGACCTCGTCGCTCAAGCGGTACTTGACCATCCGCTTGAGTTCCGGCGCAAGCCGGACCGCGGGATGGTCGCTCAAGTAAAAACCGAGTATCACTTTCTCCCGACGCATCAGCTCGGTGCGCGAAATTCTCTCGCCCGAGGACGGCGGAACTTCGGGTGCCTCGATTGCCCCGTCGCCGCCGGTGCCTTCGCCGAACAGGCTGTCCTGCCCGGAGAGGACGTCGCGCGCACGGGCTTCGGCGCGATTGTAGACGGCGTCGAGACTCCGGTGCATCTCGGCGCGCGTCTGCGCGAACGCGTCGAGCGCGCCGGCGTAAAGCAGCGGTTCGATGAGGTTCTTCCTGACCTTGTGCGGAATGCAGCGCAAGCAAAAGTCCATCAGCGACTCGTACCGGCCGCGTTCATCGCGCTCCTGCAGAATCACCTGCGCAACGCCTTTACCGACGGTGCGAATCGCGCTCAACCCGTAGAGTATGGTCTTGTCGTCGAGCACCGTGAAGCCGCTTTGCGAATGATTGACGTCGGGCGGCTTGACTTCCAACCCCATCGAGCGGCATTCATAGACGAGCTCGACCAGCTTGTCGGTGTTGTTCATATCGACGCTCAGCGCCGCGGCCATGAACGCCGCCGGGTAATGATGCTTGAACCACGCGGTGTGGTAGGCGACCAGCGCGTAAGCCGCCGAGTGGGACTTGTTGAACCCGTAGCCCGCGAACTTCTCGATCAGATCGAAGATGCGCACCGCGACCTGGTGCTTGACGCCGCGCTCGACCGCGCCGGCGATGAAGTCGTTTTTCTGCTTGGCCATCTCCTCGGGCAGTTTCTTTCCCATCGCCCGGCGCAGGATGTCGGCGCCGCCGAGCGTGTAACCCGACAGTTCGCGCGCAATCTGCATCACCTGTTCCTGGTAGAGGATCACGCCGTGGGTCGGGTGCAGTATCGGTTCGAGGCTGGGGTGGGGATATTCGACCGTCGCGCCGTGCTTGCATTTGATGTAGTACTCGACCATGCCCGATTGCAGGGGACCCGGACGGTAGAGCGCGAGCAAGGCGACAATCTCCTCGAACCGGTCGGGCTTCAGGTTTCTGATCAAGCTGCGCATGCCTTCCGATTCGAGCTGGAACAGTGCCGTGGTCGAGCCGGTCTGCAGGAAGCGATAGACTCCGTCGTCGTCAAGCGGGATATCCTCGAACGCTATCTCCTTGCCCGCGTATTCCTTGATGATCCCGACCACGCGCTGCAGCAGGGTCAAGGTCTTGAGACCGAGAAAATCGAATTTGACGAGACCGATCGACTCGAGATCCTTCATGTCGAAGTGAGTGATGACGGTCGGCTCCTTGTGCTTGCGATACAAGGCGGTGTATTCGGTCAGCGCCTTCGGTGAGATGATCACCCCGCCGGCGTGGGTGCCGGGGTCGCGCACCAGGCCTTCGAGACGCCGGCCGATGCTGATGATCTCCTTGGCTTGCTCGTCGGTCTGACTCAGCAGCTTGAGTTCCGGCGATTTCCTCAACGCCGCGTCGAGCGTGATGTTGAGCTCGTTGGGTATCATCTTGGCGAGCTGATCGACGTAGCCGTACGGATGGCCGAGCACGCGCCCGACGTCGCGCACCACCAAGCGCGCGGCAAGCCTGCCGAACGTGATGATCTGACAGACCTTGTCGCGCCCGTAGCGGTCGGCGACGTACTCGATCACCCGGTCCCGGTTCTCCATGCAGAAATCGACGTCGAAGTCGGGCGGGGAGATCCTCTCGGGGTTCAGGAAGCGCTCGAACAGCAGGCCGTGCTTGATCGGGTCGATCTCGGTGATGCCGAGCGCGTAAGCCGCCAACGAACCCGCGCCCGAACCGCGCCCGGGGCCGACCGGGATGCCCTGCTCCTTCGCCCAGCGCACGAAATCGGCAACGATCAGGAAATAGCCAGCGTATTTCATGTCCAGGATAATCTTGAGCTCGAACTCGAGGCGTTGCTTGTAGGCTTCGGCGCTTGCGAACGCTTCGTCGCCGATGCGCCGCTTCAGCCCTTCGGTCGCTTGCTCGGTCAGGTACTGCTGCTCGCCGACGTCCGCAGGCAATTCAAAGTCCGGCAACAGCACGCCGCCCTGCTCGATCGACACGGTGCAGCGCTTGGCGATTTCCGCGGCGTTCTCGATCGCCTCGGGCGCCTGGGCGAACAGCGCCTGCATCTCGGCGGCGCTCTTGAAATACTGCCGGCGGCTGTGGCGGCGACGGCGCGCGGCGTCCTTCAGCGTGTAGCCGCCCTGGGCGATGCACACCCGCACTTCGTGCGCGTCGAAATCCCGTTCGTTCAGAAAGCAGACGTCGTTGGTTGCGACCAGCGGCAGTCGCTCGCGCGCCGCGAGCGACAACGTACGCTGGAAATGGACGTCCTCGCCTTCACGCCCGGTCAGGAAGACCTCAAGGTAGTAACGGTCGGGAAAGACGTCGCGCCAGAACTTCAGGACCTTGCCGGCCTTGGCCTCGTTGTTCTCGAGCAGACGTCGCCCGACGTCTCCGCGCACGCCGCCCGAGAGAATGATCAACCCCTCGTTGTACTCCTTGATCCATTCGCGCCGCGCCACGGGGCCCTCATAAGTCTGTCCTTCGGTGTAGCAGCGCGTCACCAGCCGCGTCAGATTCCGGTACCCCACGTTGTCACGGCACAAGGCGACGACCGAGCAGCAATTCTCCTCGCCTCTTTTCTCTCCCGAGGTCTCGGGAACGCCGCGCTTCTCGTCCATCAGCAACCGCAGCTCACAGCCGATGATCGGCTTGACGCCGTTCGCAACCGCGGCGTTGTAGAACTTCAGCGCACCGAACAGGTTGTCGACGTCGGTCAGCGCGACCGCGGGCGCGCCGGCGGCCGCGGCGGCGCGAGCCAAGCCGTCAACCTTGAGCAGGCCGTCGGAGAGCGAGTACTCGGAGTGGACGTGCAGATGGGTGAAGCTCACGGCGCCGCTCCCCCGTCCCGCGGCGGATTCGCGGCCTCTTCCCGACTTTCGCCGCCGCGCCGCCCGGCGACGAGGCGTTCCCTGACCGGGCGGTAAGACCTGCGATGCTCGCGGCAGACGCCGTGGCGCTCGAGGTTGTAGAGATGTTCCCTTGTCGGGTAGCCCTTGTGCGAAGCGAAGTTATAGACCGGATAACGCCGGTGCAGCTGCAGCATTTCCTCGTCCCTTTCGACCTTGGCGATAATCGAAGCCGCGCTGATGACCTCAACGCGGTCGTCGCCGCCGACAATCACGCAACGAGGCAGATCGACGTCGGGCGCGCGGTTGCCGTCCACCAGCAGCATCGTCGGTTTCACGCAAAGCGCTTTCACGGCCCTCGCCATCGCGAGCAAGCTCGCGTTGAGTATGTTCAGCTCGTCTATCTCCCGCACGTCGGCGCGCCCCACCGCCCAGGCCACGGCTTCGCTCTTGATCTCGCGGCACATCCGCTCGCGCGTCCCGGCGTCGAGCCGCTTCGAGTCGCGGTAGCGGTGCTCACGGCGCGGCATCGGCAAGACCACTGCGGCGGCGACGACCGGCCCGGCGAGCGGCCCGCGCCCGGCCTCGTCGACGCCGGCAATCAGCCCGTCGCCGAAATCAGGCAGAACCGCGCCTCTGCCGAAGAGTTTGCTCGGGGTCATCTGCCGCGGCAGCTCAAAGCCCGCGTGCTCCGCAGCCCCGCCGCGGTGAAGCGAAGACCTTTTTCCGCGGGCGTACCGCGCCTCTCTGCTACTATATCCGCCGGAGTGCGCCGCGGACGGCGTGCACGTTTCAAACGTCTTGAAGGAATCGAGCCAAGCAACGGAACGAACCCGGTATCCCTCACGCACCCGCACGCGGCCGGGTTGAGGCAGGCGCCGGTTTTTGGATTCAGTTTCAATGTCAGTTCTCAAGTGCGGCGTCGTCGGAACCGGCTATCTGGGCAGTCGCCACGCGGAAAAGTACGCGCAGACGGCGGGTTGCGAACTGGTTGCGGTCTCGGACGTCGAAGCTAAGGTTTGCCGCCGGGTCGCCGCCGAGTATTCTACCGCGCCCGTCCCCGACTACCGCGAACTGCTGGGAAAACTTGACGCGGTGAGCGTTGTAACGCCGACGCCGACCCACCACCGGATTGCGCTCGACTTCCTCGAAAGCGGCTCTCACGTCCTGGTCGAAAAACCGATGGCGAGCTCGCTCGAACAAGCCGACGAACTGATCGCCGCCGCCGAACGCGAACGGAAGCTGCTGCAGGTCGGACACGTCGAACGCTTCAACCCCGCGTTGTTCGCGCTCGGCGAACTGCCGCTCAATCCGACGTTCGTCGAAACCACGCGCCTGATGCCGGCCGACGACCGCGACAAGGGCGCCTGCGTCATTCTCGACTTGATGATCCACGATCTCGATATCATCCTGAATCTGGTGCCGTCCGAGATCACCGAGGTCCGCGCGAACGGTGCCGAAATACTCTCGGAAGACGTCGACATCGCCAACACCCGCATCGAATTCGCCAACGGCTGCACCGCCAACGTCACCGCAAGCCGCATCAGCCGCAAAATCGAGCGCAAGTTGCGGCTGTTCAAGAAAGACCGCTATTTCTCGATAGACCTGCACGACAACCGCTACGTCGCTTGCCGCCGGGGCGCCGGGCGGACAATCGAGTGCGAGGAACGCGCGTTTCCCGAAGCCGACGCGCTCCGCACCGAAATCGAGCACTTCCTCTCGTGCATCCGCCACGCGCGCCAGCCGCTGGTCGGAGGGCGTGAAGGCCGGCGCGCGCTCGACGCCGCGACCCGGGTCGCGGCGGCACTCCGAAGGTGACGACGTGGCGCCGATTCCCGCTTTCGATCTGATCGAGCAACACCGCGCGCTGGCGGACGAGGTCCGCGCGGCGCTCGAACGGGTGTTCGCCCGCGGGCGGTTCATCCTGGACGAAGAAGTCGCGGCATTCGAGCAAGAAGCCGCCGCGTTCATCGGCGTACGCGAAGCCGTCGCCTGCGGCTCAGGCACCGACGCGTTGCACCTGGCGTTGCTTGCGGCGGGGGTCGGCGCCGGCGACGAAGTCGTCACCGGCGCGTTCTCATTCATCGCGCCCGCCGAAGCCGCACTCTACGCGGGTGCCGTACCGGTGTTCGCCGACGTAGACCCCGCGAGCTTCACCTTGGATCCCGGCAGCGTCGAAAGCGCCCTGTCGCCGAAGACCCGCGCGATCGTCGCGGTGCACCTGTACGGCCACCCCGCCGACGTGGACGCGCTGTCGCTGCTCGCCGAAAAGCACGGCCTGGCGCTGATCGAAGACTGCGCGCAAGCGTTCGGCGCGCGCCGGAACGGGCGTTGCGTCGGCTCGACGTCTCTCGCCGGCTGCCACAGCTTCTTCCCGACCAAGAATCTCGGCGCCTGCGGCGACGGCGGCATGGTCACCACCGACGACGCCGATCTCGCCCGGCGCCTGCGGCTCCTGCGCAACCACGGCAGCCCCGGCGGCCACCGTCATGAAGTCGTCGGCTACAACAGCCGCCTCGACGAAATCCAAGCGGCGATCCTGCGCGTCAAACTCAAGCACGTCGAACGCTTCGTCCGTCAACGGCGCGAGCTCGCGGCGCTCTATACCGACGCCCTGCAGGGACGGGTGCAAACTCCGGCGTGCGCCGCGGAATGCGAACACGCGTTCAACCAATACACCATCCTGTCCGAACGCCGCGACGAAATTGCGACGGCGCTCGACGCCGCGCAGATAGGTAACCGGATCTACTATCCGACCCCGCTGACCGAGCAACCCTCGCTGCGCGGCGTCCGCCGCAGCGTGGATTGCCGGCAAGCCGAACGGGTCGCGCGTCGATGCCTGTCGCTGCCGATGTTTCCCGAACGCCGTTCGCAGGACGCCGAACGCGCCGCCGCCGCCGCCGCCACCGTCGCAGTCGAAGCGCTGGATCGCGCCCGCCGATGAGCAAAACCGCCCGCAAGATCATGATCGTCGCAGGCGAGCCGTCGGGCGCCGCGCAAATCGGCAACCGGAACGACTATCCGACCCCACCGACCGAGCAACCTTCGCTGCGCGGCGTCCGCCGCAGCGTGGATTGCCGGCAAGCCGAACGGGTCGCGCGTCGATGCCTGTCGCTGCCGATGTTTCCCGAACGCCGTTCGCAGGACGCCGAACGCGCCGCCGCCGCCGCCGCCACCGTCGCAGTCGAAGCGCTGGATCGCGCCCGCCGATGAGCAAAACCGCCCGCAAGATCATGATCGTCGCAGGCGAGCCGTCGGGCGACATGCACGCGGCGGCGCTGATCAAAGCTTTGCGCAGCGACGAAAGCAGCGTGCGCTTCGATTGTTTCGGCATGGGGCTCGAGCAAACGCAACGCGCCGGACTGCGCCGTCTCGTCGACGCCCGCGACCTGTCGCTGGTCGGCCTGTTCGAGGTCGTCTCGCATTACCCGAAGCTCAGACGCGCCTACCGCCGCCTGTTGCGCGCGCTGCGCGAAGAAGCACCCACGCTGCTGGTGCTGGTGGATTATCCCGACTTCAACCTCAAGCTCGCCGGCGACGCGAAACGCCTCGGCGTCAAGACGCTTTTCTACATCAGCCCGCAGGTATGGGCGTGGCGGGCAGGTCGCGTCAAGACGATTGCGCGCCGCGTGGACATGATGGCGGTGGTGTTTCCGTTTGAAGAAAAGATCTACCGCGACGCCGGGGTACCCGTGCGTTACGTCGGCCACCCCCTGCTTGAGCAGGTACCCGACCTCCCTCCGCCACCGCGCGACGGAAACGACAAGAACGTGCTGTTGATGCCCGGCAGCCGCCTCGTCGAGGTCCGCCGGCTGTTGCCGACGTTGTGCCGCGCAGCGGTCAAGCTCGCCGCGCGCGTGCCTTCGGTGCGCTTCTCGTTGCTGCTCGCGCCCGGCGTTCCGGACGCGCTGGTGCGGGAGGAGCTGGCGCAATACGGCGTGGAATGCGAGTTGATCCGTGAAGACCCCTACTCCGCGATGCGCGGCAGCGACTTGGCAATCACCGCTTCGGGCACCGCGACGCTGCAACTCGCCTTGTGCGCAACCCCGATGGTCATCGTGTACAAAGTCTCGTGGCCGACTTACTGGCTGCTGAAAAGGCTGGTCACAACGCCGCATATCGGGTTGGTCAACGTCGTCGCCGGCAAGAGAATCTCGCCGGAATTGATCCAAGGCCAAGCCAGCGCCGACGCGATCTGCCGCGAAGCCGCGGCGCTGCTCGAGGACCGGACGCTCGCGCAGCGCACCAAGCGCGAGCTGCAAGACGTCAGGCACGCGCTGGGAGAGGACGGCGGCGTCGAGAAACTCGCCGCTCTGGTGCGCGAGATGGCCGAGGCACCCGGAACACGGTGACACCGGGTAGCCAACGTCGCCGCGAGCCGATACGCAAGACGTCAAGCTCAATCCCCCAAGTCCTGACAGCGCCGTCCTGACGCGCCCGTTTGTTGACGACCGCCAAGCTCGCCCATGAACTTGCTGCCGCCGTCAATCTGCAATGCCTCACACCGGAAAAGGCACCGGTTCAACGACCTGATACGAAACCGCTCGGCGTTGTTTGCGGTGGCTCAGATGAACGCGCGTTGTGTCAGATACTTTGACACCGGACGGACGGCTTGGAAACCCTGGAAAACCTTGGAAAATCCTGGGAAATCCTAGCGCAAATCCATCGCCGAATCATCGAGAAAACGCTCGGCGGCGGAAAGCCCGCGAGTCATGCCGCCGGCGCGGAAAACTTATTCCAGCGCGCCTTCGAGAAAGACCTGGATGCGCAATCTGACTCGCTCGATAAGACTCAAGACCAGTTCGCTCGGCGCGGTCTCGACACCGGAGAAAAAGCCAGTCAGCGTACCTGTGGACGCCCTTAACGTCACCACCGACGCACCCGCATCTTGGGTCACAGTGAAAATGGCGCTTTCGGTACTCCCTCTGGGAATGACTGCTTGCGAGTCTGACAACACGCCGCCTTCCGCCGACAAGCCTGCGATAATCGCCCTCGGCAACGTTTCATCCACGACCAGTTTGACCTCGCCACTGCCGGGCCCGGGCGACGTACCTGTCGGCTCAAGTCGTGAGCGGGCTAAAACAAAAGGCGCACCGGGGTTTGCCCTTAAATCCAAGGTCCTCAAGTTGCCCAGACCTGAAAACATACCTTCCGGTAAAGTAGTCAGTTGATTGTTAATGAGAAATAACTTCTCCAAGCTACCTAAGCCTGAAAATACCTCCGCCGGCAAGGTGGTCAGA
>CAYFZO010000022.1:0-7292 GCA_964347615.1 uncultured Chromatiales bacterium
TGGGGTTTGCCCCTTGGTTTACCTCTTTGGGGTTTACCTCCCTGGGGTTTGTTAAACAGTCTTGCCGCTGTCCCGTCCTGCACCCCCTCCGTTCGCCCTCGCGTCGATCCCACGTCGACCCCCATGCCCACTCCGCGTCTGCTTTGGGCGCAACGCGGGAGAGGCGAGGAGGACGAAACCGGAGCGCGCCCTCAAATCATCGATGGTCGGAATCTCAGGAGTAGTTGGTTGCGTATCCCCCTCAAAACAACCCGCTCCTCAAGCGCTTCTCCGCAGCGTCACAGTATTCCCGCGATACATCGATCCCCAAGTACCTCCTGCCGAGCCTCCGTGCGACGGCAGTGGTCGTGCCGGCACCATTGAACACGTCCAGTACGACGTCGTTCCTGAAACTGAACAGTTTCAGGCAGCGCACCACGAGATCCTCAGGAAACATCGCCGGATGCCCGTATTCCTTCATGTTCCTTTCCGGGGCGATGGACCATTTGGCGACCACCCATTTCTTGAACTCTTCCGCCGTTATATCGATATCTTTCACGTTTCCTTCATGCTTCAGATCACCCTTGCAGAAGATCTCGATAAACTCCCAGGTATATTTCAGATACGGGCTGCTCGGACTTTTCCAGCTGCCCCACGCGGTGTACTTGCAGTTATAGTTGTTCTTATCCCACAGTATCTCGCCTTTCCAAAGCATACCGATATCCAGCAGATACCTGGAAATAACGTGATGGGTCGGGATGTAATCCGAGAATAACGGTTGGACGTTGATAATCATCCGTCCTCCGTGTTTCAGCACCCGTTTCGTTTCATTCAATATGGCGAAGATCCGAGCGAAGTACTCATCCCACCTTTCATCATCCTTGCCGTTCTCGTATTCCAAACCGAAGTTATACGGGGGCGAGGTCATCATCACGTCAATACAGTTATCCGGCAGTTTCCTGAGCACCTCCAAACTGTCGCCGCACACGATGGCGTTTTCATATTCGGGCGGAAGCGCAGTGCTGCATGCGCCGCTTTCTTTTCTCCTGATACCGAAAATCCTTTTTTCCGACTTCTCCTTTCTGTTCTTCACTTTCCTCTCTTTATTAAAACCAACGTACACCCTTTTACCTCCTCTCAGGCCGTATGATCCGATGCGGTCAATCGCACCCACAAAGTCATTGATGACGTCCGTTATCTTGTCTTCCTGCCAACTTCCCTTTATTTCCCATGCCCGTGTTTTGAATTTCTCAAAATCAAGACTATTCACAAAAACCTTGACTTCTTTTGTTCCTTTCGGCTCGAAATAGATACGGCCGTCAAACTCATCGAAGAAAGAGCGCATGACGTCCTGACTCTTGGTGTCAAACTTGCGCCGTGTCTTCAGTGTAATCTCCTTGTACTTCATGTTTGCAATATATCCCAAAAATTCTTATGGAGGTAGAACGTGCATGAGCTCAGGACAATCACTCATGGCAGGCACCTCAGGGGGCGACGGTTCTCCAGCGCCGGTCCCGGAAACCACGGATTCGGTAATCGAGCAAGTCGTCGAACGGCAAGGCTGCCGGCAAAGCGCCCGCCGCGCAGACGCCGGTTCTGTAACGCGGTTCCGCAAGCGGCGAGGCTCGCTGCCTGCCCGTGCGGGCGGGTTCAAGGTGAGGCAAAGGCAGGGCAAGGGCAGGGCTGGGCAAGTTCAGGACGGGGCTGCCCTCGTCGGGGGGCGACTTTTCCACAGATTGAAGCCGCCCGGCGCGCTTCGTCGGCTCGTTGCTACCGCTTATCGGATTTTGCCTCCCGCACACGTCTTATGAGCGCAGACTGACGCCGACCCGATTAACCGCGGGGGAAGCGGGGGGCTGTGCGATAATTCAAGCAGATTCCGGCGTTTCCCTCGGACTTTCAGGAGGAGACGATGGAAATCGCTTACAGGGAATTTCAGGCGCTGAGCAAGAGAGTGGACGACCTTGAAAAACAAGTGGCCGACATGAAGGCAAGCACTGTCCAGTGGGTTGTCGGCATCGGCGTTGCCATTATTCTTGTCGTCGTCGGCGTCGTCGGAGTCCATACCAGTATGTTGATATTCATAGAGGGGTGACCATGGGTAAGAAAAGAAACGCGAGAGAGAAAAGGAAACAGGCACGGGCTGCAGCCGAAAGCCCCTGCCGGGATACCGATACCAGCCCGGTAACCACGAGGGGGCTGCTCACGACAAAGCAATGGCTGCTCGGCGCCGCCGCCTTGATAATCTTCATGCTCGTCGGTATCTACGGGCTCGCCGCCATTCTTGTTACGCTTGCGGGGAAATGACCATGGGCAGGAAAAGAAGCAAGAGAAGCGCGATAGATACCAGAAAGGAAGAGGAGAGGAGAGAGGCACGAACCGCGGTCTTGACCGCGTGCCGGAAGTTGGACGACGTCAGCGCCATGCTGAGAACCGGGGTGTTTTCCCGGAACTGGTGGGTCGCCGGCGGGGTCGCCCTGATCACTCTGATGCTCGCCGGTATCTACGGCGTCGCCGCCGTCCTTCTCACGTTCGCGGACAAGTGACGCTAGCCCGCGAAGAGATGGGACGGCGACCGACATCCAAATCAACTCAATTCAATAAGGAGAAACCAAGAAGTGGACGATAACAGAAAGAAAGCCCTATCCACCGCCCTGTCGCAGATCGAGAGGCAGTTCGGGAAAGGCTCGGTCATACGCATGGGCGACGCGCCGCCGCTCACCGACGTGGACGTCGTCTCGACCGGCTCGCTCGCGCTCGATGCCGCGCTCGGCATCGGCGGCCTGCCGCGCGGCCGGGTCGTCGAGGTTTTCGGGCCGGAAGCGTCGGGCAAGACGACCCTGACCCTGCAAGTCACCGCCGAATGCCAGAAAGCCGGCGGCACCGCGGCGTTCATAGACGCCGAGCACGCGCTCGACCCGGCCTACGCCGAGAAGCTCGGCGTCAACGTGGACGACCTGCTGCTGTCGCAACCCGACACCGGCGAGCAGGGCCTTGAGATCACCGACACGCTGGTGCGTTCGGGCGCGGTGGACCTGATCGTGATCGACTCGGTCGCGGCCCTGACCCCGCGCGCCGAGATCGAAGGCGAGATGGGCGACAGCCACGTCGGCCTGCAAGCGCGGCTGATGTCCCAGGCCCTGCGCAAGCTGACCGCCAACATCACCAAGTCCAATACGATGGTGATATTCATCAACCAGATCCGCATGAAGATCGGCGTGATGTTCGGCAACCCCGAGACCACGACCGGCGGCAACGCGCTGAAGTTCTACTCGTCGGTGCGTCTCGACATCCGCCGCATCGGGGCAATCAAGAAAGGCGACGAGATCATCGGCAACGAGACCCGCGTGAAGGTCGTCAAGAACAAGATGGCCCCGCCGTTCCGCAAGGCCGAGTTCGAGATCCGCTACGGCGAAGGCATCAGCAAGATGGGCGAGCTGATAGACCTCGGCGTCACCCACGGCCTGGTCGAGAAGTCGGGCGCCTGGTACGCCTACAAGGGCGAGCGCATCGGCCAGGGCAAGGACAACGCCCGCGCCTACCTGCAGGAACACCCGGAAGCCGCCGCCGAGATCGAGACGGCGCTGCGCGCGGTCCTGTTCCCTTCGCGCAACGGCGCCGACGGCGAAGGCGCGAAGGACGACGCCGCGAAATCCAAATCCCCGCGGGAGAATGCGCGGCAAGCGTAAAGAGCCGCCGCCGATCCGGATCAAGGCGCTCGCCTGCTTGTCGCGCAGGGAACACACCCGCCCCGAGCTCGAACGCAAGTTGGGGAACAAAGGCTACCCGCAGGACGAGATCCGCCGGACGCTCGACGCGCTTGAAGCCGAATCGCTGCTGTCGCACGAGCGGTTCGTCACCGACTATATCCGCAACGCCGAACGCCGCGGTTACGGTCCGGTGAGGATCCGTTGGGAGCTCAAGAGCAAGCAGCTCGACGAAAGCGAGATCGAGAAAGGCATGGAGGCGGTGCAGATGGATTGGGACGCGTGTGCGCGGCGCTGCTGCGAGAAGAAGTTCGGTCAAACCCCGCCCGCCGACGATGAGGAATACCTGAAGCGACGCAGCTACCTGCAACGCCGGGGATTTCCGGGCGAGATCATCCGTGCGGTGCTCGCCGCGGGACGGCAAGGATGAGCGGGATGCGACGAGGTTGCCGAAGCAGGCTTCGCAGGGGAGGTCTGAGAGTAGGCCTAAGAGCAGACCTGGGAGCAGGGCTGAGAGCAGGGCTGAGGCAGCGTCCGTCGCCAGCGCCCGGTGCCGACAAAGCGACAGGTGAAACCGCGGGTCGGACGACCCGCACATCAAGGTGTCGCCGGCGTTGCATTCGCGCCCGGCACGTCAGGACGGACGCCCCGCGGGCAGCCTTTTGAGCGGCGTCGGGAAAATGCGTGAAAGCAACGAGATACGGCGGGAATTTCTCGCGTTCTTTGAAGAGAGGGACCACGAGGTCGTCGCGTCGAGCTCGCTGGTGCCCGGCAACGACCCGACCCTGCTGTTCACCAACGCGGGCATGGTGCAGTTCAAGGACGTGTTCCTCGGGCGCGAGACCCGGCGTCGCCCGCGCGCGGCGAGCAGCCAACGTTGCGTGCGCGCCGGCGGCAAGCACAACGACCTCGACAACGTCGGCTACACCGCCCGCCACCACACTTTCTTCGAGATGCTCGGCAACTTCAGCTTCGGCGACTACTTCAAGCGCGAGGCGATCGCCTACGCATGGGAGTTCCTGACCGGCAACGCCGGCCTGCCGCCCGAGAAGCTGTGGGTGACGGTGTTCGAGGAAGACGACGAAGCCGAGACGATCTGGCTGAACGAGGTCGGCGTCAGCGCCGAACGCTTCCGCCGCGTCGGGGCCAAAGACAACTTCTGGGCGATGGGCGACACCGGCCCCTGCGGGCCGTGCACCGAGGTCTTCTACGACCACGGCGAAGCGGTCTCGGACAAGGCGTTCGGCGCGGGCGGCGAAGACAGCGACCGCTTCGTCGAGATCTGGAACCTGGTGTTCATGCAGTACGAGCGCGACGAGGCCGGCGAGACGACGCCGTTGCCGAAACCCTCGGTGGACACCGGCATGGGACTGGAACGCATCGCCGCGGTGCTGCAAGGGGTGCACAGCAACTACGACACCGATCTGTTCCAGGGCTTGATCCGACGCGCCGCCGACGTCACCGGCACGGACGCGCTCGACTCGCCCTCGCTGAAGGTCATCGCCGACCACGTCCGCGCGTGCAGCTTCCTGATCGCCGACGGCGTACGCCCGGAGAACGAGGGGCGCGGCTACGTCCTGCGGCGCATCATCCGTCGTGCCGCACGCCACGGCCACCGCCTCGGCGCGCGCGAACCGTTCTTCCACCGGCTGGTCGAGGCCGTCGGGGAGGTGATGGGTGAAGCCTACCCCGAACTGCACGACGAACGCATCGCGACGGTGCTGAAGAAAGAAGAGGAACGCTTCGCCGAAACGCTCGAAAGCGGGCTGCACATCCTTGAGAAGGAGGTCGGTGCGGGCAAGGCGATCGGCGGCGCGCTTGCGTTCAAGCTCTACGACACCTACGGCTTCCCGATGGACCTGACCGCCGACGTCGCCCGTGAGCGCGGGTGGAAACTCGACGTGAAGGGTTTTGACGCACTGATGCAGCAACAACGCGACCGCGCGCGCGACACCCACCGCTTCTCGATGCGGAACGACGACGACGTCGCGGTCGAGGGCGGCGGACGCTTCAGCGGTTACGAGACGACGCACAAACCCGCCGTCGTGCGCCAGATCTTCGTCGAAGGCGAGCCGGTCGAGCGAGCGCAGGAGGCAACCGACGCGGTCGTGGTCTTGGACGACACGCCTTTCTACGCCGAGTCGGGCGGGCAGGTCGGCGACACCGGCACCCTGAAAGGCCCGGGCGGCGAGTTCGAAGTTGCCGACACCCGCAAGCAAGGCGACGCGCACAAGCACGTCGGCACGGTCAGGCACGGATGCATCCAGGTCGGCGACGAGGTGGACGCCGCGGTGGACGCCGAGCGCCGTGCGCGCATCGTGCTCAACCATTCGGCGACGCACCTGTTGCACGCCGCGCTGAAGCAAGTGCTCGGCGGGCACGTGACCCAAAGAGGCTCGCTGGTCGCCGAAGACCGGTTGCGTTTCGACTTCTCGCACGACGCCCCGGTCGGCAAGGACGCGCTGCGCGAGGTCGAGACGCTGGTCAACGCGCAGATACGCGCCAATCACGAGGTCACCGCCGAGATCATGAGCAAGGACGACGCGCAGCAACGCGGCGCGGTCGCATTGTTCGGCGAGAAATACGGCGACGAAGTGCGCGTGCTGACGATGGGCGACTTCTCGATGGAACTGTGCGGCGGCACCCACGTGCAACGCACCGGCGACGTCGGGACTTTCAAGATCATCGGCGAGACCGGCGTCGCCGCCGGCGTGCGCCGGATTGAAGCGCTGACCGGCGAGGGCGCGGAACGTTATCTGAACGTCGCCGCCGAATGTCTCGGCGCGTTGCGCGACCTGCTGCAAGTCAAGGAAGACGAGCTGGCCGGCAAGGTGCGACAGCTCATCAAGGAGAACAAGCAGCTCAGGAAGCAGGGCTTGAGCGAAGCCACCACGGAACGTGTGCCCGACCAAGACCTTGCGGTGCAAGCGCAGGAAGTCAACGGCGTTCACGTGCTCGCGCGTCAGATCAACGGCGGCGGACGCCAAGCCTTGCGCCGTACGCTCGACGCGCTGAAACAGCAGTTCGACCCGGCGGCGATCGTGCTCGGCGCGGTCGAGGACGGCGAAGTGCGGTTGATTGCCGGCGTGAGCAAGAACCTGACCGACCGCGTCAAGGCCGGCGACCTCGTGCGCTTCGTCGCCGAGCAGGTCGGCGGCAAAGGCGGCGGCAAGCCGGCGATGGCCGAAGCCGGCGGCGGCGACCCCGCCAAACTCGCCGCCGCACTCGACAGCGTGCCCGACTGGGTGCGTGCGCAGACCTGAGCCGCGTCGACTTGCGGTTTGCCGGAACCCGCGCGTCGGCCGGTTGCCGACACGCCTCCGGGAAACATCCGGATGCGTCAGTGCCGACACCCGCCTTAGCTCATTAAGGAGAACAAGTAACTCAGGAAGTGAGGGGTGAGTGAAGCCGCTGCGGGGTGTGCGACTGACTGAGACCTTGTCATGCAAGCGCAGGAAGTCAACGGCGGCGGACGTCAAGCCTTTAGCTCATCAAGGAGGACAGGCAACTCAAGAAGCGGGAGTGAGTGAAGCCACCGCGGGGTATGCGAATGACTGAGACCTTGTCACGCAAACGCGGGAAGTCAGCGGCGGCGGACATCAAGTC
>CAYFZO010000022.1:7392-28849 GCA_964347615.1 uncultured Chromatiales bacterium
TGACTGAGACCTTGTCACGCAAACGCGGGAAGTCAGCGGCGGCGGACATCAAGTCTTGCACTGTGGTCTCGACACCGTGGCCTTGTGCCGCACACTCACCGCGCTGAATCAGGCGTCCGACTTGGCGGCGGTCGTGCGCTTCGTTGCCGAGCAGGTCGGCGGTAAAGGCGATGATGGTTCCGACTGTGTGCTTGACCGCGTACCCGACCCGGCGGCAGTCGTGCTCGGCTTGGTCGAGGACGGCGAAGTGCGGTTGACTGCGGGCGTGAGCAAGCACCTGGCTGGCTGCGTCAAGGCCGGCGACCTCGTGCGCTTCGTCGCCGAGCAGGTCGGCAGCAAAGGTGGTGATGCCCCCGCCAAACTCGCCGCCGCACTCGATCGCGTGTTTGCCTCCGTGCTTGCTTCCATGCCTGGCCTCATATCTAACTGCGTGTGCACGCAAGCCTGCGCCTTCCTTATATATATGTCCTTAATATAGGGACCGTGCTTCAACAGTTGCGCTTCAAGCCTGAGCCGTGCGGCTGCCCCCTTAGATAAGGTCTTCGATGGAACGTGCGCGGCGCAGGAACGCTCGAAGACGCGCGCCGTCATGTAAAATGCGCCGCCCTTCGGGGCTTGTTCAGGATTGATGAAACGCAATGGAACTGCTCGTCCATAAATACGGCGGCACCTCGGTCGGCTCGGTCGAGCGCATTGACTACGTCGCACAGAAGATCGCCGCCGAGAAAGCGCAAGGCCGTTCGATCGCGGTGGTGCTCTCGGCGATGGGAGGCGAGACCGACCGCCTCCAGCGGCTGGCCTCCGAAGTCAACCCCGAGTGCCGCGGGCGCGAACTCGACGCCTTGCTGGCGACCGGCGAGCAGGCGAGCGCCGCGCTGCTTGCGCTGGCCCTGAAGAAGCATCGGGTTGACGCGGTCTCGATGACCGGGCGCCAAGCCGGTATCCGCACCGACAGCGGGTTCAACAAAGCCCGGATCACCGAGATAGACGCCGCCGCGATGCGCAGGCACCTCGACGCCGGCAAGGTGATTATCGTCGCCGGCTTCCAGGGACACGACGACGACGGCAACGTCACCACCCTCGGACGCGGCGGCTCGGACACCACCGCGGTCGCGGTCGCCGCCGCGCTCAATGCGAAGGAATGCCGCATCCATACCGACGTGGACGGCGTCTATACCACCGACCCGCGCATCGAACCCAACGCGAGACGGCTCGACTCGATCACCTTCGAGGAGATGATCGAGCTCGCCAGCCTCGGCTCGAAAGTCCTGCAGATCCGCGCGGTCGAATTCGCCGGCAAGTATAATGTGCCGCTGCGCGTGCTCTCGACCTTCAGGGAAGGCGAGGGGACGCTGATTTCCTACGAGGACGCGACCTTGGAACAGGCGAAAATCGCGGGCATCGCGCCCAATCTCGATGAAGCCCAGCTGACGATTACCGGCGTGCCCGACAAGCCCGGCGTCGCCGCGCGGATTCTCGGCGCCATCGCCGACGAGAACATCGAAGTGGACATGATCGTGCAGAACGTCAGCGTGCACGACGGCTCCGCCGACTTCACCTTCACCGTTCACCGCCGTGACTACCGCTGCGCGCTCGACGTCCTGAAACGGACCGCCGCCGAACTCGGCGCCAAGGACGCCTTCGGCGACGACAAGATCGCCAAACTCTCGCTCGTCGGCGTCGGCATGAGATCGCACGCCGGCATCGCCGCGAAGATGTTCTCTGCGCTCGCGGACGAGAACGTGAACATCCACATGATCTCGACCTCCGAGATCAAGATCTCGGTCGTGATCGACGAGAGCAACCTCAAGCGCGCGGTACGCTGCTTGCACAAGACGTTCGACCTCGGCGCGATTCCTGACAACGCCGCCTGAGAATTCGGCGCACGCCTGATCGGAAAAAGAGAGGGCGCAAGCGGCGCCGCAAGCCGCAGGCGGCTTTCCGCCGCCGAACCCCGCATTCGCTATAATGCCGACTCAACTAATGAAGGGACGGATTTGCCGCACGGCAGGTTCAGCCATTGGAGGGCGTTATGTTGATCCTCACGAGACAGATTGGAGAGACTCTGATGATCGGGGATCAAACCACGGTGACCGTGCTCGGCATCAAGGGCAATCAGGTCAGGCTCGGCGTGAACGCGCCGAAAGACGTCGCCGTGCACCGCGAAGAGATTTACGAGAAGATACGCAAGGAACAGGACGACGGCGACGAGCAGTCGCCGGACAGTTGACCGGACGGACGCGCCGGTGTCGAGAACCGAACCAGTTTCACGGAGAGATGGCTGAGTGGTTGAAAGCGCTCCCCTGCTAAGGGAGTATGGGGTTTATAGCTCCATCGAGGGTTCGAATCCCTCTCTCTCCGCCACGAGTTTCATGCGAGACGTAGGAGATTGTCGCCGTGTATAAGGAAAAGTTTGATTTTAAGAAATCTCCAAGTCTGAAATTTATCTTGCCTTATCTATTGCTGGTATTGCACAGGTTGGGAGGGACGGCTAGAAACGGAGAAGTCACTGAAGAATTGATAAGCCTGTTTAATCTAAGCGATGAAGTCATAGAGGAAAAAACACCTAAAATTAAAGCTCCTGCTTTTTCTAATAAAGTGGCATTCGGCAGGTGGTACTTAAAGCATGCCGGCTATCTTGCTGTTCCAAAGTTGGGAACTTGTCAGCTGACGGAAAGCGGGAAAGAAAAAATAAAAGAGCTTGAGGAAGGTGGGAAAGATGTGCTTGATAAATTTAGACAGGAAGTAAAACAAAAGGTTAGGGAGATAAGAAAAACCAAAAAAGAAAAGGAAGAGCACTCGCTGCCAGACGAGAAGGACGAGCTAGAATCTGAAGAGACCCCGGAAGAAAGCATGTTCCGAAGAGATTTGGAGAAAATAAAGAACCTAAACCCGTACGCTTTTGAGAGATTGTGCGCTAGGATTTTAAAGGCCGTGGGGTATGAGGATGTAGAAGCAACGAAGAAGTCAAAGGACGGGGGAATTGACGGAATTGGCTATCTTTCCCTCGGTTTAATAAGGTTCAAGGTAGTTTTTCAAGCTAAAAAATTTGAAGACATAAAAGTCTCAACCAAAGATATTAGTGCATTGGCAGGAACGATGACTCTAGCCAAAGCAGAAAAAGCGATTTTCATCACAACCTCTTACTTCACTAGAGACGCAAGAAAAGTGGCCCTTGAGTATGGAATAGAGCTGGTGAACGGGGAAAAACTGATGGAACTGCTGTACAAATATGAAATAGGCTATTCCAAGAATTTTGATGAAGAGTTTTTTGCAAATATTTAGGTGGGGAAATAGTCTGAAAAGGCAGGATCGAGTGTGAGATTATTTGTGGTAGCAATGAGCGCAGTATTTTTACAGGGGTGCTTTCCACCGCCACCGCCGGCAATTTCTGATATTCCCCCTTCAACCGTAAGAGTTCAAGCTCAAGTTAATCCATTCTATGAGACTGATTTAAATGCGGTGGACGCAGAGGCTCAACGTGGGTGTGGAATATATGGGAAGCAGCCAAACTTTATAAGTTCGCGCTGTATTCTTTTTGATGAGCTGGAAGAGTGTATGGTGCTAGAATTTTTGTATATTTGTGTAGCAGCCAGACAATAGCTCTAGCTCTTTTCTCTGAGAAAATTGATGAAGAATTTTTTGCGAATATTTGAGGAGTGTAAAAAATTCTGTGTATCCGTCAATTAAAGATGATCGGGAGATATTGAAGCCGACGAGACTTGCATCGGCGGCAAGGAACGGAACAAGCACACAAAGAAACGTCTCAATGCTGGCCGGGGAGCAGTCGGGAAACAGGCTGTTGTCAGGATACTGGAACGTGGCGGCGAGATAAAAGCCTATCCCATTGATAGCACACAGCGCACTGCATTTGTACAGCACAATCAAAGCGAACGTTGCCTCTGGCGCAAAGATATCCACAGATGATTTTCGTTCTTATCAGAATTTGATAGGATATGAACATCAACTAGTGAGCCATTCGGTCGGGCAATATGTTAGTGACATGGCGCATACAAACGGCGTCGAATCCTTTTGGTCGTTGCTCAAGCGAGGCTATCATGGCGTCTACCATAAAATGAGCCGTAAGCATCTGCACCGCGACATAGATGAATTTGCGACAAGGCATAATCATCGCCATTGCGTCACTCCAAAGCATATAGATCACTGCATACGCGCAATGGTCAGCAAATCCTTGCCTTACGAGGATCTGACACAATGAGGGCGGCGCAGAAAACCGTCAAGCCGATAGACACAACGCCGGACCCCTTGGCAGCGAATGTGTTTTCGTCCAAGCGCGAGATAAAGTTGCCGAAAGTTAAACTTTTGCCGCGTCTGAAACTTAATACCCGCTTGAAAATGGACGGCTTGAAGTTTCTGGCGTTGCTGCCGCCCGGCAAGATACCGATTGCTTTTTTTGACCCGCAATATCGGGGAATCCTTGACAAAATGGGCTATGGGAACGAAGGCAAGAAACGCGGCCGAGCCCGCTGCGAGCTGAAGCAGATGACCGACGCTTCAATAAGTGAGTTTATCCGAGGGATCGACCACGCCTTGATACCAAGCGGGCACCTGTTCCTTTGGATGGATAAATACCACTTATGCACTGGATTTACTGATTGGCTAAGCGGCACTTCGCTTGATGTCGTGGATATGCTGACTTGGAATAAAGGTCGGATCGGAATGGGCTACCGAACCCGCCGGATGAGTGAGCACCTGATAATCTTGCAAAAGGAACCGCGGCGCGCTAAAGGTGTTTGGAAGCTGCATAACATACCTGATGTTTGGCAAGAGGAAGTCAAACGCAACGGGCACACGCACAGGAAACCGCTGGACCTGCAAGGTGAACTGATTGAGGCGGTAAGCAACCCTGGCGACTTGGTGATTGATCCAGCCGCTGGTAGTTTTGTCGTCATGGAAGCGTGCGCGTTGCGCAGACGCAATTTTCTAGGGTGCGACCTGAAAGGCTGATTAGTGGCATTAATCAAAGATCGCAAAGGTCGCAAGGATGGCGGCTACGGACGATTGTTCGGCGATACCGAACTTGGCGAACTCACAAGCAAGGTGCACGCTGCGGTCATATCTGCGGGTACTGAACTTGAGCGCCTCATCAAGAGTGAGGTTAAACAGATCGAGAACCTAGATGAATTCCTGAAGCAAGAGATTATGCCTGACGGCGTGATGCTCGCCGGAAAAAAACTCATTAAGAAAAGCGGAATTCTTGACTTTGCCGGTGCGGAACCGGACTTTATCGTATTCCGCCGCCGCGACAACCAGCAACGATGTCATCTTATTGAACTGAAAGACGGAGATACTTTTGACACAAAGAAAGCTGCTGCGGAAAGAACATCCATGCATTCTTTCATCAGCAAGAATGCACAACATTTACCCTATGTCGTATCTGCTCACTTTTGCTGTTTTAATCAGGATAGCCGCGCTGAGATTGTGAAAGGTTTCAAGAGCAAAATCTCAAAGGACGAAGCAATGACTGGCAGGGAGTTTTGCAACCTGCTGGAAATTGACTACGATAAGGTGGTGGAAGCTAGGAAAACTGATCAAACTGAAAACTTGGCTTACTTCGTGAAGCGCTTGCTAGGGATAAAATCCGTGAGAGACTTGCTTGACCGCTGGCGTGGCTAGTTCTCTATATAAGCTCCTTAAAAAACTCTAGGAACTCACGCGATGCTTTTGAAAAGCCAGTTTTTCGCTTCTACCAAGCTGCTTCAATTCACAGGACTTTTGTGCTTCAAGAGATCCTACCAAAGCATAGACTTGTCGTTGATTGATGTGAGATAAACGATGGAAGATAAAAAAATCATTTATGTACTTATCAATGAAGCCATGCCTGGCTATGTAAAGATTGGAAAAACAACTGATCTTGAAAAGCGTATTCGAGATTTGGATACAACGGGGGTGCCACTTCCGTTTGAATGTTTTTATGCCTGTACGGTAAAGAATGCGGAATCCGTGGAAAAGCATTTGCATGATGCGTTTTCAGGCCATCGCGTACGGTCGAGGTGTGATTTTTTTGAAGTATCCCCTGATCGTGTTGTATCAGTGTTGAAGCTTGTGGAAATTGAAAATGTGACACCTAAAAGTGATTCTGCAGAGGCACAGGAAGATCAGGAAGATAAAGGAGCTCTCAATCGAATTAGAAAGAGGCGTGCTGTCTTTAATTTCAGGATGGCTAATATTCCGCCCGGCGCTGAGTTGTCATATATCAACGATGAAAATATAAAAGCAAAAGTTATAGATGATAGATCGATTGAATTGAATGGCGAAGTAACAAGTTTATCGGCTTCCGCACAGAAATTGTTGGGGTATTCTTATGCAGTGCGAGGGACACGATACTGGAAATACGAAGGTGAGACCCTTGATGAACGGAGAAGCAGGCTTGAACTTGAAAGGGAAGAAGCAGCCGACATAGAGCCGAGAGTGTAAAAAATTCTGTGTATCTGCCAATTGAAGATAATCGGTTTCTCCGCCTCCTTTATCGCTAGATAGACCACCTTGCGTACCGAGTCATCGGTCGGGAACAGTTTGCGCTGGTTAATCACCTTACGAATCTCCTGCGGATAACCGAACAGGGTATTCAGGTTGTCTCAGTGATGGCGCCATGAACGGCTGATGCCGGGATACTTGTCGTCCCAGCGTTCGGCAAATTGCCCCAGGGCTTGCAGTGCCTCCTCCTCGGTCGCTGCCTGATAGATCGACTTCAAATCACTCCCCACGGCCTCGTAGTCTTGCCATTCGGCGACCCGATTAGTCACCGAATCTGTGATTTTCAAGACCAAAGCCAAGGAAACGTCGGCACCATGCAATTCCTTGGAAGTCTGGCCGATTTCCCGAGTGCAGGCTTGTATTTCCCGGTGCTACCCCCATACTGCATAAATCAAAGCGGTCGTTTTCCCGCTTATTCAAGGAGATTTAACGATGCAAACAGATATGCACTATTACGGCACGTATGCAATGGCTCGTGCTGCTGGTCTGACACGTAAGAGCTGTCAGACCATTGCGACCGCCGCCGAGTTTGTTGATGATAGCGGAGAGAAAGACACCATTGTATTTGAGGATGGAGGCCGTTTAGATTTCATGCCTACAGCACATCACGTAGGAAGCATAAAAAATATAAACCGCCAAGATCAGCGCCATGTGTGGTTGCCATTTCACTTTATTCCGGGAAACGTGGGCGAGTCATTCTCTGAACGCCTCTTATGCCGTAAAGATAGTTGTGTCGCTCGTGAATTGATTGATCACAGTTTATCTCACGCTAACAAGCCATACGGGCTTTATCTTGCTGGAATTTCTGCACATGTCTACGCCGATACTTTCTCGCATTATGGATTTTCAGGAGTGAGCTCGCGTTGGAATCGGGTTGTTTCGTCTTCGTTTGAATTCATGGATGTTGAAGAAGAAACCCTTGAATATATTCAGAAAAAAAGTGAAGAATTTCAGGAAAAATACGGAGAGGAAATGAATTCTCTTGAAAATTTCCGAGTAGTGTCCCTAGTAAGAAATATTCTTAGCGAAGGAGCAGAGATATTCTCTGGCGCACTCGGGCATGGTGCAGTATTTACTTACCCTGATCGCCCATATTTAAAGTGGAAATTTAACTACGAGTATCCCGATAATGGACGTCCACCAAGTCTTCGTGATAACCCCGCTACTTTTTTAGAAGCTTGTGAAAAGCTGCACGGCATGTTTTGTCGGTTTGCCGAAAAAAATCCAAACGTAAGGCAAGATCAAGGCCGCTTGTTCAGTCGTATCAAAAACCCTGTTCAGAGTATCCTTGCTACGCAAGCTTCACGTGAGGGGCGAGAAGATGCGTGGAAACAAGCCGCTAAAAACGGCAAGCTATTCTTAAAGGACGAAGAAATTCCCTCGTATCAAGGGGAAAAGTGGAAAGAGAGAATTGATACCTTAAAAAACTTTAAGGACTCACGCGATGCTTTGAAAGAGCCAGTTTTTCGCTTCTACCAAGCTGCTTCAATTCACAGGACTTTTGTGCTTCGAGAGCTCCTGCCAAAGCATAGACTTGTCGTTGATTAATGTAAGTTGAGCAATGGAAGATAAAAAATTGAATTACATCAAGGATCGCGAAAAAGATTTAAGAGGGGCTGATAGTGACCTTCTAGGTACGCGTTGCTATGTTGATACTATTCTGCAAATGATACAGGCTCCTTCTTTTATGCCGCTTACAATTGGTTTGTTTGGGGGGTGGGGTTCTGGGAAGTCATCTATCATAAAAACAGTCGAAAAAATACTGGAAAAGGACAAAGAAAGCAAGACGAAAGTTTTTGTGTATGACGCTTGGAAATATTCCAAAGATTCATTTAGAAGAACTTTCATTTTAGAGCTTGTAAAGAAGTTTAATCTGAAACCGAGCGAAAAACTTGAGGCTTTCTACAATGAAAAGCATGAGGAAGTTAAAGGAAAAGGTGGCATTGATTGGAGATGGGCAGGAGGTTCATTCGTCGTTATCCTTTCATTTTCAATCCTTGTTTCGTTGCTTGGCAATGAATCTACCAGTTGGAGCACTGTAGTCCTCTTGAATTTGCCTGATTCAGCGGTTGCTGCAGCTATTTTAGGACTTCTCCTTGGAAGAACTTTTATTGTATATAAAAAATTTGTAATTACGCCACGAATGTTTGCTCCTGAACAATTTGAGGAGGTATTTTCGGAAGTTATAGATAAGATTACTGGTAAAGGAAGAGAACCTTGGAAGTACATAAAAAGTACTTTACGCCCATTTTCTCAGATAGAGAAGATTGTCATAGTCATGGACAATATTGATAGATGCGATGGAGACTTAGCCATTGAATTGCTGCTTACAACTAAAAATTTTTCAGGAAGAAAAAATGTGATTTTTATTATCCCAATCGGGGAAAAAGAGATAAGAAAACACTTAACAACTAAAGGGTATGATGCCAACGAATTTCTGAGAAAGTTTTTTAACACAACGATAAGGATCAAAAAATTTCCCGAAACTGATTTGTATGATTACGCAAAAAAACTTACGGAACTTGGAAAAACTAATATTCCTAAGAATGCAATATCATTAGTGGCTCAGGAATTCTCAAAGAACCCAAGGCGAATAATCCAATTTTTAAACATACTGCAGAATGAGATACTGCTTTTGGAAAAGCAAAAGGAGAGCGAAAACATTACTTTGGAACTTACTGATGATGATTTGTCGTTTCTAACTAAGATATTATTAATTAGGGAGGAATGGTTTGAATTGTATCAGCGGTTAGAAGATGCTCCTTACTTGCTGGATAAAATAGATAAATGGCTTAAGGAAGGTAAAAAAGATGAAGTAGCTAAATGGCTTAAGGAAAGTAAAAAAGATGGAGTAGCTAAACGGCCTAAGGAAAGTGCAAAAAAAGTAGATGAAAGCGATGAAGAACTTAAATTTGTTGACGACCCAAGCAAAAACCAGATCAGATTCTTGGAGAGAACAAGGCATATTGCATCAGATACTCCGGAGCTTTTTTTCACAAACAGAGATTCTTTCCGTGATGTTCCAGATGATTTGTATAAATATGTAATTTCCCAAGATTGGAAAGAAATTAAAAATATTTTAGAAAGAAAGAGAATAACATTTGATGATCTTATAGAATTTATTGATGATAGATACAGGAACGAGGTCAAAGATCAAGGTCTAATAAAGACAACGGGAGTTAATATGTTTTCTCTTGTCTTCAAAATTGCAAGCGATGAGGAATACTCGGAAAAATTTAAACAAATCTATTGCGCAAGCTCAAAGCAGCTTGGAGAGATAAGAACATATTTAAATTCTTCTGACATCAAAGAGGTGCTCACTGATTTTAGTGCAGAGGATCTTTTGAAATTTTGCAAATCATACTTGAATGAAAATGAAACATTACTTGATGAGATTGCCCAGTTCCTAAATGAGAAAGAAGACGGTGATGAAAATTGGTATGAATTTTTAAGAAGTTACATTTTCTTATTTGATCCTGATGTAAAGTATTTAGAAAAAGTTGGAGATAAATTCTCTGCTTTTCTGCACCAGCACCTAGAGCGTTACAAGGATTTCAAGGATAAACTTCAGAAGAAGGAAGTTATGGATTGTCTCATAAAGGAAAGCTTGTTTCAGGGCCTTATTGAATCACTAGGTCCTTCTCCTGAACAAAATGATACTGAACTTAAAGTTAGCATTATTAGAGATTTGAAAGAATCAAAAGCTTTCTCTGATGAGCTTGCTGAAAAATTCCTTTCTAAGGCTACCGAATTTCTAGAGGGGGGCCAATCCAATACTAATAAATTTTGGGCAGATGTGCTAAAAGACTTTGTACCAAAAATTCAAAACGAGGAAATCGACACAAAGGTTTTTAAATCTGTAGAAAGTAAATTCCCTGAATATGAGTCTAGCTACGAGAACCTCTGTAATGACGAAAATTATCAAGATGCCTGTAAAAGCTTACTGAGCTTATCAGCGGAGCTATATAAGCTAGAGTTGAATGATGAGTACGACAAAAGAATCGAGAATTGGTTGGCTAGTTTTTTCAAGCCGAATGGCGCAAGTGAAATCTATATCCATGTGAATAAAATATATTTTGATTTAGTTGATTATTTTGATGCTTGGAATTGGCCATTTTCTCAAGCTGTGATTAATAAACTTAAAGATACAACTGACTGGAAAGAGAAAGAAAAATTAGCTGAGACTTTAAATTTAATGGTAGAAAAAACTGGAGAAAGCGAGAATGATTCAGGATTAAAAAAAGAACAATTAAGAGATGTATTCCTATGCTATGTAGATGTGTATAGAGAAGTGAGCGATCAGGAGAAAACTAAAATTTTAGAATGGATAAATTTGCCAACTAATAATGCTTCTGCAAAGCAAGAAATAATAAAGGCAGTAAAAAGTTTTGACCGCAATAAAAAATTAGAAACAATCGAAATCATCAAGAGCATAGGTGAGGATAGTTTGTTACAAGAATCTGCGGATGAGATCATGGCGGATCCTGACTGGGCTAATTTGAATAATGCGCTGAATAGACTTATATCTTGCAAGGTAGAGGAAAATCTAATTAGGAGTTCCATAGAGAAAGTGTTGAAAAAGCTGAAAATGGAAAATAATGAAGAGTATTTCCAACGCTTTCTAGATTTTGTCGCTGGCAGTAAACTAGCAGACCAAAAGATTACCGGTAAAGTAGCAACTAAAATTAGGATTGTTCTTCCTAAACTGGATGAGAGTAAAGCGCCCTCTTTTCTGGAGATTCTTGATAAGCTTGAAGACATCGACGCAGATCAAAAGCGGTCGTTGAAATCAGTATTAGACGGACTAAACCTTGATTTTGATGACGAAAGTCAAGAACTGTTCGAGAGAGTAAAAAATAGATTATGACATGAAGGCTGTCAGGAATTTTGTGTTTTATCCAAGGAGCCTTATGATAACCACTTACCATTAGTGGGAGAACAATCATAAAGCGACGCCCCCGAAAATCGATAACGCCCTTCTCGACCAACTCTTGGCGGGTCAAGACCCGCTCAAGGTTTTTGCCAGCGACGGACTGTTCAACGACCCGAAAAGGCGCTGGCGGAGCGTATCCTGGAAACCGAGATGGATCATCACTTGTCCCAAGAGGAAGAACAGGATGCCGGCAACCATCGCAACGGCCACAGTGCAAAGACGGTCATCACGGACCGAAGCAAGGTGCGCTTGTCGATTCCTCGTGATCGGCAGGGGCGTTTCGAGCCTCAGTTGATTGAGAAGTATCGCCGGTGTTTTCCCGGTTTCGGCGACAAGATTATTTCCCTGTATTCGCTGGGTGATTCGGCTTCGTGCCCACTTCCGCCACGAAACTGATTCACTTGGCGCTGCGGAAGGTGGTTCAGAGATGGAAACGTCCACTTCCTTTTGGGCATGAGGCGCGAGCGCAATTTGCCATCAAGTTTGAAGGCTGGTTTATACTAAGCAGCCGATGAATGGCTTACACACAAAGTTCCTTACAGCGCACAAAGCTGACAAGAAAGGAAGCATAGAAAATTCTGCCCTGCAAACTTCGCGCAATCAATAAGTTCTTCATTCTAAAAAAATCAAAAGGAGGATTGAACATGAACCCTTTGTCAAAGATAATCGTAAACGCTTATGAAGCTCTTATTGAGATAATTCTTTGGTTGTCTCTCTTGATTTTTGTCATTGCTGGAGCAGTAATAAAAGAAGTACCGGGAATGTTGATAGGATTAGGGATATGGCTTATTGCTGCTGTCTTGATCTTCGGGACGTTCCTGGTAATCGTAGATATCCGAGGAAGGGTTGAGCGGATCGAGTCATCTCTGAAAGGAGAGATAGCTAGGCGAAATCAAGGGTCCATTTCAGAGTAATCAATATTTTCAGCAATGATGTAAGGACATCAAGAGAATGGTGAAGGCCGCGGACACTTCAACCGCAGGACTGTGACGTACCAAGACGCAGAGACCAACATAATGATAAATCCCGCGACTCAAGAGCAGCTGAGGAAAGCCATCGCCGGCTGCATCAACGTCGACCGCGGCGTGCTGGATTTGCTTCGCGCTGAGATCCGCCCCCTGAAAGGCATCACCAAGCGAATCGGTACGCGTTCAACCGCTTCGATCTCGATGGTCGCCGCCGACGGAGGGAACAATCAGCTCCGGTTCGACCCTTTCCTGATCCAGCTCGTCCGGGTGGTGGACAGCAGCAATCAGGAATATTGCCTGGAGGTGGTTTCCCCGACCACGCCGATCGAGGCGCTCGACCGCCGTCAGTTCTCGGAAGACGGAAAGCCGGTCACCAGGCTGGGCGAGATGATGGCTTTTCTGGGCGTGAGCAGCTTGCCGGCGCTTTCTCACATGATACGGCCGGCCGGCAGAAGGAAATCAGGTTCATCCGCCTGGATCCAGGCTTATCGGGAATTGATCGAATGGGCGACGCTGTTCAACATATTCAAGAAGGACTTTGCGACCGACACCCTGATCGTTTTCGATGGGCTTCTGCGCAGCAAGGTGTTCGCCGACGACTTGTTCCAGAAGCTTCTGGAAGGAATCAAGGCGCGCATCGACGAGCGGCGACGTCAGGCCAATTGCCGCGTGTATCTTGCCGGCGTGGCCAAGCAGAGCAAGGTTCTCTCGCGCTACCGCTTGGCGATGACCCTGGAAGGCGTGCTCCAGACCGATTACCCGGCCTACGTCGAGATGCCGCCGGAGATAGAGGAGAAAGCCTATAACTGGCCGGAATTCGTATGGAGAGGCGATTGGGGCGAGGGAGGCGATGAGGCGGACGCCGCCAGGATCGGCAGATACGTCGCCGGCAAGATGTTTCTGGTCAAGTTCGGCTCGCATCGGCATGATTCGGTCTGGCCGGTGGATATCTTCGTGCCTCAGCTGAATGAAGCCGAGGCCATCCTGGGCTCGCTGCTGAGCGATGCGATCAACGGTTTTCCGATGCCCAATTATCCGTGCTGCCTGCAGAGAGCGCATGAGTATGCCGCGTTGGTTGATTTCGATCTTGATATCCTGCAGGACGCCATTTACGATGAGATCCGCTTGAGCCTGGGCGGGGAAGGGGGCGCATTGGACGCCTTTCAGCTTCAGGACGCCGATCCGGCGCAGCGGCGGTATAAGTAAGCGAGGCGAATCGATGGGCATCCGGCTTTTCCCGGCGGAACAGGTCGTCGGCATTTTCCGCAGTTTTCAGCAAGGCGGCTTGGAGTTTCACGCCGACCTGGTGTTGCCGTACCGCAGCGACCTCCAAAGAACCCCGATACACGGGCAATTTCTCCTGGTTCAGCTGGAAACGCCTGATGAAGCCGTGCTGGGGCGCATCACGTCCTTCTCGTCCGAGGGCAAGCTGTCCTTCGGTTCCGGCGAGGAGTTCACCATCCGGGCGGTACGGGAAAACCGTTCGATTCCGGAAGACCTGCTGGAGCAATACCTCAAGTACCGGGTCAATATCCGCGTGCTGGGCGTGCTGCTCAGGAACGAGGAGCACCTGGTTTTCGTACCGTCTCATCGGCGCCTGCCCCACGTCGGCAGCAAGGTTGCTTTCCCGTCGGACGAGGTGCTGCGCGAGATCGCCGGACATAACGACGAAGGGGCATTGATCGGGCAGCTGGCGTTCGGTGAGTACATTTATGCCGGAAGCGACGAGGAAATTTCGGTCCAGGAGGGAATGCAGGTCGTTTCCCCTGAGATAAACGTTCATTTCCCGATCGAATCCCTGGTATCACGGAGAAGCTTCATCTTCGCACGTGCCGGATTCGGCAAGTCGAACCTCAACAAGCTGCTGTTCAGCACGCTTTACGAGACGACTCCCCACGTCCTCAAGCGCGGCGGTAAGAAGGTTCCGGTAGGCACCGTGATTTTCGATCCCGACGGGGAGTATTTCTGGCCGGACGACAAGGGCAGGCCGGGGTTGTGCGACGTGCCGGCGCTCGAGGACAAGCTGGTCGTGTTCACGGAGCGATCGAATCCAAGTCCTTTCTACCAGTCTTTCGTCGCAGGCGGAATCCATCTGGATATACGCAGGCTGAAGCCCTCGGACGTGATTGGAATCGCCTTGAGCCCGGAACGCCAGGAACAGCAGAACGTCCGGAAGCTGCGCGGGCTGCCTCGGGAACGATGGGAAGAACTGGTCGACCTTATCGATATGCACAAGAACATGGCGCCGATCGAGGATATCTGCCGGCTTCTTGACCTCGACCCGCAGAGACAGGAAGCCGAGGCGCTGGCCGCGAGAGGCAACATGACCGCGATCGTGCGGATGCTGCACGACAAGAGCAGTCAGCTCATGGACGTCCTGATTCACTCGCTTTCGAAAGGCAAGCTCTGCGTCATCGACGTTTCCCAGCTGAAAGGCGGGCAGTCCCTGGCGCTTTCCGGCCTGATCCTTCGACGCATATTCGATCGCAATCAGAAGGAATTCACGGAAGCCGACCCGAAGACGATCCCTACGATCGCCGTTGTCGAGGAGGCGCAATCGGTGCTTCATGAGAACGCGCCGGCGGCGGAGCCTTACATCGCCTGGGTGAAGGAAGGCAGGAAATACGACCTCGGGGCGCTGCTGATCACCCAGCAGCCCGGCAGCATCCCGGTCGAGATCCTCAGTCAGGGGGACAACTGGTTCATCTTCCACCTGTTGTCGGCAGCTGATCTGTTCGCGCTGAAGAAAGCGAATTCATATTTCAGCGATGACTTGCTCAGTTCCTTGCTGAACGAGCCGATTCCGGGACAAGGGGTATTCTGGAGCTCGGTGGGCAGCAAGGCATATCCGCTCAGCCTGCGCGTGCTTTCGTTTGAAGAGATGTTTCCGATGCGGGATCCGGATTATGACCAGCCGGCAGGGAAAGCGTATGCAACGAAATTGAGGGACAAGTTCCTGCAGAAGCAGCATTCGCCCGCGAAAGGACAGGTTTCCGACAGCAAGAGGGCTTACGCCGGAGTTTCCGAGGAGACGGAGAATGAGGAGCCTGTGGATGTCATGGCAAACATTGAAAAGGACATGGTCGATGCTTTACGAAAGAACAAATGGCTGATGGATAGAATCCAATCGTCGGAAGGAGTGGCGTGCGGAAGCATCAAGGCGTTCTTCCTGAAGCGCCTTCCTAAGGAGCTGGATGACCGGGAGGGGTTAGCTATCCGCTTGGTCGGGAAATCCCTGAATCATATCTATGGCGGAGAGAGAAACCGCAAGTGGGAAATTTATCGCCGCCCGGCGAAAACTGACCCGCAAAAAGAGACGACGTATGCCCGGAGAAAAGCCGGAACGGGCGGCCGGGGGGAGAAAAACGAGCGGGACACCAAGGCTGACTGATCTTTATCTCCACCCTTACTTTAAATGTGGGTATCCAGCGTTTATCTCTCCGAAACCGCCGCCATCCATATAAATCACTTATGCAGCCTATCGGCTGAGCACAATGAAACGCCATGAACGTTCGCCGTCCCAGCTCGGTTCACACCGGCGTCGGTTGATGCTTCCGCTCGCCGATCGAGATTTCCCATTCGCCGCGCCTCAGTCCCCCCGACCTAGTCCATCGGTGGTATAGTCGGCGAATCGCCACGGCCGGGCTTGTTCCCCGAAGCGGGCGATTCCGCCTCATCCGAAGAGGCAGCACAACCAATGGAGGGTTAACCCAATGAGTGCATTATCCCAAGAGGTAGGTGCCACCGGGACAGTCGTTGATTTCATAAGCCGCCCGCGCAAGATGATGGTCGGTGGCAAGTGGGTCGAGGCCGTGTCCGGTGAAACCTTAGATGTTTTCAACCCCGCGACCGAGGAAGTCATCGCCAAGGTCCCCGCGGGCGACAAGGCCGACGTTGACCTGGCGGTCAAGGCGGCGCGCAAGGCGTTCGAGTCCGGCCCGTGGCCGAACATGACGCCGGCGGAACGGGGCAAGCTGGTCTGGAAGATCGGCGATCTGATCATGGAGAACCTCGACGAGCTGGCCGAGATCGAATCGCTCGACAACGGCAAGCCGGTCGGCGTCGCCAAGGCCGCCGACGTGCCGCTGGCCGCCGACATGTTCCAATACATGGCGGGCTGGACGACCAAGACCCACGGCAAGACGATTCCGCTGTCGGTGCTTTACACCCCCGGCGCGCAGTATCACTCCTACACGCGCCCCGAACCCATCGGCGTGGTCGGGCAGATCATCCCGTGGAACTTCCCGTTGCTGATGGCGGCGTGGAAACTCGCGCCGGCGCTGGCGACCGGCTGCACGGTGGTGCTCAAGGTCGCCGAGGAGACGCCTTTGTCGGCGCTGCGTCTCGGCGAGCTGCTGCAGGAAGCGGGCCTGCCGGACGGCGTGGTCAACATCGTCACCGGCTTCGGCGAGACCGCGGGGGCGGCGCTGGCCGCGCACCCGGATGTCGAGAAGGTGGCGTTCACCGGCTCGACCGAGGTCGGGCGTTCGATCGTCAAGGCCGCATCGGTTGACCTGAAGAAGGTCTCGCTCGAACTCGGCGGCAAGTCGCCGAACATCGTCCTGCACGACGCCGATCTGGAGACCGCCATCCCCGGCGCGTCCAACGCGATCTTCTTCAACCACGGCCAGTGCTGTTGCGCGG
Source organism: uncultured Chromatiales bacterium (assembly GCA_964347615.1). GTDB lineage: Bacteria > Pseudomonadota > Gammaproteobacteria > Poriferisulfidales > Oxydemutatoraceae > CAYFZO01. The sequence continues at coordinate 24,436 of CAYFZO010000022.1, forward strand.
GCTCGCGGCTCTACGTCGAGGACAAGGTGTTCGACCAGGTCGTCGCGGGCGTGTCCGACTTCGCCAAGAACATCAAGGTCGGCCCGGGGCTTGATCCCCAGACCGAGATGGGGCCGATGGTGTCGAAGATCCAGCACGAGCGCGTCAGCGGTTATCTCGACTCCGGCTTGAGCGCCGGCGCCACGGCGACCGCCGGCGGCAAGAAGAAGGAAGGCAAGGGCTACTTCATCGAGCCGACCGTGCTGGTGGACACCCAGCAGGACATGAAGATCATGCAGGAGGAGATATTCGGCCCGGTCGTCGCCGCCAGACCTTTCAAGGAACTGGACGCCGACCTGATCCGCGACGCCAACGACTCGATCTACGGCCTCGCCGCAGGCGTCTGGACCAAGGACGTCTCCAAGGCGCACCGGCTGGCCGCCCAGATCAAGGCAGGCACGGTGTGGATCAACTGCTACAACATCTTCGACTCGGCCCTGCCGTTCGGCGGCTACAAGCAGTCGGGCTGGGGCCGCGAGATGGGCGAAGCGGTGCTGAGCAACTACCTGGAGACCAAGGCGGTTACGGTCGCCCTGTGAAGTTGTCCGGCGTCGGCTGACAAGCCACTTCAAGAAACCGGCGGGTGAGGGATTGCTCGCCGGTTTTTTTTGGAGCTGAGACTATGAGTGAAGGCCAGTTAAGGAAGATTGCGGAGTATTTGGAGAAGCTTGGGGAACGGACTTCTCCCAACTGGAGCTACGCTTATCGAGGTCAAGAAGATGCAAGTTGGAAAGTAGTATCAGCCGCTCACCGACGACTTGAGAAAGCTGGAGTGGATGATAAATTTTTTGTGGAATACCATCGAAAAGAAATTTTGAATCCTGCTCGTTCAGAAGGGCACGGTAATGACAACGGGCAAGAATTGAATGATCTAGAGTTGTTGGCCAGATTTCAACATATTGGTTTGGCAACGGGTTTAATTGATTTCACAAGTAACTTCTTTGTGGCATTGTGGTTTGCTTGTCACGATCCAGAAAGAGATGGGAAAGTGTTTATCATAAATAAAGGCGACCCGGATATTTTTCTTTCTCTGGAAGAAGAAGGTCTAGAACATGGAAAAAAGATAGAAGATATTTTTAATTTTGAGACTAGAAAGAGCGATGCAAAAAAGAGTGAAAAGGATGTTTCAAAACCCCAACCTAAGTACTGGCATTGGTCTCCGCCCGCTATGAATGAGAGAATTTTGAAGCAGGATAGTCTTTTTATCTTTGGAAAAGAGAGGCTTGCTGACGAATATTTAAAAGATATTCAAGTTTTGGAACAAGACAAACCTATACTGTTGGAGGAGCTCGAATTAGTGGGCATAACGGGCAGATCTTTGTTCAGAGACAGACAAGGGTTTGCAAGCACACGTGGGCACGATCAGCCTTTGCTAAGAAAATACGAAGAAGAAAAGGAGGAAAAGATTCCTACAGAGAAATCAGATGTAAAAGCAAGAGAATATTTTAGGCGAGGCGGTGAAGCTTTACAACGAGGTGAATTTAACACTGCCATACGAGAATACAGCGAAGCAATCAATCTTAAACTAGATTATGCGGAAGCTTACTATGCCCGAGGATCTGCAAAAGTTGCTATGCGTGAGGATGAAGATGCGATAGCAGATTTCAACCAAGCAATTACCCATAAATTGAACTATGCAGAAGCTTATTTTTTTCGTGGACTTGCTGAAGCCAATTCAGAGAGATACTCAGATGCAATAGCTGATTTTGAAAAAGCAATCGAGTGTAAAAAAGAAGACTATGCAGACGCTTGGTGTGGTTTAGGGACTGTTAAATTGACTTTAAAGCAATATGAAGAAGCGATAGTAGCCTACAAGCATGCAGTTAGACTCAAGTCAGGAGCTGAAAATTACTTTGATCTAGGAAACGCTAAGTTTTTGTTAGGTGAATATGAGGCAACCAAAGGGGAGGCAGCCAAAGGGGAGGCAGCCAAAGGGGAGGCAGCCAAAGGGGATGTCGATAAAGCAAAATCTTTGTGGTCAGAAGCCGTCAAAGATTTGAATAAAGCAATTTCTCTTGATAAAAATTGCCCTCTTGCCCATTTCGTGAGAGCAAAAGCCAAGCTCAAGTTAGGCGACAAAGAAGGAGCGCGGGAAGACTACGCCCGTGAACAAGAACTCGCTAAGAGGAGAGGTGAATCTGAGACTGTAGAAGCAATCAAAAGAATCTTATCAGATATAGACAACCAAGCCCCGAACAAATAATCTCCTTTGCCATCCGCCGTTTTCCCTTGTAACATTTTCCGTTCCACAACCAAATCGAAAGGACGACACCCATGCCTGACGAAGAACTTTACTCGCCTCCCGAGGTCATCGCCTCAAAGGCGCAGATGGACGCCGCCGCTGTTTGTAGAACTGATATAGAGCTAGATTCTTTTTGAGTAATGCTATGAGTGAAGAAAAGCATAAGCAACCCGAAGAAAAGCCTAAAGAGTCAGTTGTAGAGTGTCTAGAGGCACTCAAGGAATTGACTGATCCTATAGGAGACTATGCGTACCGTGGGCAAGGGAATGCAGAGTGGGATGTAGAGTCATCAGCTTATCGCCGGCTCGGTGAGAAAAGAAGGATATCTTTTGTCAAATACCATCAAAAAGAGATTTTAGAACCTGCCCGCATGGATGGATACGGAGTTAAAGACGGACGCAAATTACATGATTTAGAACTGCTGGCCGAGTTGCAACACCATAGAGCAGCCACTTGTTTAATTGACTTTACAAGTAATTTTCTTGTTGCATTGTGGTTTGCTTGTCAAGATACAGGAACGGATGGGAAGGTTTTTATTGTGAATACAAATAACACAGATATCTTTTTGTCACTTGAAGAAGAAGATTTAGAGCATAGCATCAAAGATATTCTTAGTTTCAAAACACGGAAGGACAAGGAAGAGCAGAAAGAGTCAACAAGAAAGGCATCACATACAGAAAATGTTCTTGATTCTAAAACACGGGAGGATAAGGAAGAGCAGAAAGGATCAGCAAGAGAGACGCCGCGTATAGAAGATGTTCTTGGTTTCAAAACACAGCAGGACAAGGAAGAGTGGAAAGGATCAGCAAGAGAAACACCGCATCCCCGGTATTGGCACTGGTCTCCACATGGTATAAACCGGCGAATTCTGAAGCAAGACAGTCTTTTTATCTTTGGGAAAGAGAAGATAGGTGAGAACGACTTAGAAAGGAGTATTTTAATCTCGAAAGCCCATAAATCCGAGATTTCAGAAGAGCTCAGAGTATTAGGTATAACAGGAAAGTCTTTGTTCAAAGACATGCCAGGATTTGCAGCTTTGCATGGTTACAATAAACCTATAAAGGAAGAAAGCAAGTCGGCAGAGGAATATCTTAGGCAAGGCAATGACGCTTTTCAACGGGGCGATTATCAGTCTGCGATAAGGGACTACGATTTAGCGGTTAAGCGCGATCCGAACTTTGCTCCTGCTTATAATGACCGAGGAAATGCCAAAGCAAGTTTAGGCAAGCATGAAGAAGCGATAAAGGACTACGGATTAGCGGTTAAACGCGATCCAAATTTTACTCTTGCTTATAGTAACCGAGGAAGTGCCAAAGCGGATTTAGGCAGGCATGAAGAAGCGATAGATGATTACAATTTAGCGATTAAGCATGATCCGGATTTTGCTTCTGCTTATATTGGTCGAGGAGGCGCCAAAGCAGATTTAGGCAGGTATGAAGAAGCAATAAAGGACTATGGCTTAGCAATCAAACACAATCCGAATTTGGCTCTTGCCTATTACAATCGAGGAGTTACCAAAGCTGATTTGCGAGAGGATAAAGAAGCGATAGAGGACTTCGATTTAGCGATTGAGATTGATCCTAATTTTGCCTCTGCTTATTACAATCGAGGGGTTGCCAAAGCGAATTTAGACAGGCATGAAGAAGCGATAGATGATTACAATTTAGCGATTGAGCTTGATCCTAATTTTGCTTCTGCTTATGGTAACCGAGGAAGTGCCAAAGCAGATTTAGGCAGGCATGAAGAAGCGATAGATGATTACAATTTAGCGATCAAATACGACCCATATAGTGCTTATGCTCATTATAACCGAGGAGTTGCCAAAGCAGATTTGCGAAAGTATGTAGAAGCGATAAAGGATTACGATGCGGCAGTTGATCTCAATCCGCATTTTATTGAAGCTTATTATAATCGTGGTCTTACCAAAGCTAGATTAGGCGACTATAAAAAAGCAATAGAGGACTTCGGTTTAGCAATTGAGAGCAATCAGAGTTTTGCTCCCGCCTATTATAACCGGGGAGTTGCCAAAGCTGATTTACGTGACTATAAAGAAGCGATAAAGGACTACGATTTAGCGGTTGAGCACGATCCGAAATTTGTTCTTGCTTATTACAATCGAGGAATTGCCAAAGC